>JBAYVP010000006.1:0-40934 GCA_041674485.1 Sulfuricellaceae bacterium
ACGGGCTGGAGTGTGCGGTTTTCCGGGTGCAGGGCAAGGCGCAACGACGCGGAATGGTCGTTCCATTCCCTTCTCAAGGAGTTGCAACGCCGCCATGCGCCCGGAAAACCGTGCAATCCAGCCCGTAGCGCTCTCACCATACGGGTGAACGCGAAACACATGGAAAAATTTTTTAGAACCACTAAGTTATATATCCTGGCAAGCGGTCAACTGAGCTTTCTAGGTTGAATACGTGATGAAACCGGAAGTAATGCCTCGGCAAACCATGCCGGGCAAATACTGTTCTTCGCCAAGACCGTTTTGTTTGCAGAGATGGTGCGCAGGTTGGTTCGATAGCCGGAGTTTATGAGCAAAACCCTACGCCATCTGTCTGCCAACGCGCATAACGGTGAAAAAGGGGGGCTCGGGAGCGCATTTGCAGTTGTTTTGCAAATATGCGCATAAGGCAACCTGCATTCAATAAACCAACAGTTTACGGCGCTCTCGATTTTTTGTAATATATTGAATATATTTGTTTTTAGTAAATATGCCTATTGGCTATTGGTGGACGGCCAGTTGCGGGTCACCCAGCGATGTACGCAGAATGTGGGATTGATACGTGTGAATTGTGGCCGTTCTTGGTATAGTTAAAGGGATTCATGGCGAAACCGGTATTCTAGAATATGCTTCAAGCCGACAAAGATTGCTCCACGCTCGTAGCGCTATTGCGTTTTCGTGCCAGTCACACCCCCCGGCGGCTGGCTTACACCTATCTAAAAGAGGGGGTGCATGAAGACCAGACGTACACTTACGCCGAACTTGACCAGGCGGCGCGCGCCGTGGCTGTTGCATTGGCGCGCGCGCCGGTTTTGCCCTTTGAGCGCGTGTTGTTGGTCTATCCGCCGGGGCTGGAATTTATCGCGGCGTTTTTCGGCTGTTTATACGCCGGCGTGGTTCCCATTCCCGCGCCGCCGCCCGAGGGCGCCCGCTTCAAGCGCACCTTTCCCCGGCTGCGCGCCATTATCGAAGACGCCGGCGCCCGCCTGATCCTCGCGACCGATGCGATTTGCCAAAATTCGCTTTCCCTGGAACAGGAAACCACGCCCTGGCTGTGCAGCGACAAGATAGACATCGGTCTGGCCGACGCATGGTCGCCGCCGCCCATAGCCGCAAGCGATCTGGCGTATTTGCAATACACCTCGGGTTCCACGTCCAGCCCCAAGGGCGTCATGCTGACCCATGCCTGCGTGTTGCGCAACCTGATGCTGTCGCAAACCGCATGGGACTACAGCGGGGAAAGTGTGGCCGTCACCTGGATGCCGTATTTCCACGATTACGGCTTGGTCGATGGACTGTTGCAGCCGGTCTACACCGGCATACCCTGTTATGTGCTGTCGCCGCTGACCTTCATCAAGCGCCCGCTGCGTTGGCTGGAAGCGATACACCGTTATCGCGGCACCCATACCCAAGCGCCGAATTTCGCCTACGAGCTGTGCCTGAACAAAATCACCCCGGCGCAACGCGACACGCTTGATTTGAGTTGCTGGCGCACCGCCAGCAACGGGGCGGAGCCGGTGCGGGAAGCGACCTTCACCCGCTTCGTCGAATACTTCGCGCCTTGCGGCTTCAGGCCGGAAGCGTTTTATCCCTCTTACGGTTTGGCCGAAGCCACCTTGCTGGTCGCCACCAAGCCCGTCGGCGAGGTTGCGAAATCATGCAGCGCGGATGCCGATGCGCTGGAGCGCGATCAGCGCTATGTTGCGGCGCAACCCGGCGCGTTGGCGCGTAGCGTGGTGAGTTGCGGCACTCCGTTGAGCGACATGCAACTGGCTATCGTCGATCCGCAAACCCGGCGCCGTTGCGCCGCCCATGAAGTGGGCGAAGTCTGGGTTTCCGACCCCAGCGTGGCGGTGGGCTATTGGGGGCAGGAGGTCGAGAGCGCGGCAGTGTTTAACGTCCGCCCGGAGGGCGAAGCGGACGCTCCCGGCTACATGCGCACCGGTGACCTGGGTTTTTTGAGCGACGGCGAACTGTATGTGACCGGACGTCTCAAGGATTTGATTATCATCGCCGGCGTGAACCACTATCCGCAGGACATTGAGTGGAGCGTACAGCAAAGCCATCCCGAGTTTCGCCCGGATCACTGCGCGGCCTTTTCGGTTGAAAAGGGCGGCGAGGAACATCTGGTCGTGGTGGCCGAGGTCAACCGGCCATTGGACGACTGGCAGCCCCTGTTCGAAGCCGTGCGGCGGGCGGTGTCGGACGGGCACGAGTTGGAACTGTACGCTTTCGTTGCGCTACGCAAAGGTGGGGTGCTCAAAACCTCCAGCGGCAAGTTGCAGCGGCGCAATTGCCGCAGCGCGTTCCTGAACGGAACGCTTGCCGCGCTGGCGCAATGGACCAAGCCCCATGCCGCGTCCGCGCCTGCCGCAGCGACGACAGGTGCGGTCGGGATGGAAACCGACCGGCTGGCCGGTTGGCTGATCGCGGCATTGGCGGCGCGCCTGGAATTGTCCCCCCATGAGATAGACCCGCAAGCTCCGTTCGCCACATACGGCCTGACTTCGCGAATCGGCGTTGAACTGGTAGGCGACCTGGAACAATGGCTGGGCAAGGACGATCTTTCCCCGACCTTGCTGTGGGAATACCCCAGCGTCGCCGCGCTGAGCGCCCACCTGGCGGGGACGGGCGTTGGCGCGACGCATGGCGCGGCGCACCCGGCGCGCGCGCCAACGGACGGCGCGCTGGCTATCATCGGCATGGCCTGCCGCCTGCCGGGCGCGGATAGCCCGGAAGCATTCTGGCAACTGCTGACTGATAAGCGCGTTGCCATCCAATCGCTGCCCGATGGGCGCTGGCAAGGCGCCGGCATTCCGGTGAAGGAAGGCGTGGGACCGGGTTGCGTGACCACGTTGCGCGGCGGTTTTCTGTCCGAACATGAGGTGGCGGGCTTCGATGCGGATTTTTTCGGCATCGGCGGGCGCGAGGCACAGATCATGGACCCGCAGCAACGCTTGCTGCTGGAAGTGGCGTGGGAAGCCATCGAGCGCGCGGGACTTGACATTGGGGAACTGGCCGGCAGCGACACCGGGGTATACGTCGGCATCAGCACCGACGACTACAGCGCATGGCAATTCGGCGTTGCCGAAAACATTTCCGCCTACACCGGCCCGGCCAAGGCGCTGTGCATCGCCGCAAACCGGATTTCCTACCAGTTCGATTTTCTCGGCCCCAGCATGGCTATCGACACCGCCTGCTCGTCGTCGTTGGTTGCGATACATCAGGCGAGCCAGGCATTGCGCCGGGGCGAATGCTCCCTGGCTTTGGCGGGCGGGGTGAATCTGATTCTCGCGCCGCAAATGAGCATCGCGCTGTCGCAGGCCGGCATGTTGGCGCCGGATGGCTGCTGCAAGACGTTCGACGCGGCTGCCGACGGCTATGCGCGCGGCGAAGGCTGCACGCTACTGGTGTTGAAGCGCCTGGACGATGCACTACGCGATGGCGATACGATAACGGCGGTGATACGCGGGTCGGCGGTCAATCAGGATGGCCGCAGCAACGGCCTGACCGCGCCCAACGGTCTGGCGCAGCAGCGCGTGGTGAGCATGGCGCTGGCGGCTGCGGGCGTCGCCCCCGCCGAAATCGGCTACGTCGAGGCGCACGGCACGGGCACCGCACTGGGCGACCCGATTGAGGTCAAAGCGCTGCAAGCCGTGCTGGCGGCGGGGCGGGCGCCGTCCCAGCGTTGCGCATTGGGCGCAGTCAAAGCGAACATCGGGCATCTGGAAGCAGCCGCCGGCGTGGCCGGTGTGTTAAAAGCCGCGCTGAGCCTGGCGCACGGCGAAATCCCGCCGCATCCCAGCCTGCATCAACTCAATCCGCTGATCGCGCTGGAAGGCAGTTCGTTCTATGTGCCGACCGAACGCACCCCATGGACTGAAGGGCGGCGTTTGGCTGGAGTCAGCTCCTTCGGCTTCGGCGGCACCAATGCGCATGTGGTGCTGGAAGCCCCTCCCGCGCCGGCGCCGCGCGCCACAGCGCACGAACCCGAACGCCCGCTGCACCTGCTGACGCTGTGTGCCCACGGCACGGATGCGCTGCGCGCCATGGCGGCGCGCTGGCATACCCATCTGGAACAAAGCGGCATTGAGCCGGCGGACTTGTGCTTTTCGGCCAACACCGGGCGCGCCCGCCTGCCCGAGCGACTCGCGCTAATCGCCGCCGACCGCTTAAATCTGGCGGCGGCGCTGGACGACTGGCTGGCTGGCCGCCCCGGCGCCTGGGCTGCGGGGACGGCGGGCCGACAGGGGGGGCAGACCGCCCCGCGCATCGGCTTCCTGTTTACCGGCCAGGGTTCGCAATACGTCGGCATGGGGCGCGAGCTATACCAGACCCAGCCGGGATTCCGGCGCGATATGGACGAATGCGACGCCTTGTTGCAGCAGGAGAGCGGGCAAAGCCTGATAGCCTTGTTGTATCGCGCGCAGCCGGGCGAGGCGGGGGAAGCGCTCCTCGCGCGCACTGATCTAACCCAGCCGGTGCTGTTCGCGCTGGAATATGCGCTGGCGCGCCTGTGGATGAGCTGGGGCATACAGCCTGCCGCGCTGCTGGGGCACAGCATAGGCGAATACGCCGCCGCCTGCATCGCCGGCGTGTTTTCATTGGCTACAGGATTACGCTTGGTGGCGGCGCGCGCCCGCTTGATGCACGAAGCGCCCGGCGACGGCGGCATGGTGGCCGTGGTCGCGGATGAGGCGCAGTGCCGCGCGGCGCTGATTGGCGTCGAAGACCAAGTGGTCATCGCGGTGTACAACGGACCGCGCAACCATGTGCTGTCGGGAGCGCGCGCGGCGCTTGATCGGGTCGTCGCACGCCTCGCGGCGCAAGGCGTCGAAACCCGCCCGCTCAAAGTGTCCCACGCATTTCATTCGCCGTTGATGGAGCCGGTGCTGGAAAGCTTTGCGCGCGTGGCGGGCAAACTCGTCTTCAACCCGCCCGCTATCCCGGTCTACTCCAACATCAGCGGCGCGCCGCTCTCCGCAGAACAGGCGGGCGCGGCGTATTGGGTGGATCATTTGCGTAGCCCGGTGCGTTACGCCGATGGCGTGCGCGCGATGCGCGCCGCCGGGTTGGACGCCTTCATCGAAATCGGCCCGCGCCCCACATTACTCGCCCTAGCCCAGCAATCGCTGGACGAGGCGGAGTTGCAGTGGCTGCCCAGTCTGCGCCCGCAAGTATCCGATAGTCAGTTGATGCTGGAGAGTCTGGCGGCGCTGCATGTGCGCGGCGCGCCGGTCGATTGGCGCGGCTTCGACCGCCACTGGCCGCGCCGCCGTGCATCGATACCCTCGTATGCGTTCCAGCACCGTCGTTACTGGCTGCCGGCCTTGTCCGAATTCGGCGATAAAACTGCAACAAGCGCCACGCAGCCCTTCCCCGGCAAGCGCACTGCCTCGCCCCTGCTGGCGCAGACGCTGTTCGAAAACCGCTACGACACCGCAACGCTGCCGCTGCTGGCCGAGCACCGGGTTTTCGGGCAAGTGGTGGTGCCGGGCGCGGCGCACCTGTCGCTGGTGCTGGAGGCCGCCGCCAGTTTCCTGGGAAGCGCGCCCTGCACGTTACAAGACGTGATATTCCCGCAAGCGCTGGTCGTCCCCGAGCCGGGCGCGCGGCGCATACAGCTTGCGATTGCGTCCCCGGATGCCGATGGCGGCAGGCTATTCAAGCTTATCAGCCTGCCCGCCGAAGGCGACGAAAGCTGGGAAGAGCACGCCACAGGCCGCTTGCTGCCACTCGTAGCACCCGCCGAAGCCGTTGCGGATACGCTGGCAGGGCTACGCAGCCGCTGCCCGCAAATTATCGCGGCGGATTTTTACCGCGAGATTTGGCAATCCGCGATAGCCCTAGGGCCGCGCTTTCGCTGGGTGACGGAAGTCCGGCGGGGCGAAAACCAGGTGCTGGCGCGCCTGGAAATGCCCGAACAAGCCGGGACGGATATTTACCGCCTGCACCCAGGGCTGATCGATTCCATGCTCCAGGTGCTGACGGCTGCGGTGGACAAACAAGCCGACGAAGCGCTGGTGCCCTTCGGTTTCGAGGAATTCCGCTGGTTCGCACCGTTGCAAGGCACGACATTGTGGAGCCATATCCAATTGCGTCCGGCACAAGGCGCAAGTGACGAAGTGCTCAGCGATGTCTGTTTATACGCCGCCGATGGGCGTTTGATCGCCGAAGCGCGCGGCTTCCGCGCCCGTCGCATGGCAAGCCGCAATCTGGTGCGGGAAAAAGCCGGCGCGCTGGACGATGCGCTGTATGCCGTGCGCTGGGATAAAGCCACGTTGGCCGCAACGCCGATGACGGGCGTCTGGCTGGTGGTGGGCGAACAACCGGAGGCAGTGGCGCGCTTGGCGCAAGCCATGGAAGCGCAGCCCGGAAGTAAACAAGTTCATTGCCTGCGGGCGCGGGTCGATTCGCCTAGCGACAACTTTGTCTATCTGAACCTCGATGCAGCGGAGCAGGCGCGCGAGGCGTTGGGCGCGCTGGGAACACTCAGCGGTGTGGTCTATCTCGCTGCAAGTGCGGAAGCAGAGGCCACGCTGGCTTCCGCAACGCGCGCCTGCACCCGCGTGTTGCATCTGGTGCAGGCCATGGTCGGGATCGTTGCGCCAACGCCACGCCTGGTATTGCTGACCCGCGCCGCGCAGCCGCTGCCTGCCGGCCCCGCGCCGCGCGCGGATCAAGCCGCGCTCTGGGGGCTGGCGCGGGTGGTGCGCCTGGAGCACCCGGAACTGGCGTGTCATTGCATAGACCTGGACGACGACGATGCAAATGCCGCCCGTCTGGCAGCGTTGCTCAACCATCCCGATGAAACCGAGATCGCGCTACGCAACGGGCGCATCTGGACGCCTAAGCTGGAGCGGCGCAGGCAAATTCCGCGTAGCGCTCCCGAACTACGCAGCGATGCCACCTATCTGGTGAGCGGCGGCCTGGGCGCGCTGGGACTACGTCTGGCCGAATGGCTGGCGGCGCACGGCGCGCGCCATCTGCTGCTGTTGGGGCGCAGGCCGCCAAGCGAAGCGGCTGCCGGGCGCATCGCGGCGCTCGAACAGCAGGGGGTGCAAGTGTATAGCGGCGCGCTGGACATCGCCGATGCCGACGCGCTCAGTGCGATATTAAGTTCAGCCTTGCCGCCCATCGCCGGGGTGTTCCATCTGGCGGGCGTGCTTGATGACGGCATGTTGTTGCAGCAAAACAGCGCGCGCTATGCCACGGTGCTGACGCCCAAGCTGGGCGGTGCATTGAACTTAAGCCGCGCGCTTATAGCGCAACCGCTCGATTACTTCGTCTGCTTCTCGTCGGTGGCGGCTTTGACCGGCTCCCTGGGGCAAAGTGCCTATGCCGCAGCCAACGCCGCGCTGGACGCGCTGATGGAAGCGCGCCGCATGTCCGGCAAGCCGGGACTCAGCATCCAGTGGGGGCCATGGGCCGAGTCGGGCATGGCCGCCCATCAGGCGGAAAGAGATCGCCAGCGCTTTGCCGGTTACGGCATAGACGCGATAGCGCCGATAGAGGGCATGGCGCTGCTCGGTCGCCTGCTTGCAACGAACGGTGCGTCGGCGGTGCTGGATGTGGATTGGCCGACTTACCTCGGGCAATTGTATCGCGACAAATTCCCGCCGATTTATCGGGAGTTGAGCGTCGCCGCGTCCAAAGCGGTTGCGCCGTCCGTTTCCGGCTCCGGTCTGGCGGAAAGCCTGCTGGCCGCAGCACCTACGCAACGCCGCACACTGCTGGAACAGCACTTGCGCACTGCGGTGGAAGGCGTGCTCGGCCTCGCCGGCAGGCAACAAATCGCACCGCGCCAGCGCCTGTTCGAATTGGGGCTGGACTCGCTGGGTGCGGTGGAACTGAGAAACCGTCTGGCGGCAGCGCTGGGGCGCAACCTGCGCGCCACCCTGCTGTTCGACTACCCCACCCTGGCGGCGCTGGCCGACCATATCGAACACGACGTGCTCGGCTTTCCGGCAAACAGCGCGCCGGAAGAAACCGCATCCGCGCCCGCCGAAAACCTGGAACAACTGTCGGACGACGAACTGGCCAGTCTGCTGGCGGCGGAATTGGGCGCGTGAGAGAAAGAGCGATGAAGCTAAGCCGGAACTGGAAAAATATTTACCGCAGAGACGCCAAGGCGCGGAGAAACAACGAAACCTCCGCGTCTTGGCGTCTCTGCGGTGAAAGGTCCGTAGGATGTGCTGACGACAGGAAGCGCATCGTTCGTGCATCCAGGCGGCAACACGCGACAGATGCGCCTCGTTCCTCGGCACATCCTACGGGATCATCGTTTGGATCGTTCCCACGCTCCAGCGTGGGAACGCCGCCGGGGACGCGGGAGCCGTCCCTATCGCGTAGCCGGGGAGCCGCAATCCGTTATTGGCGCGCAAATGGCGCCGACAAACCGGAAGTATCCGCATCGAATCCGGGCGGGAAAATGCGGGCAGCGACTCGACCGCTGTGCCGGCCAGGAAGTGCGGCTTGTCCGGCTCCAGAATCGGCAGCCGCTTTTCCAAGCGTGTCTTTTCGGTCGGGACGCTGGAGCGTCCTGAACGGCGTTCCCACGCTGGAGCGTGGGAACGATCAAATATCCGTAGGATGTGGCTTCCGACAGGAAGCGCATCGTTCCTCGGCACATCCTACGGGCTATGCCACGCAACGATCAAGTTTGTCTTGCCTAGGTTGAAAGAGCAATGAATCCAACTCCACCCGCACCCGATTACCGCGCTTTGATGACCAAGGCGCTGCTTGAAATCAAAGAACTGAAAGCCCGTGTTCAGCGCCATGAGAACGAACGCGCCGAGCCTATTGCAATTATCGGCATGGCGTGCCGTTTCCCCGGCGGCGCGAACAGCCCGGCGCTTTACTGGGATTTGCTGCGTGACGGCGTGGATGCGATACGCGAGGTTCCGGCACAGCGCTGGGATATTGAGCGCTTTTACGATGCCGACCGCGATGCGCCGGGGAAAATGTATTCCCGCTTTGGCGGTTTTATCGACGACATCGACGGTTTCGACGCCGGCTTTTTCGGTATTTCCCCACGCGAGGCGGAAAGCCTGGACCCGCACCAGCGTATTTTGCTGGAAGTGTGCTGGGAGGCGCTGGAACACGCCAACCTGCTGCCGGAAAACCTGTTCGGCAGCAATGCCGGGGTGTTCATCGGGGTCAGCAGCATGGATCAGGTCATCACCCAGATAGGTGAAGCGCCGCTGACGGAAATCGGGCCTTATCACGGCACCGGCTGCGCGATGGCGCCGATTGCGGGGCGCGTCTCCTACACGCTGGGTTTCAACGGCCCCAGTTTCGTGGTGGACACCGCCTGCTCGTCCTCGCTGCTCTCGCTGCACTTGGCCGCTGAAAGCCTGCGGCGGCGCGAGTGCAATCTGGCGCTGGGGGGCGGTGTGCATTTGCTGTTCCATCCGGGTTATTCGGTCGCTTTCAGCAAGGCCGGCATGTTGTCCGCCGACGGGCGCTGCAAGACCTTCGATGCGGCGGCGAACGGCTATGTGCGCGGCGAAGGCTGCGGCGTGGTGGTGATGAAGCGCCTGTCCGACGCGCAGCGCGACGGCGACCCTGTCCTCGCCTTGCTGCGCGGCTCCGCAGTGAATCAGGACGGCGCCAGCGGCGGGCTGACCGTGCCCAGCGGCCCGTCGCAGGAGCAGGTGGTGCGTCAGGCGCTGGAGCGCAGCGGCGTGGACGCCTCCGCAGTGAGTTATATCGAAGCCCACGGCACCGGCACGCCGCTGGGCGACCCGATAGAGCTGGGCGCGCTGGGCAATGTGTTCAAACACCCCTTGCTGGTCGGCTCGGTCAAGCCCAACATCGGCCACCTCGAAGCCAGCGCCGGCATCGCCAGCACGATCAAGGCCATCCTCGCACTGCAACACCGCACGATTCCACCGCACTTGCATCTGCGCAACCCCAATCCGATGGTGCCCTGGTCGGAACTGTCGATCAGCGTGCCGACGGCCTTGACGCCGTGGCAGGCAGGCAGCGGCGGCGAGCGTATCGTCGGCGTCAACGCATTCGGCTTCAGCGGCACCAATGTCCACCTGCTGCTGTCCGAATCGCCGCCGGCAGCGGATGCCGCACCCGCAGAACCCACCCAGACGCACCACTTGCTCGCGCTGTCGGCGCGTAGCGAGGAAGCATTGCGCGCGCTGGCGCAACGCTGGGCGGACGGCC
Organism: Sulfuricellaceae bacterium; assembly: GCA_041674485.1. Classification (GTDB taxonomy): domain Bacteria; phylum Pseudomonadota; class Gammaproteobacteria; order Burkholderiales; family Sulfuricellaceae; genus JAGXQV01. Next base: position 10,216 of record JBAYVP010000006.1, read on the forward strand.
CGCTGGCCGCGCCGACGCCTGATTTTCCGGCCTTGTGCGCGACAGTGGCGACCTGCCGCACGCCGTTTGCGCAACGCCTGGGCATCGTTGCGGAAAGCGCTGAACAAGCGCGGAAAATACTGACCGAATTCGCCGCGCAGCGTAGCGCCGACGGCATCATCCACGCAGCCGCCGACCATGGCGCGCCGCAAGTCGCCTTCCTGTTCACCGGCCAGGGTTCCCAGTATGTGGGCATGGGGCGCGAACTGTACCGTAGCGAGCCGGTGTTCCGCGACGCAATGGACGAATGCGACCGGCTGCTGCGGTCGGAACTGGACATCCCGCTGCTGGCGTTGCTTTATCCGCAACAAGAGGGAGACGGCGCGGCGCTGGACGCCACGGCCTACACCCAGCCGGCCTTGTTCGCGCTCGAATATGCGTTGTGCCAACTATGGCGCTCAAAGGGCGTGGAGCCTGTCGCCGTGCTCGGCCATAGCGTGGGCGAGTATGTCGCGGCCTGCGTGGCGGGGGTGTTCACATTGGCAGACGGGTTGCGCCTGATCGCCGCCCGCGCCCGCCTCATGCAGGCGCTGCCGGCAGGCGGCGCGATGGCGGCGGTGCTGGCTGCCCCGCAACTGGTGGAAGCGGCAGTGGCCGAATGTGGCGCAAGTCTATCCATCGCCGCGTATAACGGACCGCGCAATACCGTAGTGTCCGGTCCAAATGCAGTGCTGGAGCCGCTGTTGGCGCGTTTCAAGGAACAAGGCGTGGAATGCCGCCGATTGTCGGTTTCCCATGCCTTCCATTCGCCCCTGATGGAACCCATGTTGGAAGCGTTCCGCCAAGTGGCGGCAAGCATCACATACAGCGCGCCGCGCCTGCCGGTGATTTCCAACGTCAGCGGACGCAGCGCCGGCGCGGAGATCGCAACAGCCGATTACTGGGTGCGGCATGTGCGCGCGCCGGTGCGTTTCGCCGAAGGCGTCAATGAACTGGTGCGTTTGGGTCATACCCTGATGGTGGAAATCGGCCCTTCCGCGACGCTGGTGGGCATGGCGCGGCACAATGTGGATGACCCGTCCGTAATCTTCCTGCCCAGTATGCGTAAGAGCGAAGCGCCGCGCGCCACCTTGCTCGCCGCACTCGGCGCTTATTGGGCGAACGGCGGCGCAGTAAATTGGGCGGCGCTGGGCGGACAGGCGCGGCGTGATTTGCTTCTCCCCACCTATCCTTTCCAGCACCGCACTTATTGGAAGACCATTGAAGTCGATGCGGCGCGCGACGGCCTGCATGGCGCGGTCACGCTGGATCACCCGCTGCTGGCGCGGCGCTTCCGTTCGCCGCTGTTGCGCGAGACGCTGTTTGAAACCGTTTTTTCCAAGCAGGCGCTGCCCTTTATCGCCGATCACCGGGTGTTCGGACAACTGGTGGTGGCCGGCGCATCGCACCTTTCCCTGGTGCTTTCCGCAGCCGCGCTGGCCGATGTCGCCGCCGACGGCGCTTGCCTGTTAACGGACGTGATGTTCCCGATGGCGCTGGTCGTGCCCGAGGATGGCGAGCGTATCGTGCAACTGGCGATTAGCCCGCAAGGCAAGCAGCAGGCGGAGTTTCGTCTGGTGGGCTTGGCGGACGGCGGGCGGGAGCCGACGCTGCATGCCAAGGGAAAAATTGCGCCGATCTCCCCAGCCGCGCCGACCCCCGATTTGCGCGCTATTTGGCAACGCTGCGCCGAAGACTTGCCGGTCGCCGAGGTCTATGAGCTGCAACGCCGCCGACACATCGTCGTTGGCGCGAGCTATCAGTGGTTGACTGCGCTACGTCGCGGCAACGGGGAGACGATAGCTAAACTGAGTACACCTATCGAACTTAGCCGGACGATAGGACGTTATTCTTTGCACCCCGGCCTGATCGATTCCTGTTTCGGTGTGCTGGCTATGGCGCAGGCCATGGATATAGAAGAAAGCTTTATTCCCTTCTCGGCGGAAGCGCTGCATTTTTATCATGCCGCCCCCAGCAGCCAGCCGCTGGTGGCTCATGCTGTGGTGCGCCAGCACGACAGCACGCGGCTGGTGGGGGACATCCACCTATATAGCGAACAGGGCGAGCCGGTGGCCGCCTTCATCGGCTTCGAAGCGCGTTGCGCCGGACGCAATGCGCTACTCGCGCCGGGATCAAGCGCCAAGCTCGTTCCCGCGCTTTACCGGATAGTCTGGGAAGCGCTGGGGGCGACGACGCCGGCGCCCGCCCCGGCGCATTGCATGGTGTTTTGCGATGTCGGTGGCATCGGCGATCACCTGGCTGCGGTGCTGCGCAGCGGCGGCGACTGCGCGGTGACGCGGGTCTATGCGCACTCGCACCAATACGCCGCCGACCTGCAAAAAAACGGGGAAGACAGATATTTCCTGTCTGCCTCATCCCCCGCCGATTTCGTACAACTGCTTGCCGCCCGCAAGCCGGTTGATACGGTGGTTTACCTGTGGGGGATAGACGAGCCGGATAGGCTGGAAGAGCACCGGCATTGCGCCGGCGCGCTGCATTTGTTGCAGGCGCTGGCCGGCGCCGGTGCTGGGCAAAAAACCGGCGGCGCGCCGCGCCGGCGCGTGCTGCTGGTGACCCGTGGCGCGCAGATCGTGATGGAGGGCGATATGCTGCACGCACCGCATCAGGCGCTATTGTGGGGTCTGGGGCTGGCCGCAGCGGCGGAGCACGGCGAATGGGACTGCACCTGCCTGGACCTCGACACCGCCGTCAGCAAGGAACGATGCGTCGTCGATTTGCAGACGACGCTGGCGCTAGTCCCGAACGAAATCCGCAGCGCGTGGCGCGATGCACAAGCCTATGTGGCGCGCCTGGAAGCGCTCCCGACGCCGGACGCGGCTCCCGCACTACAAGCGGATGCGGCCTACCTCATCACCGGTGCGAACGGCGCGGTGGGGCGCGAACTGGCCGTGTGGCTGGCGCGGCAGGGGGCAAAACATCTGGCGCTGCTCGCGCGCGGCCCCGCCGATGAGTCATTGCTGGCGCATCTCACCGAACAGGGCGCGCAGCCCCGGCATTATCAGGCCGATGTCGCCGACCGCGCCGCGCTTGTCTCCACGCTCGAACGGATAGAGCGCGAGCAAGCGCCGCTGGGCGGAATATTCCACCTCGCGGGCGTATTGGACGACGGCCTGATCGACAGCCAAAACTGGGAGCGCTGGGCGCGCGTCTTGGCGCCCAAGGTGAACGGCGCGTGGAATCTTCACCAACTGACAAGAAAACGCGACCTGCCGTTGTTCGTCGAATTTTCCTCGGCGGCGTCACAGCTTGGCAGCGCCGGCCAATCCAACTACGCCGCAGCGAACGCCTTCCTCGATGCATTGGCGCAGCACCGGCGCGCCGCCGGCTTGTCGGGGGTGAGCGTGAACTGGGGGCCGTGGGGCGAAAGCGGCATGGCCGCCCGTTTGGCTGCCGGCCAACAGGCGCGCCTCGAATCCCAGGGCGTGGGCAGCCTCAGCACCCAAGGCGCGCTCGACATGCTGGGCAAGCTGTTGGGCGCAAACAGCGACGCGCAGGTCGGCGTGCTGGCGATGGACTGGGCGCGTTATGCATCAGCCCACCCGTCGCCCTTCCTCGCCCATGTCGCGGCATCCGCTACTACGACGGGCAGCGCGCCGGATCATTCCGATTCGGTGCGCGCGCGCTTGCAGCAGGTCAGCGCAAACGAGCGCAAGCCGCTATTGGTCGACGCGCTGGTCGATCTGGTCGCGGAAGTGCTGCGCTTGCCGCGCAACGAAGTCGCGCCGCGCGAGCGCCTGTTCGACCTGGGCGTCGATTCCCTGATTGCGGTGGAACTCAAAAACCGCCTGCAAACCTTGCTGGGGCTGACCTTAAGCACGACACTGCTGTTCGACTACCCGACCATAGAAGCACTGACCGGCTATTTGCTGGACGAATTGGCGCCGGCGCTCACTGTAGCGTCGCAAGCCGAACCCGCCACGGCAATGGCTATCGACGGCGCGGTCGAAGACCTGTCGGAAGCCGAAGCCGAATCCTTGCTACTGGCACAACTGGAACAACTAGAGGGGCGTTTGTGATGAGCACCACCGATCTGTCGTCCGCCAAGCGCGCGCTGGCGGCAATAAAAAACCTGCAAGATAAGATAGACATGTTGGAACGCGAGCGGCGCGAGCCTATCGCGATAATCGGCATGGCGTGCCGTTTCCCCGGCGGCGCGGACTCGCCCGAGGCTTACTGGGAACTGCTCAGCGGCGGGCGCGACGCGACCGGCGAAGTCCCGGCGGCGCGCTGGGACGTGAATGCCTATTACGACCCCGACCCAAGCGCGCCGGGCAAGACCTATACCCGTCGCGGCGGTTTCCTGTCGGAGGTGGACCGGTTCGATCCGCACATGTTCGGCATTTCCCCGCGCGAGGCGGCGAGTATCGACCCGCAGCACCGGCTGGTGCTCGAACTGGCCTGGGAGGCGCTGGAAAACGCCAATATCTCCGCCGACCGGCTCTACAACAGCAACACCGGCGTGTACGTCGGCATTTCCAACACCGAATACGGCGCTCATCTGCTGTGGTCGGGCGATCCGACGCGGATCAACGCCTATGCCGGCACCGGCGGCTCGCTGGGTGTGGCCGCCGGGCGGCTGTCCTACCTGCTGGGCTTAACCGGTCCCAGCCTGATCGTCGATACAGCGTGTTCCTCCTCGCTGGTCACGACACACCTGGCCTGCCAGAGCCTGCGCGCGCGCGAATGCAACGTGGCGCTTTCCGCCGGCGTGAATTTGATTTTCGGACCGGAAACCTTCATCAACTTTTCCAAGGCGGGCATGTTGTCCCCCGACGGGCGCTGCAAGACTTTCGATGCAGCCGCAGACGGCTATGCGCGCGGCGAAGGCGGCGGCGTGGTGGTGTTGAAGCGCCTTAGCGACGCCCTGCGGGACAATGATCAGGTGCTGGCGGTAATACGCGGCTCCGCAGTGAACCAGGACGGCCCCAGCGGCGGCCTCACCGTGCCGAACGGTCCGGCGCAGACCAGGGTGATACGCCAGGCGCTGGAGTCCGGCGGCGTTACGCCGTCCCAGGTGGGCTATATAGAGGCGCACGGCACCGGCACGGCGCTGGGCGACCCGATAGAAATCCGCGCGCTGGGCAACGCCTACGGCCAGGGGCGCGACCCCGCGAACCCGCTGCTGGTGGGTTCGGTGAAGACCAATTTCGGCCACCTGGAGTCAGCCGCCGGCATTGCCGGGCTGATTAAGGCCGTGCTGGTGTTGCAGCATGGACAGGTGCCGCCCCATCTGCACCTGAAACAGCCCAGCCCCCATATTCCCTGGGACGAGTTGCCGCTACGCGTGCCGACCGTGTTGTCGCCGTGGGGCGGGAATGAGCGCTACGCCGGAGTCAGTTCGTTCAGTTTCAGCGGCACCAATGCGCACATCGTGCTTGCCGGCGCGCCGCCGGTAGTGGCGGCGAAACCGGCGAAGCAGCGCGGTTGGCGGCTGGCGCCTTTATCGGCGCGCGACGAAGGCGCGTTAAATGCATTGGCGGCGGCCTGGAGCGCGCGCCTGACGAGCGCATCGCCCGCCTCCTGGCCTGAAATCGCGCGCACAGCCGCCGAAGGCCGTGCGCAATTGCCCTATCGTCTGGCGCTGGTCGCCGATAGCCCAGGCATGATGGCGCAGCGCCTGGCGTTGCCTAATCTGCCGCTGCCGCGCGCCCGCGCGGCTTCCGGCGGGGTGGGCAAGGTGGCCTTCCTGTTCACCGGGCAGGGCAGCCAATACCTGGGCATGGGGCGGGAGCTGTATCAGGAATCCGACGTGTTTCGCGCCGCGCTGGACGAATGCGCCGCGCTGCTGCGCCCGCGCTTAAGCGTCTCCCTGATCGATCTGATTTACGGCGACGGCGACGGCGAAATGCTGAACGCCACCGCGCACACCCAGCCGGTGCTGTTCTCCGTCGAATACGCGCTGATGCGCCTGTGGCAGTCGTGGGGGCTGCGGCCTGACGCGATGCTTGGTCACAGCGTCGGCGAATATGCTGCGGCGTGCGTTGCGGGCGTGTTTTCGCTGGACGACGCCATCGGCCTGATCGCCGAGCGGGGGCGCCTGATGCAGGCGCTGTGCGCGCCCGGCGGGATGGTGGCGGTGCCCATGAGCGAGCAGGAGGTGCGCCGCGTGATCCAGCCGTGGGCCGGCGAAGTGGCGGTGGCCACGCTGAACGGCCCGCGCAACGTGGTCGTGTCGAGCAACCCGCTGGCGGTGGCAGCCCTTGCGGACGGGCTTGCCGCATCGGGCATAGACGCCCGCCAACTGCACGTTTCGCACGCCTTCCACTCGCCCATGATGGAACCCATGCTGTCGCCATTCGCGGCTGCGGCGCAGGCGATTAAATTCCATTCGCCGACAACGCGCATCTACTCGACCCTCACCGGAAAACCCGCCGATGCGGAACTCTCCCATGCCGATTATTGGGTGCGCCATGTCGAAGCGCCGGTGCGCTTTGCCGACGGGATGCGCGCCCTGCTGGAAGACGGCTACCGGATATTCGTCGAAGTCGGGCCTAAACCCACCTTGTGCGCATTGGGGCGCGAAATCGCCGAATCCATGGGCGCGGAAGTGGCGCAGGCTTGCGTCTGGCTGCCCAGTTTGCGCGCCGGCAAACCCTCCTGGGACACCATGCTGGAAAGCCTGGGGCATTTGTGGGTGCGCGGCGCGGAAATCGACTGGGGCGCGCTGAACGGACCCGGATCGCGCCATGCGCGCCTGCCCAATTACCCCTTCCAGCGCCGTCCATACTGGATAGACTGGAGCATCGGCCAGGCCATGCCCGCGCCTAATGGCTCTCATCCCTTGCTCGGCGCGCGCCTGCATACGCCGGCACTGGACGAAAACACCACGGTGTTTGCCGGGGAACTGAACCCCGACACCGCCGGATTGCTTGCGCACCACCGGATTTTCGGCGCAGTGGTGCTGCCCGCTGCGGCCCATATGGAAATCGCGCTGGCCGCAGCGGCCAGCTTGTCGCCCAAAAATACCGACTTCGCCGGTCTTCGGATTGATGTCGTGGATGTCGCGATCCAGCAGGCGCTGGTGTTGCCCGAGGGTGCTGTGACTGCTGTGCAGATCGTGCTCGTCGCAAGAGACGCAGGGTTTGATTTCCGCATTTACAGCCGTCCGCTGCCGGACAGCGATGAGGCGTGGACCCTCAACACCCAAGGTCGCATCGCCCCGGTCGGTTTGGAAACCGCCTCGGAAACCGCGCCCATGGTCGATCTGCCGTCGCTACGCGCGCGCTGCACGCAAGCCCTGTCGGTGGACGATTATTACCGCCGCACCCACGCCGCCGGCATCGAGCACGGCGAGCGTTTCCGCGCGTTGCAGGATTTGTGGCAAGGCGATGGGCTGATACTGGCGCGGCTATGCCTGCCCGCCGAAGTGGCGAATGATGCCGCCCGCTTCCTGCTGCACCCGGTGCTGCTGGACGCCGCATTCCACATGGTGGGCGTGCCGCTGATGGAGCGCGGCGCACCTTACCTGCCGGTGGGCATGGATGCGCTGCACCGCTACCATCGTCCGCCGACCGAAGTGTGGTGCGTGGTGCGCCCGCGCGGGGAAACCGGGCAGGTGTTCAGCGCCGATATCGAGATCATGGATAGCGACGGCCATCTACTGGCCGCCGTCGAAAACCTGCGCTTCCAGCGCGTGACGCAGCGCGCGTTGCGGGGTGCTGCGCGCTTCCCCTATTCGGACTGGCTATACCGGATGGATTGGGAGCAGAACATGGGCTGTGCGCCGCAAGCCGAATGGCTGCCCGCGCCGCGCGACGTGGCCGACCGGTTGCAACCGGTCATGGCCGACGCTGCGGCTAGCCTGGGCTGGTATGGCGAGTTATTCCCCGGACTGGACCGGCTGGTCGCGGCCTACGCGCGCGCGGCGCTGGAACAGTTGGGCGTCGCGTGGCAGGCCGGGCGGACGCTGGAATTGGAGCTGGATACACTGATGCAGCAACTGGGCATAGTCCCCGGCTACCGGCGTTTGCTGGAGCGGTTGTTGGTGATACTGGCCGAACAGGGACAGTTGCGCGCCTTCGGCGGCGGCTGGAGCATCAATGACGCCGCAGCCGACAATCCTGCCGCGCTCCTCAACGAATTATCGGCGAATTTCCCCGGCGCGGGCAACGAGCTGGCATTGGTCGCCCGGTGCGGCGCATCGCTCGCGCAAGCGCTGGATGGCCGGGTGGGTGGGCTGGAACTGCTGTTCCCGGAAGGCGACATGAGCATGGTCACGCGCTTTTACACCGAATCCCCAGGGCTAGACGCGCTCAACGGCCTGCTGCGCGCGGCGCTGGAAGCTGTGCTGGAACGCCTGCCGGAGGGCCGCATGGTGCGCATCCTGGAAATCGGCGGCGGCACCGGCAGCAGCACCGTCCACCTGTTGCCGCATTTGCCGGAGGAACGCACCCAATACCTGTTCACCGACGTGTCGGCGGTATTCACCGGCAAGGCGCGCGAACGCTTCGGCGCTTATCCCTTTGTCAGTTACCAGGTGCTGGACATCGAGAACGATCCCCTGACTCAAGGATACAACGCAGCCGGCTACGACATCGTAGTGGCCGCCAACGTGCTGCATGCCACGCGCGACCTGAGCAAAACGCTGGAACACGTCAACCGGCTGCTCGCGCCCGGCGGCGCGCTGCTGCTGCTGGAAGGCGTCACGCCGCAGCCGTGGCTGGACGTGACCTTCGGCCTCACGGAAGGCTGGTGGCGCTTTGCCGACACCGAACGGCGTCCCGCCTACCCCCTGCTGAACACGACGGCTTGGGACACCCTGCTGGGCGAATGCGGTTTCGCCGCCATGACGGTCATCAGCCCGGATCATGCCGCCGGCAAGGCATTGCTGCGCCAGGCCGTGATGCTGGCGACCAAACCATTGGCGGCGGCGGGTGCGTGGCTGGTGCTGGCGGACCGCTACGGCATCGGCGTTGCGCTGACTGAGCGCATGCGCCAAACCGGCGCGCGTTGCGAGGTGATCGGCGCGGACGAAACGCTTACGCAGGAACTACTGGTGCAACGGATAAGCGCCTGCACCGATCTGCGCGGCATCGTTCATGCCCGCGGCCTGGACTCCCCGCTTGCCTCCTGGATGGATGCAGCCGAACTGGAAGCGGCGCTGCAAGCCGGTTGCCGCACTGCGCTGGATTTGTTGCAAGCGTTGACCACGGCGGCGCCGACGCCGGCGCCGCAATTGGTGCTGGTCAGCCATGGCGCGGTCTGCGTGCCGCACTATGCGCACTCCCCGGATATTTGCCAAGCGCCGTTGTTGGCGATGAGCCGGGTGATCGCCGCCGAACACCCGGAACTGCACTGCACCCATATCGACCTGGACCCGAGAGAAACGGACGCGCCGCGCTGCGCCGACGCGCTGTGGCAGGAAATCGGATTCTGCTCGGGCGAAGCGGTCGCCTTACGCAGTGCGGAGCGTTTTGTGCCGCGCCTGCAGCGCATGGGGCCGCGGGGATCGCCGTACCCCGCACCGTTGTCGGTGCGCGACGACGCAATGTATTTGATCACCGGCGGCTTAGGCGAACTGGGCCTGGCCGCCGCGCGCTGGTTGGTGGAAGAAAAAGGCGCGCGCCTGCTTACGCTGGTGGGGCGCAACGAACCCGGCGCTGCTGCGCGCGCACAAATTGCCGCAATCGAAGCGCTGGGCGCCAAGGTGCGCACCGTGCAAGCCGACATGACCGACGCCGCGCAAGTCAACGCGCTGGTCGCCGCGGCAGCGCGAGAAGCACGGCTGGCCGGCGTGATCCACGCCGCCGGAACGATGGACGACGGCGTGCTGGCCTCCATGTCGTGGCCGCGTTTCGCCGCAGTGCTCGCGCCGAAAACCATGGGTGCGTGGAACCTGCACCGCGCCTGCGTGAGATACGATCTCGACTTTTTCGTGCTCTACTCGTCAATGGCGGCTGTGCTGGGACCTACCGCGCAAGCCAATTACGCCGCCGCGAACGCGTTTCTCGACGCGCTGTCCGACTTCCGCCGCAACCAAGGTTTGCCCGCGATGTCGATCAACTGGGGCGCTTGGTCGGAAATCGGCCTGGTGGCGCGCGGCACGAGCGGAACCCAGCTCGACGCGCGCGGCATGGGACGCATCGCGCCGGAGCAGGGACTCTCGCTGCTGGAACACCTGCTCGACCACCCGATGCGCCACGTGCTGGCCGCCTCCATCGACTGGGAGCGCATGTTGGCGCAATACGGCAACCAGCCGCTGTTCGAGCACTTTCAGGCGGAAGCGGCTGCCCGGCCTGACAAGCCAAGCGCCGGCGCACCCTTGCGCGAACGTCTGGCCGGTTTGGCCGTCGGCGAACAGCGCGCCCTGACCCTGGACACAGTCAAAACAGAAGTGGCGCGCATCCTCGGCCTGGAATCCGCGCAAGCGGTGGAAGAAGACGTAGGCTTTTTCGAAATAGGCATGGACTCGCTGACCGCCGTGGAACTGCGCAACGCGCTGCAAACCGTCGTCGGCGCCAGCCTGCCGACAACCCTGCTGTTCAAATACTCGACCGTCCAGACCCTAACCCGCTTCCTCGCCGACGAAATACTCGGCCTAGCCGGAAACGCAACGGAAACCGCCGTCGCCCACCCCGCCCCGCCGACGCCAACCACGAGCAACGCAGTGGAGGAAGTAAAAGGCATGTCGGACGCGGAACTGTCGGCGATGATAGATGCGGAGCTGGCGGGGTTTTGATGAATTTCCGCGAGGGAATGCAGTTTTGGCGCGCTGCGCCAAGTCCCGGTTGGGGAATGTCGCAGCCGGTAACGCTTGTGCATATCGATTCGCGTCTTCGCGCCTTCGCGTGAATCAACAGGAAAGTAGAGTGGGCACGATGAAGCCGTGTCCACCCGGCTATCCCCCGCCGTAGGATGTGCCGACGACAGGAGGCGCATCAATCGCGGATGGGGTGGAATTTCGCGAACGATGCGCCTCGTTCCTCGGCACATCCTACGGGCTGCGGTATTTTGACTCACGCGAAGGCGCGAAGCCGCGAAGGGAAAAACAGATGAAGAATATTGAGGAGATTTCGGGTAAGGATGGCGTCAAGCGGATCGCCAACAAGCACACGAATTTCGCGCCTTCGCGTGAATCGACACGTCAACGCCGGCGCGTAGTGTTTTGAAAAATAAGTGACATTGATAGGCAGGTTCGGCACATTACCCCCTTGATGCAAATCTATTTGCTGAATTGGGTTTTGCGCCGGACGAAGCGTAGCGCTACCAGCAAGAGTCTGGCGTGAGGATCAGTCAGACATTCGGCGGCCCGCCAGACCTGGACGCGAGAGTGGTGGGAGAGTGCCTGCGACTACTGGACGATGATGGTTTCCGAACTGGTGGTGGAAGAGGCTGCGCGAGGCGATCCGGTTGCAGCCGCGCAGCGGCTTGATGCGTTGCGCGGATGTGGCAAGGTGTCCGCTCTGTTGACAACCCCTGAAGAATTGTTGGAGATTATGAAATGATCGAACAGGCCACCGCAATCCCGACGCCCACGTCCGTGCGCGCGCCTGATCCTATTTTGGCCGAACTATGGGAGATAAAGCGCCAACCTAATGCGGAAGCAGGCTATAACATTGATGTGCTGGCGCGCATGGCTCACGAGGCGACCGAACGGATTGATTTTGATCGTTCAAAAACTTTGCGCCGCAACCCGGTTTCGGGTGGATAAGCGTAGCAAGTGTAGCCCGGATGGAGCTTCGCGGAATCCGATGCCGCCGATAGGCGGAATGGATGGTCGGGGATGCCGCAAAGCTCCATCCAGGCTACTCGCTTCGCTGGCGTCCTTGGATTGTTAGCGGACATCCGGCGCAATGCCCGCTGGCTATTGCGCCCTACGCTCTGCCGTTTCCACGATGATGAAAGTAGGTTGATATGCCGGTTGTGTTGAGGCTCAAGGGTTATAGCTTTTTCTTCTTCTCCAACGAAGGGAAACCGCCAGAACCCCCGCATATCCATGTGAGGCGGGGTGCGGCACGGGCGAAATTCTGGTTGACGCCTGTGGTGTCGCTGGCATCGAGTTATGATCTGAACGGGCCGGAACTGAATGAGCTGGCGCGCATGGTTTTGGAAAATCAGGAACTGTTTGAAGGGGCATGGCATGAGCACATTGGCAAAATCCGTTAATTTCGATTCCTCAATGATGTGGGTGGACATGGTCGATGGGCGCAAGCTCGGTGTTCCGCTTGCATACTTCCCACGCCTGCTTTCCGCCAGCGCCCGGCAACTTTCGAATTACGAAATCAGCGGAGGCGGAAGTGGTCTGCATTGGGATGAGTTGGATGAAGACATCAGTGTTGAAGGGCTACTGGCCGGCGTGGGCGACCTTACGCAGACCCGCCGGCTGGCTGCGTAACGTAGGATGCGGCTCTGGCACGAGCGCATCAATCGCGAAGCGGCCTATGGCCTGTTCCGCGAAGGCACGATTTCATCGGGCGTCGCCGCGCGTTGGCTCGGTGCGCCTCGCGTCCATTTTCTATTGGATGCCATGCGCCACGGCGCGACTCTGCTGGACGACTCGGAGGATGATTTTCGCCGTGAGACGCTTGGAACGCCGATTGGCGAATGCGCCCTTGTGCCAATAGGGAATATCCGCCCTACGAAATCGCATGACCGGCTGGTTGTCAATTGACCACTTGTTTTCCATGTGCAACTTTTAGAGCCTAATGTCATGTCGAGAACCGGCCACCCGAAGAAGGAAGTTGAAGACGCTCTCAAGTATGCCGAGTCCCATGGGTGGACAATAGAAGTCGGTGGCAGTCATGCATGGGGCAAAATGTATTGCCCATACAATGACGATGAATGCAGATGCGGACAATTTTGTATAGCCAGTATCTGGAGCACTCCGCAAAACGCTGGGAACCATGCAAGGCAAATTCGGCGTGTTGTTGACAACTGCGCCGCCCATAAGCGCAATGCGGAAACCAAGGAATGAGCCATGAATGACTATGATTTCACATTGAAATTCAAGCTTCAGAATAGCGATGTCAACTTCGATCAACTTGTGGAGGCATTGGGGCGGGGAGGATGCGCCGATGCGCTGATAGGAACAGGGACGCCCGGCAGCATTGCGTTTGACTTTACCCGTGCGGCGCGTTCGGCCTTCGATGCCGTTCTAAGCGCCTTGGGCGACATAAAAAAAGTTATCCCCGACGCGAAATTGATCGAGGCCGCGCCGGATTTTGTCGGATTGGCCGATGTGGCCGATTATTTGGGCTGTAGTCAGCAAAATGTATGGAAATTGAAAGCCGGCTCCGCTACGGAGTTCCCAATACCGGTGCATGAGGGGAACCCTTCCATCTGGCACCTTGCCGAGATATTGCTTTGGCTGAAAGATCAAGGCTCCTACAAATTCGAAGAACGGCTGATTGAAATAGCAAGAATCAACATGCAGGTAAACCTTGCCAAAGAAGCTAACGGGTTGGAGCCAAAAATACAGGAAAAGATGCATGCGCTGATCGCTTGAATTTTGTAGAAGGGTAGTTTCGTAGGGTGGGCAAAAACGTAGCGCATCCACCAAATCATTCGCGAATAAGAAACTGCTGGGAGAAGAATATGAATGACGAAATCATCAATGAAGTTAGAGCGATCTAAAGAGGCATTAGCCGAAGAATCCGGTTTTGACATCCGGCGTATTGCCGAAGAGATTCGGAAATCCGAAGCCCAAAGCGAGGCGGAGGGATGGCGGCATATCCCCGCTCCGTTGCCGCCTTTGCCTGGCTCGGAATTCCAGCGGACTCGCTTTGTTCACCGTTAAAAGAGAAGCCCAATTGCGCTTTATGCGATAACCTTATGCTCATGAACTCGATTGCTGACATCGACAAGGAAACCGTTAACGCGACTCGCGCCTTTATCGAAAAGGTGGCGCACCGCTATGATTTGGCCGGCGCCATCCTGTTCGGCAGCCGGGCGAGGAAGTCGCATAAGCTGGACAGCGATGCGGATGTGGCCGTGCTGCTGCATGGACGCCCCGGAAAATTTGTCGCGATCAAGCTGGTTATGGCCGATCTCGCTTACGATGTACTGCTGGAGACGGGCATTCGCATCCAGCCGCTCCCGATCTGGGAAGAGGAATGGGAACACCCCGAGGCGTATTCCAACCCGCGCCTGCTGCACAATATCGAGCGTGATGGGGTTCGGTTATGAATCATTTGGGAACGCCTGTTGGTGGATGCGCTTGCGCTTATCCACCCTACCTGGATGTACGTAATGCGGAAATGGTCACAAAGGATGTAATGACCAGAGAATAAGCCATGAATGAGTACGATTTCACATTGTAGAGTCAAGCTTCCAAATAGCGGGGCTAACCTCGATATGCTTGTGGATTGCTTGGGGCGGGGAGGATGCGCCGACGCGCTGATAGGAACGGGAACGCCCGACTGTATTGCGTTTGACTTTACTCGTGCGGCGCGTTCGGCCTTCGATGCCGTTCTAAGCGCCTTGAGCGACATAAAAAAAGTTATTCCCGACGCGACATTGATCGAGGCCGCGCCGGATTTTGTCGGATTAACCGATATGGCAGCTTCGTAGGGTGGATAAGCCCGGTAAGATGCGGCTCCGGCACGAGCGCATCAATCGCGAACAACTGCACTAATCGGGAGTGTGCCCGTTTTTCTTGAGGAGCATCCAATGCGCAATGTAGTCGAACTCGAATGCCCATCCGAGTTGCTGATCGGACTGCACACGAACGCCGAGCAGTTCGCGGAGCGGATCAAGCGCGAAGCGGCCTATGGCCTGTTCCGCGAAGGCACGATTTCATCGGGCGTCGCCGCGCGTTGGCTTGGTGCGCCGCGCGTCCATTTTTTATTGGATGCCATGCGCCACGGCGCGACTCTGCTGGACGACTCGGAGGATGATTTTCGCCGTGAGGCATATGGAACGCCTGTCGGTGGATGCGCTTGCGCTTATCCACCCTACCTGGATATGCGTAATGCGGAAATGGTCGCAAACGGAGAGGTGGAGCATGAATCGGATTGACCAATGTGGCGACTTTGTAGGGTGGATAAGCGCGAGCGCATCCACCGGAAGATACGTGATAAAGGGTGATATATGAGTCATTATTGCCGCGCGTTGGCTTGGTGCGCCGCGCGTCCATTTTTTATTGGATGCCATGCGCCACGGCGCGACTCTGCTGGACGATTCGGAGGATGATTTTCGCCGTGAGACGTATGGAACGTCTGTCGGTGGATGCGCTTGCGCTTATCCACCCTACCTGGATATACGCAATGCGGAAATGGTCGCAAACGGAGAGGTGGGGCATGAATCGGATTGACCAATGTGGCGATTTTGTAGGATGGATAAGCGTGAGCGCATCCACCGGAAGATACGTGAAAAGGGGGAATGTATGAGTCATTATCGCCGTGCTTTTATCCCAGGCGGCGTCTACTTTTTTACTGTCGTTGCCCTTGACCGTGTTCCGATTTTTGTCGATGAGGGGCGCGTAGAGGTGTTGCGGCAAGCATTTCGCAAGGTGATGGCGGTGTGTCCCTTCCAGATTGATGCGATGGTTGTTCTGCCCGAGCACTTGCACTGTATCTGGCGATTGCCGGAAGGCGATGCCGATTATTCCTCTCGCTGGCGTGAAATAAAGAAGGCCGCTTCGCGCAAAATCTGCACCGCCACCAACGCGCGCAACGAGCGGATGGTGTGGCAGCGGCGGTTTTGGGAACACGCCATTCGCGATGAGGACGACTGGTGCCGGCATGTGGATTACATCCATTACAACCCGGTGAAGCACCGGTTGGCGAGCAGCCCCGGCGAGTGGCGCTGGTCGTCGTTCGGCAACGCGGTGCGCAAGGGGTGGTACGAGGAATCATGGGGCGCCAATGAACCGGCAAGCATTATCGGGATGGATTGCGAATGATAGGGACTTCTTTGGTAGGGTGGATAAGCGTGAGCCGCATCCACCAAAAATTCGCGAATAGGGACGCCTGTCGGTGGATGCGGCTCACGCTTATCCACCCTACCCGTTACTACCATGTTGTACGGTTGCCAAAATAGTTACGAATAAAGGTTTTCATAATGACAGAAATAAAAAATGACCGTTTAAGCGATTTGTCGCCGTTGCAAAAAGCCGCGCTGGCGATGAAGGAGTTGCGCGCGAAGCTCGATGCGGCGGAGGGCGCGCAGCGTGAGCCTATCGCGATTGTCGGGATGGGCTGCCGTTTCCCCCAGGCCGATGGGCTGGAGGCTTATTGGCGTTTGCTTTCCGAGGGGCGCGATGCGATAGGCGAGGTGCCGGCGGAGCGCTGGGACCTGGATCGCTTTTACGACCCCAATCCCAATGCTCCGGGCAAGATCAATAGCCGCCATGGCGGTTTCCTGGATAATGTGGATAGTTTCGATGCGGCGTTTTTCGGCATTTCGCCGCGCGAGGCGGAGCGCATGGACCCGCAGCAGCGCTTGTTGCTGGAGGTCGCCTGGCATGCGCTGGAGGATGCCGGGCTATCCCCGGCGGCGCTACGCGGGTCGCGCACCGGGGTGTTTGTCGGCATCACCCAGATGGATTACGGAGTGATGCAGTTGGGCGGCGCGCTGGAGGACATCCAGGCCTACACCGGCACCGGCAACGGTCTGTGTTTTGCCGCCGGGCGGCTGGCTTATGTGCTGGGGCTGCATGGGCCGACTTTTTCGGTTGATACCGCGTGTTCGTCTTCCATGGTGGCGCTGCATCAGGCGTGCCAGGCTTTGCGCAACCGCGAGTGCGATATGGCGCTGGTCGCCGGCACGCAGATTAATCTAACGCCGCAGATGCAGATTTTCCTGGCGAAAACGCAGTCTTTCGCGCCGGATGGGCGCTGCCGGACTTTCGACGAGGCGGCGAACGGCTTCGTGCTGGGCGAGGGAGTGGGGGTGCTGGTGTTGCGCCGCCTGTCCGACGCGCAAGCCCGCCGCGACCCGATACGCGCGGTGGTGCGCGCCAGCGGGATAAACCACGACGGTCCCGCCAGCGGCCTGACGGTGCCCAGCGAGGCCGCGCAGGAGGCCTTGTTGCGCTGGGTGTACGAGCGCGCCCGGCTGAATCCGGGTGATATTGATTATGTGGAGGCGCACGGCACGGCCACGGAATTGGGCGATCCGATAGAAGTGGGGGCGCTGCGCGCGGTTTTTGGCGAACGCGCGCCGGAGCAGCCCGCCTTGCTGCTCGGTTCGGTGAAGACCAATTTCGGCCACTTGAACGCGGCTGCCGGCATCGCCGGCCTGATTAAGGTGGTGCTGATGCTGGAGCACGGGCAGGTGGCGCCCAATCTGCATTTCAAGCAAGCCAGCTCCAAAGCGCCATGGGCGGGTTTCAGCGTGCGCGTGCCCACTACATTGCAGCCCTGGCCGCAACAGCACCGGCCAAGGCGGGCGGGCGTCAGCTCTTTCGGCCTGGCGGGCACGAACACGCATGCTGTGGTCGAGCAGGCGCCCGCAGCAGTGGACGTTTCGCCTGAATTGGCGCAAGAGCGCCAGCGCCCGCTGCACTTGTTGGCGATTTCGGCGCGCAATGATACCGCCTTGCGCGAGCTGGCGTCGGCCTATCTCGATTGTTTGAGCGATGCCACGTCCCTGGCCGATTTTTGTTTCAGCGCGAATACCGGACGCAGCCATTTCGCTTGGCGCGCGGCGCTGTGCGCCGGTTCCATTGAAGCATTGCGCGAACGCCTTGCCGCTGTGGCACGCGCGGACAGCGCTATCACACAGCTTCCCAAGGGCGGCGCGGGGCGGCTGGCGCTGCTGTTCGCCGCCGATGCGCCGGTGCATGAGGTTGTGGCGCTGGCGCAGACCCAGCCGCAGGTGGCCGCCACGCTGGCGCGCTGTGAGGCGGCTTATGCCGCGAGCGGCGCGCAGACGGCTTTGTTTGCGCAGGGGCAAAACAGCCAGGATAGCCGGGCGGCGACGTTCGCCTGCCAATATGCGCTGGCGCAGATGTGGGTCGCCTGGGGAATGCGCCCGTCCGCCGTGGCGGGGTGCGGCGTGGGAGAGTTGACGGCGCGCTGCATGGCCGGCGTGTTTGATCTGGAACAGGCTTTCCGGCTGCTGGCCGGCCATGCCGTGGAAGGACGCACGCCGGAGATTTCCGTATATTCCGGGCAGGACGGCGCGTTGCTGCCGCTCATTCCGTCCCCGGCTTACCGCCTGCCGGCCAGTCTCGCGGCAAATGTTTCCGCAGCCGTGCGAACCCTCGTGGAGGCGGGGTTCAAGACGCTGCTCGGGATAGGCGCAGCGCCGATGTCGCCCGCAGGCGGCGAGAGCGGCGCTATCATAGGATTGCCCCAGTCTCCGGGGTCGCTTTGGCCGATGCTGCTGGAAACGCTGTCCCAGCTATACCTGCGCGGCTATACGGTGGATTGGGATGCCTACGATGCAGGTTATGGCAGGCAGCGGGTGCGCCTGCCCGGCTATCCGTTCCAGCGCCGTCGGTTTTGGCTGGAAAGCGCGAAGAGTGCGGTTGCGCCGGAGATTGCTGCTGCACCTGCGCCCGCAGTCGCTGCCCCGCCTGCCTGTAGTTTGCCCCCTGCTGCGCCGTCTGCTGCGGTTGAGGCATCCGCGCCGACTGGCGTCCCGGATTTGTCGCGTTTGCTCGAAAGGCAGATAGATGCCGCATCGGCGGCAATTAACGATGTGGTCGCGCAGCAACTGGCTTTCCTGAAAAACCGGGTGGCGCGCGGTGTTGTCGCGCCGCCGCCGGCTATACCCGCAGCGGAAGCATTGGTAGCGCCGGATGTTGCCAAAGTCGCCGAAGACCCGCCGGAAGCCGCGCCCGCGCGCCATGCGCTGGGCGACTGGCATTTGCTCATGATGGCCGCCGATGATGAGGCTGCGGTCGAGCAAATCGGCGACACGCTGGCGGCCAACCCCACGCAAATGGAAGGTGTTGTGGGCGAGGGCTTGGTGCGCCGCATGTTGGTGCATCGCGGCAGCGACGATGCGGCAGCCGCGTTGGGCAAGGGCGGCGCGGCGCGCGATGCCAAGCGGGTCATTGCAGCGACGGCGTGGAGCGAGCGCTCCGTCGTATTCATGTTCCCAGGGGTGGGCGACCATTATTTGCGCATGGCGCAGGGCTTGTATGCGAGCGAACCGCTGTTCCGCGCCAAAGTGGATTGGTGCTGCGAGCAGCTTAAGCCGACGCTGGGCGTGGATTTGCGCGAGGTGCTTTATCCGCCGCAGCCCGCCGCCGCAGCAACGCCCGCGCCGGCCAAAAAAATGGATATGCGCGCGATGCTGGGGCGCGGCGCGGCAGCACCCGACCCGCTGGAGGCGCGGCTGAACCAGACTTTGCATAGCCAGCCGCTGGTGTTCATCATCGAATACGCGCTGGGGCAATTGTGGCTGGCAAAAGGCGTGCGACCGCACGCGATGATCGGTTACAGCATCGGTGAATATGCGGCTGCTTGCCTGTCCGGCGTGATTAATGTGGAAGACGCGCTGCTGCTGATCGCGCGGCGCGCGCAGTTGATCCAGGCGCTGCCGCAAGGCGTGATGCTGGCGCTGCCGCTGACGGAACAGCAGGTGCTGCCGCTGCTGGGCGAAAATCTCTCGCTGGCTATCGTCAGCACGCCGAATTTATGCGTGGTGGGCGGCGCGGAAGACGCGATAAGCGCGCTGGAAACGCGTTTGCGCAATGATGAAGTCGTATCCCGGCGGCTGCCGGGCACGCACGCTTTTCATACCCGTATGCTCGCTCCGCTGCACGACGCGCTGGTCGATCTGGTGCAGGGTTTCACGTTGAGCGCGCCGCGTATCCCTTACGTTTCCAACCTGACGGGGAACTGGATTAGCACGGCGGAGGCCACTGATCCGGTTTACTGGGCGCGCCATACTTGGCAAACGGTGCGCTTCGCCGACGGGCTGGGGCGCTTGCTGGACACCGAAGGGCGCGTGTTCCTGGAAGTGGGTCCGGGGCAAAGCCTGGGCAGTTTTGTGCTCCAACACCCGGCGGCGCAGAAACTGCGCGACAAAATCGTGCTGCCGTCGCTACGGAATCGCTACGAGCAGCAGCCGGACGAGGCGTTTTTCCTGACTACGCAGGGCAAATTGTGGTTGGCGGGATACAGGTTTTAGCTAAAACTGCGGAATAGCCCCTCTCCCGCAGGCGGGAGAGAGAGAGGGGTTGGGGTGAGGGACGTTATGTATCCGCCCACGAGAGAAGGGAGAGCATCTGCTGAGGTTGACGGTTTTTTGATGGCGTATTGATTTGCTGGGATTAATTTATGGGAGAAAATATGACAGAGCAAGTTGTAGGCGTAATCGGCGCGGGGGTGATGGGTAGCGGCGTAGCTCAGAACCTGGCGCAAAGCGGCTTCAAGGTGGTGTTGATCGACATTGTGGAGCAAGCCCTGGATAGGGCGCGCACGGAAATCCGCAACAATGTCCGTTTCCAGGCGTTCAGCCAGAAGGATAAGAGCAAGGCGGACGATCCGAAAACCATTCTGGAGCGCATCCAGTTCACCACCGACTATGCGCCGTTGGCTGAGGCGTATTACGTGGTGGAGAACGTCGTCGAAAAATGGGAGGCCAAGAGCACAGTGTATCCGCGCCTGGACGCGGTTTGTCCGGCGCATACGGTGTATGCCGTGGATACCTCGTGCTACTCGATCACCCGCGTGGGCGCGCTGACCAACCGCCCGGACAAGGTGATCGGCATCCATTTCATGAACCCGGTGCCGATGAAGCCGACGGTCGAAGTCATCAAGGGCTGGCATACCTCGGAAGAAACCATAGCCATCACCAACGACCTGCTGACGCGCATGGGCAAGAACGGCGTGCTGGTCAACGACGCACCCGGTTTCGTTTCCAACCGCGTACTGATGCTGACGGTCAACGAGGCGGTGTTCGTGTTGCAGGACCAAGTAGCCACCGCGCAACAGGTGGATGAAATATTCAAGAAATGTTTCGGTCACAAAATGGGTCCGCTGGAAACCGCCGACCTGATCGGCCTGGACACGATACTCTATTCCATCGAAGTGCTGCACGAGAGCTTCGGCGACAGCAAGTACCGTCCTTGCCCGCTGCTGAAAAAGATGGTGGATGCCGGATTGCTGGGGCGTAAGAGCGGACAAGGGTTTTACAAGTATAAATAGGTTGTTGTGTCTTTCGTTCCCACGCTCCGCGCTCCTCGTTACACACAAGTGTCAGGGCAAGGACGAGCGCAGTGCTCCCTTCTCCCGCAGGCGGGAGAAGGGCCGGGGATGAGGGCGTTTGCGCTTCGGCAAGCGTTATCAATGTGCAACGTCCCTCACCCCAACCCCTCTCCCGCCTGCGGGAGAGGGGCTTTGTCTCATTCCCACGCAGCGTGTGGGAATGAGATGAATGCTCGTAAAATAGTTTTGTTATTTTGGTTGCGGCCAGAGGCTGCGTATAAAAGGAAATTACTATGAATATTGAAGAAGTGAAAACAAAGGCGCGCGAATTCGTTAGCCAGTACCTGAACAACGAAGAAGTGGACCCGGACGTGGACTTGTTCGCGACGGCGATGGTGAATTCCCTGTTTGCGATGCAGTTGGTGCTGTTCGTCGAGAAGGAGTTCGGCATGGCGGTGGAAAATGAAGACCTGGATTACGAAAACTTCAAATCCGTCAATGCAATCGGTGCTTTTGTATGCAGGAAACTGGGTTTGACGGCGGCAGCCTGAACTAGGGAGATATTTCCATGATTATTGAACTGAGCGAAGCGCAACGGGAGTCCCAGAGCGGGTTTCGGGATTTCGTCGATAGGCTGGTGGCGCCTTTTGCCGACGAGCATGACCGTCGCCAGGAAATGCCGCCGGAATTGATCCGCCAGGTGGCGGAGGCGGGCTACCTGGGCGGCGTCATCCCCGCGCAGTACGGCGGGAGCGCAATGGATGCGGTCACCTGGGGTTTGCTGTGCGAGGAAATCGGGCGCGGCAGCGCGTCCTTGCTATCTCTGCTGATCGTCCACGGCATGGTGGCGCAGGCCTTGATTAAGTGGGGCAGCGAGGCGCAGCGCCAGGAGTGGCTGCCTAAGCTCGCCAAGGGCGAAATGATAGGCGCATTTGGATTAACCGAGCCGAATATCGGCAGCGACGCCCGCAATATTGAAACGACGGCGGTGCTGGAAGGCGACGAGTGGCGTCTGAACGGGCAAAAACGCTGGATTTCCTTCGCCCAGGTCGCCACCTTGTTCCTGATCCTCGCCCAAGTGGACGGCAAGCCCGCCGCGTTTCTGGTGGAGCGCGGACGCGATGGATTTTCCACCGAGCCGATTAACGGCATGTTGGGCTTTCGCTCAGCCATGCTGGCCGGCATCCATATGCAGGAGTGCCGCATTCCCGCCGCCAATCTGGTGGGGCGCGTCGGGTTCGGTTTCTCGCATGTGGCGGGAACTGCGCTGGACCATGGCCGCTATTGCGTCGCCTGGGGTTGCCTGGGGCTGGCGCAGGCCGGGCTGGACGCAAGCCTCGCCTATACCGGGAAACGCAAGCAGTTCGGTGCTTTTCTGAAAACTCACGAGCTGATCCAGGAGCTAATCGCCGACATGATTACGCAAATCCGCGCGGCGCGCATGTTGTGCTATCAGGCTGCCTACCTCAAGCAGCAAGGCGACCCGTCCCTGATTATGGAAACCTCCATCGCCAAATATTTCACCTCGCGCGTCGCGGTCAAGGTTTCTTCCGATGCAGTGCAAATCCATGGCGCCAACGGCTGTTCCGACAGCTACCCGGTGCAACGCTATCTGCGCGACGCCAAGATCATGGAAATCATCGAGGGCAGCAACCAGATGCAGCAAATCATCATCGCTAAATACGGTTATCAGGATCACATCATGAACCAGCGGCGTCAACGCAGCGAAAACAGCGGGAGCAAGGCGGAATGAGCGCGACCACCACTGACCAAGCCGAAGCCTTGCGCCAGGAAAAAAAGGCGCGCAGCGTCAAATGCGTGGTATGGGACCTGGACAACACCCTGTGGGACGGCACGCTGCTCGAAGGCGGCGTCGCCGGACTGCGCCCCGGCGTGTTGCAGGCGATGCGCACATTGGACCAGCGCGGCATTTTGCAATCGGTCGCCTCGAAGAACGACCACGCGCTGGCGCTGGCCAAGCTGGAAGAGCTGGGCATCGCCGAATATTTCCTGTACCCGCAAATCCATTGGGGCGCCAAATCCGGCTCGATGGAGCGCATCGCCAAGGACATCAACATCGGTCTCGACACCCTGGCGTTCATCGACGATCAGGCGTTCGAGCGCGAAGAAGTCGGCTACGCGCTGCCGCAATTGCTGTGTCTGGATGTCGCCGAAATCGACGATATG
Source organism: Sulfuricellaceae bacterium (assembly GCA_041674485.1). Taxonomy (GTDB): domain Bacteria; phylum Pseudomonadota; class Gammaproteobacteria; order Burkholderiales; family Sulfuricellaceae; genus JAGXQV01. The sequence continues at coordinate 33,486 of JBAYVP010000006.1, forward strand.
TTGGCGCGACCGGAATTCAACCCGCGTTTCGTGACCGAAGACTCGGCGCGCCGCCGTGCCATGTATATGGCGGACATAACGCGCAAGGCGGTGGAAGAGCATTTCGAGGGACCCCAGGACGCCTTCCTGTCCAGCCTGGAAATGAGTCTTAGCATCGCCCCGGCGCGGGAAGAAGACCTGAAACGCGCCGAGGAACTGACGCTGCGCACCAATCAGCTTAACACCACCGGCTACACCTATTCCCACGACGAGCTTAACTTCTTCCGCCAGTCCGATAAGCACCGCCTGCTGATCGCCGACCTCGAAGACAAATACGGCACCTACGGCAAGATCGGCCTGGTGCTGATCGAAACCAGGGAAGACGCCTGGATGGTCAAACTGCTGCTCATGTCCTGCCGGGTGATGGCGCGCGGCGTGGGCACCGTGCTGATCAACCACCTGCGCAACGAAGCGCGCCGCCACGGCGTGCGATTGCTGGCCGAAATGCTGCCCAACGAACGCAACCGCATGATGTACATGACCTACAAGTTCAACCACTTCCGGGAACTGGAAAAACAGGGCGATCTGGTGATATTCGAGAACAACCTGGAGGTAGTGCATGCCTTCCCCGATTATTTCAAGCTGGAAATCGGAGAAATAAGGTGATCCTTATCAATCCGCGTAGGCTGGTGGTGAGGCAGGGTAAATTTGTTCTCCACCTGGGAAAAAACCATTCACCGCAGAGACGCAGAGGCGCTGAGGAAAAACAACGGGTTGTAGAATTGAATGGTTTCACCCTTTTTATTGATTTCTCGGCGTCTGAAGCGTCTCTGCGGTGAATAATTTTTTTCTGGGCGAGAACAAATTTACTTTGGGTGGTAAGGTGCGAACCCCAGTCTACGACGCTGGAAATCGGTGGATAAAGTTATGCATGGTATAGAACTGTTCGACGTGAGCCGCATACACCCCGCGTGCAAGGGTTTTTCCGGCGCGGTGTTCGATGGGTGCTACGTTTATCTGGCGCCGCTCAACAACGGCAATTTCCACGGGCGGGTGGCGCGCTACGATCCGGCGCGGGCTTTCGACGACCCCGCCGCGTGGGAAACGTTCGACAGCGCGCAAATCAACCCGGAAAGCCGGGGTTTCGTGGACGGGCTGTTCGATGGCCGCTACTTTTATCTCGTGCCGTTTTTCAAGGGCGACCATCACGGTCAAGTAACCCGCTACGACACGCGCCTGCCCTTCACGGAAAGCGCAAGCTGGGCGGTTTTCGACACCACCGCGATTCATCCAAACAGCCGGGGCTTCGTCAGCGGCTGTTTCGACGGACGCCATATTTACCTTGCGCCGTACCAGTTGGATCACGTCACCACGCATGGACAGGTGACGCGCTACGATACCCAGGGCGATTTCGCAGACCCCGGCGCGTGGCAGGTTTTCGACACCGCCAAGGTTCACCCCGACAGCCGGGGTTTTCACTCGGCGGTGTGCGAGGGCGATTATGTCTATTTTGTGCCCTACCTGCGCGGCGGCGGGGAATACAGCGGGCTGCTGCTACGCTACGACCGGCGCAAGGATTTCGCCGACCCGGCGGCCTGGCAATATTTCGACTTGACCACCCTGGACGCCGGATGCCGGGGTTATGTCGGCGGCGCATGCCACAACGGGATGCTCTATCTCGCGCCGTATATCAACGGCACGGGCCGCCATGGCCGCGTGGCGCGGTTCGATACGCGCGCGGCATTGGACGACCCAAGCGCCTGGTCGGTATTCGATTGCGCGCAAGTCGATCCGGGCAGCCGGGGCTTCTTCGGCACACTCAGCGACGGACGGCATCTCTACCTGGTGCCGCATTGTCGCGGCGTGGGCGAATATCACGGTCAACTCACCCGCTACGACCTGTCCCGACCGTTCGACGACCCGGCAAGCTGGTCGATCTGCGACCTGGTGCGCGCCGATCCGGCCTGCAAAGGCTTCATCGGCGGGGTGCAACATGCCGGCTACCTCTACCTGGCGCCGTTCGAAACCGACGCAGGTTGCCACAGCGGGCTGGCGGTGCGGGTGAAATTGGATGAGGAAAGCGTCTGGAGTAACTGATCGTTCCCACGCTCCGCGTGGGAATGCAGCCTGGGACACTCCGCGTCCCGAATAGTTTGATGTAATGGAATGTTGGCGTTATTTCGGTGCGCTATTCGTTAGATGCGATGGCGGACATGCTGCTGCGCGTATTCACTCAGCTTGAGGTTGACTCGGTGAATTGATACGCGACGCGGAGCGTCGATAGCGGCATTCCTTTGCCTTGCGTGGGAACGATCATATAGTTTTTTGTCGCGGCAAGCACGGCGGGAAAGCCATGCGGCCATGGTTAATGTTGTTTCTGGAGTGAATCGAAGAATGAATGACCAACAAAACGTGAGCCAGGTCTCGGATCGGCCTGCCGTCGAGAGTTTTTTACGCGAATTCATGGCCAAGGCGCTGCCTACCGCGCCGGGCGATGAGGACATCCATATTCCGTTTCTGGAAATGGGCGCCAATTCCCTGGTTTTGATGGAGGTGCAGCGCGCCGTGGAGTCCCGCTATGGACTCACGATTGCGATACCGCAGTTTTTCCAGGAACTCACCACAATGGATGAGCTGGCGAACTATATCGTGCAAAACCAAGTGGCGCCGCCTGCCGCCGCGCCGGCAGCGCCCATGCCGCAGCCTGCCGCCGTCGCGCCTGTTGCGCCGCCGCCTGTGCGCTATGCGCCGGAAAGCTCGGGTGTTGCTTCCGGCGAGTTGGAATCCATCCTGGTGCGCCAGATCGAGAGCGCTTCGCGCGCCATTAACCAAGTCGTCGCCCAGCAGTTGCAATTCCTCGGCGGGATCGGCCTGAACCCGGCGGCGACGCCTCAAGCTTCCGTCGCGCCTACGCCGCCCCCCGCACAGCCTGCAGCTCCCGCCGCCGCGCCGGAGAAAAAAGCGGCTGCGGCGCCGGCGTCCAAGCCTGGCTCCGCCACGGTGATGCATCGCATCCTGTCGCCATTGGAGATACGCGCGCGCGGCTTGAGCGAAAAGCAGAGTCGCCACCTCGAAGCGCTGATCGGGCGCTATACCGCCCGCACGCGGATTTCGAAAGAACTGGCGGCGCGCTATCGTAGCGCGCTGGCCGACAGCCGCGCGGCGGTGGGGTTTCGCTTCACGACCAAGGAAATGCTCTACCCCATCGTCGGTACGCGCGGGCAAGGGGCGAATGTCTGGGATGTGGACGGCAATAAATACATCGACATCACCATGGGGCAGGGGGTGACGCTGTTCGGCCATCACCCGAAATTTATCGACGACGCGCTGGCGGACCCCGAAAACGATATTTTGATGCTGGGTCCGCGGTCGCCCCATGCGGGCGAGGCGGCTGCGTTGTTTTGCGAAATGACCGGGATGGAGCGCGTGACCTTCACCAACACCGGCACCGAGGCGGTCATGGCTGCGCTACGCCTGGCACGCACCGCGACGCAACGCACTAAGATTGTGATGTTCGACAATGCCTATCACGGCCATGCCGACAATGTGATGGGGCGGCCTGTGTGGCAGGATGAGCAATTGATTAGCGTGCCGGTCGCGCCGGGCATCACGCAGGGTTCGGTGGATGATTTGTGGCTGCTTGATTACGGCAGCGATGCGGCGCTGGATTTCATCCGCGCCCATGCCCATGAACTGGCGGCAGTGATCGTGGAGCCGGTGCAGAGCCGCCGCCCCGATCTACAGCCGCGCGAATTTTTGCACGAACTGCGCCGCATCACCGAGCAGGCCGGCGCACTGTTGATTTTCGATGAAATGATCACCGGCTTTCGCGTCCACCAGGGCGGGGCGCAAGCCTGGTTCGGCGTCAAGGCGGACATCGCCACCTATGGCAAGGTGCTGGCCGGCGGCATGCCCATCGGCGTGGTGGCGGGAGCGGCGCGCCTGATGGACGCGATAGACGGCGGCATGTGGAATTACGGCGATGCGTCTTACCCGGTGGTGGACCGCACCATTTTCGGCGGCACTTTCTGCCAGCATCCAACCGCGATGATCACCATGCTGGCGACCTTGCGCCACCTGAAAGAGCAAGGCCCGGCGTTGCAGGAAGGGCTGAACCGGCGCACCGAAACGCTGGCGGCTGAACTGAACGACTTTTTCGATGCGGAAGACGTGCCCATCCGCGTGGTGCATTTCGGCTCGCTGTTCCGCTTTGCGTTTTCCAGCAATCTCGAACTGTTGTTTTACCATTTGATGGAAAAGGGCGTCTTTATTTGGGAATGGCGCAATTACTTCCTCTCCACCGCCCACACCGACGCCGATGTGGCGCATATCGTGCAGGCGCTGAAGGAATGCGTGGCGGAAATGCGCGCCGGCGGCTTTCTGCCCGAACGCAGCGCTCCCCCGGAGGCGGCCCCGCCGTTCCCACTCAGCGAGGCACAGCGCCAGCTTTCCATCCTCGCGCAGATCACGCCGGAAGGCTCCATCGCCTATCACGTCAGCCCTCTGTTGCGTTTGAGCGGGCATCTGGAGGTGGCGGCGCTACGCATCGCAGTGCGCGAAGTCATGCGCCGCCACGAAGCCTTGCGCACGGTGATTGTGGGCGATCAGCAGCAAGTCATGCCGCTCGAAAAGCTGCCCGATGCGGGGCTGACGTTTAACGATTTGAGCGCGCATGACGCCCCCGAAACCGCACTGGCCGCAGCCCTTGAGGAACATGCCTGCCACCCCTTTGACCTCGCGCGCGGCCCGCTGTTCGAAGCGCACCTGTTCCGTCTGGCGCCCAATGAGCACCGGCTGTTGCTCAAGGCGCACCACATCGTGGTGGACGGGCTTTCCGTCAACCTCATCGTGCAGGATTTGGCCGCGCTTTACACCGCAGCGTTACATGGCCTGGACGCCAAACTGCCGACGCCGTTGCAGCTTAAAGATTACCTCGGTTGGCGGGCAAGCACATCGTTCCCGCAACAAGAAGCTTATTGGCTCAAACAACTGTCCGGCGACCTGCCGGTGCTGGACTTGCCGGTGGACCGCCCCGAACCGCAAATCAAAACCTACCAGGGCGGGCGTTACAGTCAGGCGGTGCCGCCATCCTTGCTCAACGCGGTGCGCGCGCTCAGCCGCGCGCAGGGCTGCACCCACTTCATGACCTTGTTCTCGGCTTACGCGCTGTGGCTGCATCGCCTGTGCGCCCAAGAAGAGTTGCTGGTGGGCATGCCGGTGGCCGGGCGCAATTTGAAAGGAGGGGAACAACTGGTCGCGTACTGCACCCATCTCATCCCGATACGCAGCCGCATGACGTGGAACCAGACGTTCGCCGAGTACCTGCGGGGCATGCGCGACACCTTGTTGCAGGGCTACCAGAATCAGGATTACCCGTTTGCCGAACTGATTAACCACCCATCGCTAAAGGCGAAGCGCGGCAACCTGGTGTCGGCCTTGTTCAACCTGGACCGCCCCGGCGTAGCACCCGAGATGGCCGGGCTGAAAGTCGATTGGCTGTCGCAACCGATACACCGCACCGCGTTTGCGCTGACGTTGAACCTGACCGAAGTGGACGACGCAATGGTGCTCGAATGCGATTTCAGCCGCGACTTATTCGATGAAACCAGCATCGCCCGCTACGTCGGCCATTTCCTGACCCTGCTGCAAGGCATCGTCGCCAATCCCAACGAAACCCTGGCGCGCCTGCCGTTGCTGGACGCCGCAGCCGGCCAGCAATTGCTGGTCGATTGGAACGACACCGCCGCCGACTATCCGCGCGCATCGTGCGCCCACCAACTGTTCGAAGCGCAGGCGGCGCAAACGCCGCAAGCTGGCGCGTTGCGCTATCTTGATGCGGAAATGAGCTACGCGGAACTCAACGCGGCAGCCAATCGCTTGGCTGCTTGGCTGCGCACCCAGAGCGTGGGGCCGGAAGCCGTCGTCGGCCTGTGCATGGAGCGCTCCCCCGAACTGGTGATCGGCCTGCTTGCCATCATGAAGGCCGGCGGCGCGTATCTGCCGTTGGACCCGAGCTATCCGGCGGCGCGCCTGGACTTCATGCTCGCGGATGCCGGGGTGGCGGTATTGCTCACCCAGGAACGCCTCAAAGCGCGGCTGAATCCGCCGGCAGGCGTCCGGGTGCTGTGCTTGGATACGCAGCGGGAAGCCTATGCCGGTTTGCCGGATGCCAATCCCATCAGCGGCGTAACGCCGGAAAACCTCGCCTACCTGATCTATACCTCGGGATCGACCGGGCAACCCAAGGGAACTCTGATCGCGCATCGCGGCCTGGTGAATTATTTGAGCTGGGCAGTGCAGCGCTATGAAGTGGCGCAGGGCGAAGGCGCGCCGCTGCATTCCTCAATCAGCTTCGACGCGACCATCACCAGCCTGTTCGCACCGCTCATCACCGGGCGCAGGCTGACAATATTGCCCGAAGGCGGGCAGGAGATCGACCACATCCGTGCCGCGTTGCAATCCGGCCAGAACTGGAGCCTGGTCAAGCTCACCCCTGCCCACCTGGAGCTAATCAACGCAATGATCCCATCGGAACAACTGGCCGGGTTGACGCGTTTCGTCGTGCTGGGTGGAGAGGCGTTGCTGGAGCGCCATGTCGCGCCATGGTGCGAACACGCCCCGGAAACACGCCTGATTAACGAATACGGCCCCACGGAAACCGTGGTCGGCTGCTGCATTTACGAAGTCGGCACGGGGCCGGCATCGCAATCGGGTTCCGTGCCGATAGGCCGCCCCATCGCCAACACGCAGTTATACGTGCTCGACGCCAACCGCCAGCCGGTGCCGGTCGGAGTCAAGGGCGAGCTGTACATCGGCGGCGAGGGTGTGGCGCGCGGCTACCATCGCCGCCCCGAGTTGACCAATGAGCGTTTCGTGGCGCTCGAACAGACGGGACTCGCTGCCTTAGTCCCGCCCGGTGGCAACCTTTACCGCACCGGCGACGTCGTGCGCTACCTGCCCGACGGCAACCTGGTCTATCTCGGGCGTATCGACAACCAAGTCAAAGTGCGCGGCTTCAGGATCGAACTGGGCGAGATCGAAAGCGTGCTCGCGCACCTGCCGGGTGTGCGCGAAGCCGTGGTGGTCGCGCATCGCCGCTCGGATCAGGATGTGCGCCTGATCGCCTACGTCGCGCCCGTGGCCGGTGTAACGCTGGACGAGCGGATATTGCGCCAGTCCCTGTCCGAAGTCCTGCCCGCCCACATGCTGCCCAGCGCATTCGTGCTATTGCCGACCTTGCCCCTGACCGGCAACGGTAAGGTGGACCGCGCCGCCTTGCCGCTCCCCGACGGCCTGCGCCCGCAACTGGGTTCGGCCTACGCCGATCCGGGCAGCGAAGCGGAAAAACGCATCGCCGCAATATGGCGCGAATTGCTGGAAGTCGAGCGGGTAGGCGTGGACGACAACTTCTTCGAACTGGGCGGCCATTCCCTGCTGGTGATCCCACTACGCGACCGCTTGCAAGCCCTG
>JBAYVP010000007.1:0-40358 GCA_041674485.1 Sulfuricellaceae bacterium
CATTTATAATTCAGAAGCAGATTCAGTCTAAACTGAAAGCCGTTTTCAAACTTCTTCGGTAACCACCGAACTTGAGGAAACAATCCATTCCTTCGGTAACCTTTTATCTTGAGGCAATGCGATCATGCGCCCGGCGACCTGATTTTTTATTTTATTGGGTTAAAACCAAGCGGCGCGCTATCTGCTGGAGCGTTCCCGGCAACTCAGCGGCCCTGCCGCTGCCTTCGCGCCTCGAACAGGCAAATGCCTGCGCTTACCGAGACGTTCAGACTTTCCACGCTACCCTGCATCGGAATGCGCGCCAGCTCGTCGCAGGTTTCGCGCGTCAGGCGGCGCAGCCCTTCGCCTTCCGCGCCCAGCACCCAGGCCAGCGCGCCGGTGTGCTTGAAGCCGTATAAATCCCGCTCCGCATCACCCGCCGCGCCGACTACCCAGATATTGCGCTCCTGCAATTCGCGCAATGTACGAGAGAGGTTGGTGACGGTAATGTACGGCACGGTTTCCGCCGCCCCGCAGGCCACTTTCTCCACCGTCGCGGTAATGCCGACCGCGCGATCCTTGGGCGCGATCACCGCATGCACGCCAAACGCGTCGGCGCTGCGCAGGCACGCACCGAGATTATGCGGATCCTGCACGCCGTCCAGCACCAGCAGCAACGGCGGCTCGTCCAGCGTGTCCAGCACGTCGTCCAGATGCTGTACACGATGCGACGCATCCACCCTTGCAGCCACGCCCTGATGGCGCGTGCCGCCCGCCATGCCGTCGAGACGCTTGGCATCTACCGGGATAACTCGCACGCCATTGGTTTCGGCAAGCTTGATTAAATCGCGCATTCGCGGGTCATTGCGTTGCGCTTGCAGATAAATTTCCAGCACGCCATCCGGGTTCTGGCGGATGCGCGAGGTGACTGCATGAAAACCGTAGATCAGACGCAGATCAGCCATGGCGCTTCTTGCTCTTTGCCGGTTTCTTTGGCGATTTGGACGCCCGCTCGCGGTCGGGTTTTTCGCGGCCAGGGGTTTCGCGATCGGGCTTCTCGATAATGCCATCCAGCACAAAATCGATCTTGGTGCTTTCCATGTCCACCTTGACCACGCGCACCTGCACGCGGTCGCCGAGACGATAGCGCTGGCCGGTGCGTTCGCCGAGCAACTGGTGCCTGGCGGCATCGAACTGGTAATAGTCCTTGCCCAGTTCGGAGATATGCACCAACCCCTCGACATACAGGTCATCCAGCGAAATGAACATGCCGAAATTGGTGACCGACGAAACCGTGCCGGTGAACACGCTGCCGAGATGGTCGCGCATGTAGAAGCATTTCAGCCATGCCTCGACATCGCGCGTGGCATCATCGGCTCGACGTTCGGTCATCGAACAGTGCGCGCCCAGTTCGGCCCATTTCTGCGCGGGCTTGTATTGCTTGCCGTGCAGCACCGCCTTGATGGCGCGATGCACCAGCAGGTCTGGGTAACGGCGGATCGGCGAAGTGAAATGGGTATAGGCCTCGTAACCCAGACCAAAGTGGCCGACATTTTCCGGCTCGTATTTGGCTTGGCGCAACGAGCGCAGCATCACGGTTTGCAGCAACCCGTGGTCGGGGCGACCCTTGATGCTTTTCAGCAATTTGGCATAGTCACCGGCCTGCGGCTCGTCGCCGCCGCCCAGTTGCAGGCCGAACTCCCCGAGGAACTCGCGCAACGCTCCCAATTTTTCCGGCGTCGGCCCCTCGTGGATGCGGTACAGCACGGTATGCTGGTGCTCGTGCAGGTAGCCGGCCGCGCACACGTTGGCCGCCAGCATGCATTCTTCGATCAGCTTGTGCGCGTCGTTGCGCACCACCGGCACGATGCGTTCGATCTTGCCCTGCTCGGTGAAAATCATCTGCGTCTCGATCGTCTCAAAGTCGATCGCGCCACGCTTCTCGCGTGCTTTTAACAGCTTCTGGAACAACTCGTGAAGGTGTTGCAAATGCGGCACGATAGCCGCGTTTTGCTGCCCCAGTTCGCCATCCGGCTGCGCCAGCATTTCGGCAACCTGCGTGTAGGTCAGACGCGCCTTGGAATGCATCACCGACGGATAAAAACGGTACTTGCCGATGTCACCCTTGCTGTTGATGCGCATGTCGCACACCATGCACAAGCGATCCACCTGCGGGTTCAGCGAACACAGGCCGTTGGACAATTCTTCCGGCAGCATCGGGATCACGCGGCGCGGGAAATACACCGAGTTGCCGCGCAGAATCGCCTCGCGATCCAGCGCGTCGCCGGTCTGCACATAGTGGCTGACATCTGCAATCGCCACCACCAGCCGGTAGCCACCCTTCTCCGGCGCGCAATACACCGCATCGTCGAAATCGCGCGCGGTTTCGCCGTCTATCGTCACCAGCGGCAAGTTGCGGATGTCTTCACGCCCCTCCCAATCCTTGGCGCTGACTACAGGGGCAATCTGTTTGGCCTGTTTTTCCACATCTCTGGGGAACTCGTGCGGCAGATCATGCTTGCGCAGCGCGATCTCGATTTCCATGCCGGGGTCGGCATAATTGCCCAACACCTCGACAATGCGCCCGATCGGCTGGGCATGTTTGTCGGGGTGTTGCAGAATTTCCAGCACCACCACCTGCCCGGCTTTTGCGCCGCCGGATTCGCCGGGTGCAACCAGAATGTCCTGGCTGATGCGCCGGTTTTCCGCCACGATAAAGCGGATGCCGTGCTCCTCATACAAACGTCCGACCACGCGGTTATTGGCACGCTCCAGCACCTCGACGATCTTGGCCTCGGGCCGACCGCGCCGGTCTATACCACTCTGCCGCACCATCACCACATCGCCGTGCAGCACCTTGTGCATTTCCTTCTCGCTGAGAAACATGTCGGGGCTACCGTCTTCTGGAACCAGAAAGCCGAAACCATCCTGATGCCCCTGCACCTTGCCCTTGACCAGATCGAGCTTTTCCATCACACAGATGGCACGCTTGCGGTTGCGCATGATCTGCCCGTCGCGTTCCATCGCCCTGATGCGGCGCGCAAACAGCTCCTCTTCATGCGCTTCGATATGCAGCAAATGCAGCAACTCCTCGTCGATCACCGGCCCGCCCTGCTCGGCCAGAATCTGCAAAATAAATTCGCGGCTCGGCAGCGGATGCTCGTATTGCTCGCGTTCCCGCTCCAGATAGGGGTCTTGCAGACGTAAATTACTTTTCTTTTTCATTGACAATAAATCCTTTAACAATTAAATTGCGCGCCTTCAGCAAATCTAAGCCCAGATGGCGGAATTGGTAGACGCGCACGGTTCAGGTCCGTGTGCCGCAAGGTGTGGAGGTTCGAGTCCTCTTCTGGGCACCATGGTAGCGTTTCAATTAGAATCATATAGTCTTATTCAAATCGCTGCAAGCCAATAAAAACGGCACATATAAGCTGTTTTTAGTGTCAGTCAGTGTCAAATGATATCTTGCCAGCTCAAAGGTTTTCAGGAACAATAACCGGAACACTTTCCGATTGTTCCTTAACCATGCCTAAGATTGTTCCAGCCCTTACGGATACTAGCATACGGCAAGCAAAGCCCACGGATAAACCGCGCCGCCTATTTGACGGCAAGCAAGTTGGACTGCACATCCTAATTCAACCATCCGGTGCAAAACTCTGGAGGTTGCGTTACACGTTCGAAGGCGAAGAAAAACGGATTGCTTTGGGCAAGTATCCTGAAGTTAGCCTAGAAGAGGTGAGGAACACTGCAGGCGCTTTTCGGGAACAAATTCGCTTAGGCATCGACCCTGCCGCTCCCGTATCAGTCAACACATTTGCCGCAATATCTGAGAAATTCGTTGAATGGAAAACAACAGAGCACCAGCGGGAGCCAGCAACCATCAGAAAATATAACGAATGCTTACGAAACGACTTATTGCCAGCTCTAGGGAATAAAGACATAAAAGACATTCACACAAGAGAAGTGGTGACCCTGTTGGAGTCAATCAACAAACGATCAAATTCGCTTGCAAGCAAGAATCAAAAACTCGTCAGCATGATTATTAAGTTTGCTATTCAACGTGGATACAGAGAACCATATACAAATCTCGACCTGGCCGGACTCATCAAACAAAAAAAACCGCCGGTCAAAAAAACGCTGGCAGACATTAAAGATACTTTTCTAAAGATTGACACATATTCGGAAATCGTCATGCGATTCGCCATGAAACTGCAATTTCTTTGCTTTCTACGCTCTTCGGAAACAGTAGGAGCAGAGTGGAGAGAAATCGACTTTGAGAAAAAAGAATGGCATGTTCCAGCGGAAAGAATGAAGATGAGGCGCCCGCATGTAGTACCTTTATCAAGACAGGCAATCAACCTATTGAAAGATCTAAAAAAGACTATAGGTGAAGATGAAAAATACCTTTTCCCAAGCGGGGACAAAAAAGGCAATCACCTTGTAAGAGATGCATTATCAAAGGCTTTTCGGTCGACCAACCTTGGCGTTGTACCCCATGGAACACGCACGGTAGCGGCTACTTGGTTGAGAAACGCAGGATATGCCCCACACCTTGTTGAAACGCAATTGTCGCACGCCGAATCTAACGCTGTTGCAGCAGCTTATCAAAGCGAGCCGCACCTACTTTACTTGAAAGAACGCCACCAGATGATGCAGGCGTGGGCGGATTATTTATTTTCAAAAACTTCCTCTCGACAGCCTACCGCTTAATAAAAAACCCCGCTTAAACTCATTGGCCAGTCATATTTTTGAGTCAAAAAGCGCCGTAATCAACTCACTCAACAGCTACAGGACAACATACTCACTCTTGGTGTGGGTGCAGAGTTGTTCTAATCTTAATAGCGCTTTTATTACAATGCGTTACAAAGCAATCAACAATCAACTCAAGCACCTAAATTCCCCCTGTTTTCAGGGCATCAGAGCTAGAAAAGTGGCTTGTTACGGGGAAAATTTGAATGAGTTGCCTGTTGATATGCTCACACACTTGCCCTTAAATGTCATCATCGCCAGGTTGGAATATCTCACCCTCAAAATGCCACGCGTAGCGATTTAAACGACCCCAACCCATCAGACGCACTAACCTACCAATTCCCCTCCCTTGAAACCGGAGGTCGTCCTCGCCGTGGCATATTCGGGTTTAATGGCTTTTCCATCCTGCTTTTACCAAAGGTACGGAAATTCCCAGAATCCGTAATGCCTGACTCGACGTCTAGCGCATTACACTTTTTAGTAATGTAGGAAGCGACTTTTTCGATCAGGTTAACACGCAGTCGAAAGTCATCACGGTGGATCATGCCTATACCAAGATTTCCTTCGCTCTCCAACTTTACCTTGTCATAATTGCTGATGTAACACTGCCCACAACCATTGGTGATCGTATCCCATAAATCACAAATAGCCATGCCGGTGCTAATATCATCTCTACGCTCTGCGCCGTTGTATAGAGCAAGTAAATGATAGTGGTATCCACCTTCACGCTCGCCATATTCAAGACCCCAAGCATAACCAAGCAAACCCGCAAAAACTTCAGTATGACTTCGCCTGTCTTCAAGTAGTAGTTTGCGATGAAATTGAGCAGTCTCAAGAGATACAGTTTTGGCAACTTCTTTCCTGTAACGTAAATCAATCCGCACTACCAGTATTCTTGAGTGATGGTCAAAAAGCCGATCAATCAGCCTCGTCAATTCAGCTAAATTACGCCTGGCACGATAGCGGAGTTCATGATCCGACATTCGATGGTCGTAGGCAGTAGTGTCATACTGGAAGGCGTTATCGACAAACGATTGTTGGTTGGTGTACATGTCTGTGCTCCTCTTTTAATGTAGATTGAACTGATGCATCGACGCTGGTCAATGCAAAGCATTAGCACAAAAAACATTTTTTTATAGAGGGCCTGCTGTATCAGCAAACAAGCAATCAACAACATGTAGGAAGCAAGTGCATTGAATTCACAAGACTTACACCTGTGCTTATTCACCATTCTCTAATGCATTTATGTTTTTGCTATATACAGGCAGTTGCACATTAATCATCTAGTATTACTTTTACTGAAGAGTATATTGGTGAATAGTTGCCACTATAAACAGTCAATTAGCTACTTTAAGTATTGCGTATATATAGGTAACCGTTGCTCTTTCAGAATCTTTCAGAATCAAAACCAGAATACTTTCAAACCAATATTCGATGGCGTTCCGCCAGAAAGAATAGAGCTTCGTGCATTGATGCTTTTAATAACCACATATTGAAAGTCGGGCTCGACTATTTTTCCAGGATTATGAGAATTTGATTGTCTGACGAGTGGCTGCTGGCAGGCGGTTTGTCCCGTTGCTCGGTATCCATGATTGCAATTGCGGCGAATTTTAGTCTCGCCCTCAGTATAATCGGCGCTTTTCCTGGTGCATCTCCATGTGGTTCAAAAATATCTTCATTTATCGCCTGCCAACCGACTGCGCCATCACTGCCGCATCGCTTCAGGAGGCGCTGACACTCAAGCCACTACAGCCATGCAGCGGCCTGGACAAGCAAAGCCGGGGATGGGTTTCATGCCGTGGCGATAACCGTCTTGTCCATGTTGCCAACCAACAAATTCTGTTTGCACTGGGTGTAGAGCAAAAACTGTTACCGGCCACCATCATCAACCGGTTTGCCAAAGAGCGTATTGCCGACATCGAGGCGCAACAAGGGTACAAGGTTGGCCGCAAAGAGAAGAAGGACATCAAGGAATCTATCATCGAAGAACTTCTACCCAGGGCATTCGCCATGCAACGCACCACCTTCGCATGGATAGATACTGCAAACGGTCGCCTGATCATTGAAGCCGCCTCTTCGGCTAGGGCCGATGAATTGCTGGAACAATTGGGCAAGACGGTGGACGATTTGCCGGTCAAGCTGTCGCACACCGAAATATCCCCAGTTGCCGCCATGACAAATTGGCTTGCCAGCGAAACTGCACCGGCTGCTTTCACCATAGATAGCGAGCTGGAACTACGCGCTACGGGCGAGAGCAAGGCAACGGTTCGCTATGCCAACCATGCGCTGGAAGGTAAAGAGATACTTGCCCACATCGCGGCAGGCAAGCGCGCCACCCGGCTGGGGCTGACTTGGAATGACCGCATATCCTTTGTCCTGACCGAGCAACTGCAAATCAAGCGGCTCGAATTTCTGGATATCATCAAGGAAGAATCAACCGCACTGACCGAAACCGACGAAGAACTATTTGAGCTAGACTTCACCCTGATGACAGGTGAGTTGGCCAGGATGCTGACCGATTTGACTGAAGCCCTGGGTGGTGAAGCTGCGAATAAGGTTTGATTTCATCTCAATGGGCATCCACGGAAATTGATCGAGGTCGCGGATCTCGGTGCGTCGATAATCTCTGTATTAGAAATGGGATCGGTGGACGCTACTTCACATTAGAATACGCTTCAATGTAGAGTAGTCGGTGGCTCGTCGCCTTCCTTCTTGGGTAGCAGGTGTGCGAATCTGCCCCTAGTTTCCGTGAAATAACAAAACTCCACCACCCCGATTGTCCGTTTCTTCTTGGAAATTCCCTTGGGTTTGATTTGCTGGAGTGCGGCCCACACTCCCCACCTTGTTTCCAGCGTGATGGAGCACACATCAACCGCGTAGGGCGATGCGAAAATGCTGCCATACCTGTCTAAAACTTCGCCCATTTGCTGCATCTTGTCTTTTCTGAGCGACCATGCTTCCATTATCGTGAATACGAAATCTGCATCCAATGCTATCGCCGCTGATTGAATCACCCGTGCAGAATGGTCTTTGCCTTCCCCGCTATTAGCTTCAATTATCACGGGAACAACTTGCATGGCGGCCAGATTGCCAACGAATGCAATCGGCTGGAGTTTTTCTCCAGCCTCCAAAAGCCCACGCGCTTTGCCTATCAACGGTGTGATAATTTCCATGTACGCTTGCGGCGGAGTGCTAATGGGTGGTTCAGTCATTTTTGTCATGTTGCTATGGGTAATTCATTCCAGTCAGTTGTGTAATTCGGAGACATTTTATCTCGGCGCATTGCCCAGCCATGGCCGAGTCCAGATGCTGCAATGGTCAAACTGCCTTTCCCCATTTTTCGGTTAATCGAGTCCATGACGTGCATGAGGTTGTCTGATTTTGCTTGTTTGTCGGTATCATCAAACAGAGTAGGCTGAATCGACCCCTTTGGTTGCAACCCCATCAGCATCACTCCACTTTTTTTGTAGTCGAGTCCGCTCCGGTAAATCGCCTTCAGCCCCGCGAGGGCTGCTTTGACCAGCCTGGTCGTGTCATCACTTGGTTGGCTCAAAGGTACAATCTTGGACTGCTGGTACTGCGGTTCGTTTTCCTTGAACGGGTTGGTGTGCAGATAAACACACACGCTGGCAGCTACAGAGCCATCTTGCCGGAGTTTTCCCGCCGCAGTGGTGGCAAAGTAGGCAACAGACTCCGAAAGGTCTTCCAGTGCCGTTACCGTCGTTCCAAACGAGCGTGACACCATAATCTGCTGCCGGGGTGCGCCCGCGTCTTCCAGCTCGATACAGGGGACGTTGTTGAGTTCCTGCTGGGTGCGCACCAGCACCACGGAAAACTGGGAGCTGATACGCTCAGGGCTGGCGGTTTTCAGGTCTTCCACAGTCTTGATATTCATGGTCAAAAGTTTTTCGGCAATCTTCCTGCCAACTCCCCACACATCGCCCACCGGGATGCTGGCAAACAGCTTGCTGCGCTCGGCATCACTCAGCCGCCCGAAGTCACACACACCGTCGCTTCCCGCGAAGCCTTTTTTGGCACAGTGGTTGGCCAGCTTGGCGAGGGTTTTGGTATCGGCAATACCGACGCAGACAGGTATGCCGACATTCCGTTTGACCGTCTGGCGAATCTTCTGCCCGTAGTTCACCAGCGAATCAGACGGGAATCCAGAAAGGTCGAGGAAGCACTCGTCGATACTGTAGATTTCCTGCTTGGGCGAGAACGTGGAGAGAATGGACATGACACGCGCCGACATGTCGCCATACAACGTGTAATTGCTCGACAGGGCAATGATGCCGTGCTTTTTGGCAAGCCGCTCAAACTTGAACCACGGCTCGGCCATGTTGACACCCAGTGCCCTCGCTTCAGCCGAACGGGATACGGCAACGCCATCGTTATTGGACAGTACGACCACTGGTTTTCCCTCCAGCTTGGGGTTGAACACCCGTTCGCAAGAGACATAGAAGTTGTTGCAATCAACGAGGGCAATGGGCATAGAGCACCCCTTAACCGAACCGCTTTATGGTGGCGGTCACTACCCCCCACACCTGAAGCTCCGAGCCTTCCTTGAACTCGGTTTCTTTGTAATCAGGGTTCTCGGGTTGGAGAATGATTTTCCCCTCACGCTCGATGAGTCGCCTCACGATCAACTCGCCATCAACCACAGCAATGATGATGTTGCCAGAGATTGGGTTCAAGGATTTGTCCACAACGAGCAGGTCACCATCAGAGATACCTGCGCCCACCATGCTGTCGCCTTTGGCTCGAACGAAAAAGGTGGCTTCCCTGTTCTGAACCAGGAGCGCATCAAGGCTCAATCTACCCTCAAGGTAATCGTCAGCGGGTGATGCAAATCCGGTAGTCATTTTATTGGCCCATCAAGAGTAGCGTGATACAGGTTTATTGCACCGCTACTCATTTGCCACCCCATGCGGCACATGCCCGGTTGCGACATGCTGGCGCGCAGATTCGCAATGTTTCTGCTGATCGTCGAAGAAAATATCTGCCCCGAATGCTTTAAGGAATTTGCCTTTGTCTTTTCCACCGAGAAATAGAGCCTCGTCGATACGGATGTTCCATGCGCGCAATGTGCGGATAACCCGTTCGTGAGCGGGTGCGCCGCGTGCCGTGATGAGCGCGGTACGAATCGGCGCAGTTTCAGCCGGGTACTCCAATTGAATCCGGTGCAGCATGGCGAGGAAATTCTTGAATGGCCCACCGGGAAGAGGCTCTCTGGCAGAGGTTGCCTCGTTGTCTTGGAACGCATTTAACCCGGATTCCTTGTATATCCGCTCCGACTCATCGGAAAACAGCACCGCATCACCATCGAACGCGATGCGCAACTGCGCCGGGTTGGTCGTAGCTGTTAATAGAGGCGAAGCTGAAGGCAAAATCGTCGCGGCGGCAAAGCCTGCTTCCAGTGCCTTGCGCACATCATCGGGTTCGG
The DNA here is from genome assembly GCA_041674485.1 of Sulfuricellaceae bacterium. Taxonomy (GTDB): domain Bacteria; phylum Pseudomonadota; class Gammaproteobacteria; order Burkholderiales; family Sulfuricellaceae; genus JAGXQV01. The sequence continues at coordinate 10,172 of JBAYVP010000007.1, forward strand.
CAGAAAGAAATAAATGCGCGCCGAATGCTGAAATGTAAGGGTGAGTGCTCCCGCCCCTTGTAAAAGCAGCACGCCCTATGTCGAGCTGGTGATGCTGGATTGAATTGAATATTCGCAGCCCTGTATCCGCGCTGTTGCGCGATAGCAGAATCACTTCCACGCGAGGGTTGGCCGGATCGCGCTCGTTGAGCGCCAGAAGTTTCTTCACCAGGCTGAACGCCACTCCCGGATCAAGCGGCACATCCTCGCGCTCAACCTGGTGGCGACAATACGCGTCCACCCCCTCTTTTTCGAACAACGCATGACTCTCATCCAGATTGAATAAGGCGCGCGATGAAATGGCGACAACCAATTTTTCTACAGTCATATTCTGTGCCGAAATCATCCCAAAGCCCTCGCAAAACAGGCTTCTGCTTGAGCGGAAAGCACTATTTGCAGGCTGAGTTGCGCGCGGGTCATGCCGACGAATAGCTTGCGGCGTTCCTGGTCGGTCAGTTCTGCTAAATCCACTTCGCTCAAAATAACGGCGGGGGCGCCTTCCCGCAGCAACACCTGACCGGCTTTGACTTCCATCAGCAGCATATTCCCGTTTGAGCTGAGCACAACGATATCGACCTCGCCGTGTCGATCTACCCCCTTGTGAACACTGTGCCAGTGTACTTCGTGAAAAATCTCGAGCCCATCCGGCAAGCCAAGACGCAATGGTTCCAGAACATTGAGCTCACGAAATAGCCCCCCATCTTCGCGAAGGCTAGGGAGCTGTGAGGGGGTGAGAGTAGCCATTGTGATTTTGATACCAATTTATGCGAAAGAAACCGGCCAGCATTATTTTCGGCAGCGCCCTGTGCATTATAGGGCTGCAAACTTAGGTTGAGTTAGCGGCAAGAGGGTAATGCTGTCAACTTGTAGCGTGCAACAAGCGGAGCGCAGCCCGCGCATTTAACCCAAGCCTGGCCATTAATGAGTTGAAAAACAATACGAGTTTGGCTTCTCAAGCTCATTTGCCGGCGCGCGCAACGTGCAGCGCGTTGAAACCGGCCAAGCGCTGCCAGTCGGTGGGTGTGGGGCTTGTTATTCCCCAGGTTAAAAAAATCTCCATGATAGAATGCCCGCAGATACACAACAGAAAGGACGAAGCCATGCAAAAGCGCATGACCATTTCGATTGACGAAACCGTTTACGAAGGCTTGCTTCGGGTTGTCGGGCGTCGCAAAGTCAGCCGTTTTCTTGAAGACTTGGCGCGCCCTTTAGTGATAAGCGACGACTTGGTTGCAGGTTATCAAGCCATGGCAACAGATACAGAGCGTGAAAAAGAAGCCCTGGAATGGAGCAATGCCATGATTGGGGATGTCACCCATGCAGCGAGGTGAAATCTGGTGGGTTGATTTTGAACCCGCGCTGGGTGGAGAAATCACCAAAACACGCCCGGCACTGATCGTCAGCAACGACATCGCCAACAGCAACTTGAACCGAGTTCAAGTCATCCCTCTCACCAGCAATACCGGCAGACTGTACCCCAGCGAAGCGCTGGTTTCCGTGGCCGGAAAATCCAGCAAAGCCATGGCAGACCAAATTACCACCGCAGCCAAAGAACGCCTGAAAAGTAAACTCGGCTCGATTTCCCATAGCGAAATGCAGGAAGTAGAAAAGGTAATCCGAATCCAGCTTGGGATGAGATTCTGATTTTCACGCCGCTGAAAAAACGAGAATCGAAAAGCATTCATTTGGCACAATAAAGATTGCGCCCTACGCGAACTGATAGGGAATCAAGGGTGGAAATACAGGGCTGGGTCTTTTCCAGATACTTGGGCAAATTCAACTGAAGCTGGAGCGCTCAAAAGCAAGCGGCCTCTGCCAACTATGGAAATAATCGACAACATAAATCACCTGCTTGGGGACAACCTGAAGCAGACCCTCAAGCCCGGCTCTAAGCTGAAAATCGCGGCATCATGTTTTTCGATTTATGCTTTCGAGGCGTTGAAGAAGGAACTTGAAAGCATCGAGTCGTTGGAGTTCATTTTTACTTCGCCGACCTTCATGCCAGACGTAGTTGCCGACAAACTCAATAAAGAACATCGCCAGTACCATATTCCAAAGACTGAACGCGAACGCAGCTTTTACGGCAGCGAGTTTGAAATTCAACTCAAAAACAAACTCACCCAGCGAGCGATTGCGAAGGAATGCGCTGACTGGGTGCGGCGTAAAGCCAGCTTCCGTTCTAATCGTGGCACAGCCCCCATGCAGCAATTTGCCGGTGTTCAAACATCGGATGCAGCGGCCATTTATATGCCGCTCCACGGGTTCACCGCCGTCGATCTTGGCTATCAGCGCGGAGATGCAGTATCGAATATCGTCAACAAATTTGAAGAGCCTGCCCACACTGGCGTATTCCTTAACCTGTTCGATCAAATATGGAACGATCAGGAAAAGCTGGAAGATGTTACATCCAGAATCTGCGACCACATCGCTTCGGTGTATCAGGAAAATTCGCCGGAGCGCATCTACTTCCTGATGCTCTACAACATTTTCAACGAGTTTCTGGAAGACCTGAACGAAGACGACTTACCCAATGACCGCACCGGCTATCAGGACAGCCTGATTTGGCAGAAGCTATTCAACTTCCAGAGGGATGCGGCCACCGGCATCATCAACAAGCTGGAGACGTTCAACGGCTGTATTCTGGCTGACAGCGTGGGACTCGGGAAAACTTTCTCAGCGCTGGCAGTGATTAAATATTACGAGCTGCGCAACCGTTCAGTTCTGGTTCTCTGCCCCAAAAAGCTGGCAGACAACTGGTTGAACTACAACCGCAATCTCACTACCAACATTTTTGCCAAAGACCGTTTTAATTACGACGTGCTTTGTCATACCGACTTGCAGCGCACCAGCGGCGAGTCATTCGGCACACCACTGAATCGGATCAACTGGGGAAACTATGACCTGGTCGTCATCGACGAATCGCACAACTTCCGCAACAACGACGCCTTCAAAGACCGCGAGACACGTTATCAAAAGCTGATGAATTCCGTCATCAAGCAGGGCGTGAAAACCAAAGTCCTGATGCTTTCGGCCACCCCGGTCAACAACCGCTTCAATGACCTGCGCAACCAGCTTGCACTTGCCTATGAAGGCGATTCGGATAGCCTCAACAAGAAATTGCGGACACAGAAAGACATTGACGAGATTTTCCGCCGGGCGCAACGCGCCTTCAATAATTGGTCAACGCTGCCACCCGAAGAACGAACCGCCAATGCCATCCTGAGCGCACTGGATTTCGATTTTTTCGAGCTGCTTGATAGCGTCACCATTGCCCGATCCCGCAAGCACATTGAAACTTTTTACGATACCAAAGACATCGGCAAGTTTCCACAACGTCTCAAGCCGCTGTCATTTCATTGCCAGCTCACATACCGCACTGATGTTATCGGCTTCAACGAAATCTTCAACCAGCTTTCTTTGTTGAAGTTGTCCGTGTATGCGCCTATCAGCTACATCTTGGCTAGCCGCCTCGCCAAATATGAAGAGCTTTACGATACGGAAGTTGAAGGTGGGGGCGGCAAGTTAAAGCAGGCCGACCGTGAGCGCAGCCTCCAGGCGTTGATGACGATCAACCTGCTCAAGCGCCTTGAAAGTTCAGTCCAATCTTTCCGGCTAACCCTGCAAAAACTGAAAGACAATCATTCGGCCACGCTTGAGAAAATCAGGGTGTTCGAGCAGACCGGAAAAGATGCCACCTTCGCCGATGCCGCTGTCGCCTTTGAAAATGCCGAGCCGGATGACGACGAGATACCCGACATCGACGATGACAAAATCGGGGGCAAGGTGCAGATCAGCTTGACTGATATGGACTTGCCATCGTGGAAGCACGATTTATCAGCCGACCTTGTTGTGATTGACGCACTCCTCACCGAGATGTTGAAAATCACTCCGGCTGACGATGCCAAGCTTCAGCACCTCAAAGCACAGATCAATAGCAAGTTGGACTCGCCGATCAATCCGGGCAACAGGAAGGTGTTGATCTTCACCGCCTTTGCCGACACGGCGAGTTATCTCTACGAGCACCTGGCGGAAAGTTTGTGGCAATCCCATCAAGTCCATACCGGCAAAGTCACTGGCACTGATACTCCAATATCCACACTCAAGGCTAATGCTAAAAAGAGCTACGACTTCCAATCGCTGCTGACACTCTTTTCGCCACGCTCAAAGGAAAAGGCGCTCACCCTTCCCAATGAGCCGAGAGAAATCGACATCCTCATTGGCACCGACTGTATTTCCGAAGGCCAAAACCTTCAGGATTGCGATTACGTCATCAACTATGACATTCACTGGAACCCGGTGCGCATTATCCAGCGCTTCGGGCGCATAGACCGTATCGGTTCACAAAACGCCAGCATCCAGTTGGTGAACTACTGGCCGGACATTACCCTCGACGAATACATCAACCTCAAGGAGCGCGTCGAAAACCGCATGGTCATTGCCGATGTGACCGCGACCGCCGATGACAACGTTCTAAACACCCAATCCAACGACGTGTCCTACCGCAAGGAACAATTGCGCCGCCTGCAAGAAGAAGTGATCGAGATGGAAGACCTCAAAACAGGCGTCTCCATTACCGACCTTGGCCTCAATGACTTCCGCATGGACTTGTTGAATTACATCAAAGCCAATGGCGACCTGGCCAATATGCCTACCGGCATGAATGCCGTGGTGCCAGCCGATCCGGCACGGGGCTTGCCGCCGGGTGCCATGTTCACGCTGCGCAACCGCAACAATGGGGTCAACATCAACCAGCACAACCGCCTGCACCCCTATTACCTGATCTACATCGGCCAAAATGGCGAGGTCGTCGCCGACCACACCGAAGTCAAACGCCTACTCGACTTGGTGCGTAGCGCCTGCAAAGGCCAAAGCCAGCCGCTACCAGAAGTTTGTCGCTTATTCAGCCAGGCCACCGACGACGGGCGCAAGATGAATGTTTATTCCAACCTGCTCGATCAGGCCATACGCTCCATGGTGGACATGAAGGAAGACAAGGACATCGACAGCCTGTTTAGTGGCGGGCGTACCACGGCGCTGGTCAACACCATCGCGGGGCTGGATGATTTTGAGCTGATCGCTTTTCTGGTTATTCAGGCTACAGAATGATATTTGCCTATCCCAAACAGGCAGAGTTCAACCGTGTGCTACCCAAGAGCAAGATATACGAGCACGGCAAACCTAGCCGTGCCGTGCGAGATTGTTTTGTTTCACAGATCAACCAGATCGTGTGGCAATACAAGCTCGCCCCTGAAACCATTAATCTGCCGTCGCGCCCCGGTGTGCCGGAAATAGAAATTTTTTCGATTGAGCTGAAAACTGCCGAGGTCAGCGAAGACGTGCTGCGCTGTATTGATAAGGCAATCCCGCTGCCAATCTTCTACAATCTCAGCTTCGATGGCCGTATCAAAACCGTGGCCGCCTATAAGCGCCCCAGTGATGCCGATGCCAGCCACTGGGTGGTGGATGGCTATTTTGCCAGCCCGTGGTTGCCAGCGCAGGGCGAACGCTCGGCGCTGCCAGTTGCGCTGGACATGGCCGGGCTATATGAGCAGATGCTGCGCCGCCTGATGCCGTTTCCAGCACGCTCAGGGGAAACGCTGAAAGATCAAGTGGAGCGGCTATCGCAACTCCGCAGCAAACAGACTGAATATGCCAAGCTGGAAGCTCGCTTGCATAAAGAAAAACAGTTCAACCGGAAAGTTGAATTGAATAGCCAACTGCGAACCATTAAAACCAGCATTGAAACCTTAGCGCGTTAGACGTACAGATTACGAGAGATGACCATGGAAAAGCTCAAGCTGCACAGCCCCGACCTCACACAAGAAAATATCGCCAAGCTGGCCGAGATTTTTCCCAACTGCGTGACTGAATCGAAGAGTGAAGACGGCGCAGTGAAACGCGCCATCGACTTCGACCAATTACATCAGGAACTATCCACCGCCATCGTTGAAGGCCCCCAAGAACGTTACCAGCTCAACTGGCCGGGCAAGCGCGAGGCGCTGCTGACGGCCAACGCCCCCATCGCCAAGACCCTGCGTCCCTGCCGTGAGGAGAGCGTGAATTTTGATACCACGCAGAACCTGTTTATCGAGGGCGACAACCTGGATGCGCTCAAGTTGTTGAGGGAGACTTACCTGAACAAGGTGAAGATGATTTACATCGATCCGCCGTATAACACGGGGAAAGATTTTATTTATGAAGATGATTTTGCCGAGAAAACAGAGGAGTTCCTGACAAGATCAAACCAGAAGAATGCGGAAGGAGGTCGTCTGGTAGCGAACACTGAAGCCAATGGGCGATTCCATTCAGATTGGCTTTCGATGATGTATCCGCGATTAAAACTGGCGCGTAATCTTTTGCGTGATGATGGGATAGTTTTTATTTCAATTGATGATAATGAAGTAAATGGGATCAGGTACGTACTTGATGAAATTTTTGGTAGAGATAACTTTATCGGCCAAATGGTTTGGAAGAAAAAATATATTGGTGGAAAGCACGCAAAGCATCTGGTTGATTTGCACGAATATATTCTTGTGTATGCAAAAAATACTTGGTTTTTGCCTGAAATATTAATGGATAGGCCAGAAAAAGAAGTGGGCAAGTTTGAGCTGCAAGATGAATATTTAGAGGAAAGAGGTCGATTCTATATTCGACCTTTAAAATCAAACTTGGGAAGAAGAGATACGCTTATATATCCCATTGAGCTACCTGATGGAAACTCAATAGAAACTCAATGGATGGTAGCAGAGGATACTTTTTTTGAATTGGTTAAAAATGGTCGCATAGTATTTAAGGAAAAAAAGGATGGCACATTTAATGTTTACCGAAAATACTATCAATACGATGGTGATGGAAAAGTAAAAGTTCCGACCTTGATTGAGGATGTTAGCAATGCCGACGGCAAAGTTGATATAAAAATACTCTTTGATGTAAAAGAAGGGAGAGAAATTCCATTTGACAACCCTAAGCCCGTCGGTCTTCTGCGCCATTTGCTTGAGCCAACCACAAATGGTGAAGATATTATCCTTGATTTCTTTTCCGGATCAGCAACAACTGCCCACGCTGTTATGGCTCTCAATGTAAAAGATAGTTGCCGTCGCAAGTTCATAATGGTGCAACTGCCAGAATTCTGTGATGAAAAAAGTGAAGCCTATAAAGCTGGCTACAAAACCATCGCCGAGATAGGTAAAGAGCGCATCCGCCGAGCGGGCAAAAAAATCAAAGCCGAAAATACTCTCACCGCACCAGACTTGGACATCGGTTTCCGTGTCCTGAAGGTGGACAGCTCCAACATGAAGGACGTGTACTACGCTCCCGATGCGGTGAAACAAGTCGATCTTCCTGGGCAGGTCAATAACATCCGCGAAGAGCGCACCCCCGAGGATTTGTTGTTCCAGGTATTGCTCGATTGGGGCGTGGATTTGACGCTGCCAATTACCCAGGAGGCCATCAACGGTAAGCAAGTATTTTTCGTGGACGGCGATGCGCTGGCGGCTTGCTTCGAGTCGGGCATCAACGAGGAATTCGTCAAAACCCTCGCCGCCCGTCACCCCCTGCGCGCAGTGTTTCGCGACGCCGGTTTCGGCAGCGACAGCGTGAAGATCAATATCGAGCAAATCTTCAAGCTCATCTCGCCCACCACTGAAGTAAAATCTATTTAGGCGGCTGCGACGATGAAGCTCAAGTTCAAGAAACAGCAATACCAAACCAACGCCGTGGATTCGGTCGTGGATTGCTTTGCCGGTCAACCGCCAGGCTCTTTGTTTAAGTACAAGATTGATCCCGGTCGCGTGGAAGCGGGTGTGCCGCAACAGCGATCCTTTAACGAAGAAGATGCTTTTAGAAATGAGGACATCAAGCTAACGCCATCTTTGTTGCTGGAAAACATTCACAAGGTTCAGCAGCGCCAAAACTTGCCGCTCTCCGCAGCAATGGTCAGCAACAAGGTTTGCCCGATCAATCTTGATATTGAGATGGAAACCGGCACTGGCAAGACCTATTGCTACATCAAAACGATGTTCGAGCTAAACCTGCGCTATGGCTGGAGCAAGTTCATCGTGGTGGTTCCCAGCATAGCTATTCGTGAAGGCGTGTTCAAATCCCTTGAGATTACCGCCGAGCATTTTCTGGAAGAGTACAAAAAACGCGCCAGCTTCTTCATATACAACTCCAAAGACTTGCACAATCTGGAAAGTTTTTCTTCAGATGCGGGCATCAATGTCATGGTGATCAATGTCCAGGCTTTTGCAGCTCGGGGCGCTGAGAACCGGCGCATTTATGATGAGCTGGACGATTTTCAGTCCCGCCGCCCGATTGACGTTATCAAGAAAAATCGACCGATTTTAATCCTTGATGAACCGCAGAAGATGGAGGGTGCGCAAACCTTAAAATCGCTGGAAGAGTTCGATGCCTTGATGGTTCTTCGGTATTCCGCAACGCACAAAACCACTCACAATAAGATTCACCGGCTGGATGCGCTTGATGCCTATAACCAGAAGCTGGTGAAGAAAATCGCGGTGCGCGGCATTTCCGTGAAGGGATTGACTGGCACGAATGCATATCTGTACCTGGAGTCCATTGAGATTTCTTCCAGCAAGCCGCCGGTTGCCCGTATCGAACTTGAGATTAAGCAAAACAGCGGCATCAAGCGCGTGGTGCGCAAGCTGGGCAAGAACGATAACCTTTTCGATATTTCCGAAGGGCTAGACCAGTACACGGGCTTCGTCATCGCCGACATCAATGCGCACACGGATACCGTTCATTTTACTAACGGGCTGGAGCTGCTAGCAGGGGAAGCCACGGGCGATGTGAATGAGGCGGCATTACGGCGCATCCAGATACGTGAAGCCGTGAAAGCACACTTTGAAAAAGAACAGGCGCTCTTCCACCAAGGCATCAAGGTGTTGTCGCTATTTTTTATCGACGAGGTCGCCAAGTACCGGCGCTACGATGAAAACGGTGAAAATCCGGGTGAATATGCGCAGATATTTGAAGAGGAATACAACCAGCACCTCTTTGAAGTGCAGACGCTCGAAGACACCCCTTACAACCGCTACATCAAGGGGATTCAGACATCAAGGACGCATGAAGGCTATTTCTCAATCGACAAGAAGAGCAAGCGCCTAGTCAACCCGACAACGGGCGCAAGATCGACTGAAACGGATGACGTTGACGCTTACGACCTGATACTTCGGAAGAAGGAGCAGCTTCTCAAGTTTGAAGAGCCGGTGCGCTTTATCTTTTCGCACTCCGCGTTGCGCGAAGGGTGGGACAACCCAAATGTGTTCGTGATCTGCACGCTCAAGCATAGCGACAACACGATTTCCCGCCGTCAGGAGGTGGGCCGTGGCTTGCGCATATCGGTCAACCAGAACGGCGACCGCATGGATAACCCGGCGACGGTACACCAGATCAATGTGCTGACCGTGGTTGCCAGCGAGAGCTACAAGGACTTTGTCACTGCTTTACAACGCGACATCAGCGAATCGCTTTCAGAGCGGCCACGGGTAGCAGACAAGGCTTATTTCACAGGCAAGGTTATAAAAACCGAGGCAGGCGAGCTTGTTGTTACAGAAGATCAAGCAACGGACATTGAGTTTTATCTGATCCAGAACGGCTACGTTGATAAGAAGCGCAATATCACCGACAAGTACCATGATGCAAAAAAAGCGGGGACTCTGGCAACACTTCCAGATGAGCTGAAGCAGTATGCCGATCAGGTGCTGGTGCTGATTGACAGCGTATTTAGCGATGTGCAATTGCCGCTTCCTGAAAATGGTCGTGGAGCGAAGCCTAATCTTCTAAATGAAAACTTCAAAAAGAAGGAGTTCAAGGCGCTGTGGAGCCGCATCAACCGCAAGGCTGCATACGGTGTTCAATTCGACAGCTCAGAACTCATCGACAAGTGTGTCAAAGCGCTGGAGGCAGAACTGCGCGTCACGCCATTGCAGTACACCATTCATAGTGGCGAGCAGGCTGATGTGGCGACCTATGCCGAACTGAAGCAGGGGGAAGCTTTCAAGCTGACCACGACCGAAACGGACAAGTACACCAACTCGATCCATTCTGCCGTGAAGTACGATCTGTTGGGAAAAATAGCCGAGGCCGTACAACTGACAAGAGCTACCGTGGCATCCATTCTGAGCGGCGTTAATGTTGCCGTATTTGCACAGTTCAAGACCAACCCGGAGAGCTTTATTGCACAGGCGAGCCGGTTAATCAACGAACAGAAAGCAACAGTCATCATTGAACATCTGGTCTATGACCCCATTGCCGAAACCCACGACATTGACATCTTTACTCAAGGCCAAAGCAAGCAGGATTTCAGTAAGGCAGGTTCGCCCCTGAAGCGCCATATCTATGACTATGTGATTACCGATTCCAATATTGAACGCGAGTTCGTCAAGGAGCTGGACACCAGTGCCGAGGTGGTCGTTTATGCCAAGCTGCCAAAGGGATTTTTTATACCTACTCCGGTAGGCAACTACAACCCAGACTGGGCCATCGCTTTCCATGAAGGCGCTGTCAAACACATTTATTTTATTGCCGAGACAAAAGGCACCATGTCTACCATGGAATTGCGAAAAATCGAAGAATGCAGAATCGAATGTGCGCGCAAGTTCTTTACCAAAATCACTTCCGATCAAGTGAAATACGACGTGGTGGATAGTTACGGAAAGTTGATGGCGTTGGTAAAGTAAATTGTGAAGCACATTACTTGTGCGGGGCGCAGTCTGGAAGGCGGCCAAAGCTGCCATGCGTTCTGAGTTTTCAGTGCGCCCTTAACCTGTCCCTCGCCACCCCTTCTAGGGATGTTTACTCTCAGAGGTTCGACGTATTGCGTTGCGCCTCACTTTCCAGAACGCCTACAAGTTGAGTTAATCTCGGCACTACGATTGTTCCATATCGATTAACTTGCTTTTGAATATGCGGTGCCATGAACTTGTCGGCTCTGAACACTCGTACATACGGTGCGTACATTGCGTGAAGCGCATCGACTGGCTGGCTATCGCTTGGTTCTTCCTTCCGTGAACCAGCAACGTTTTCCCACGCCGACGAATATAGAGCGCGAACTGTAGCTGAAATGCCGGGGCAATATCTATCAACATCTTCTGGGGTAATGGCACCAAGGATAATATTTCGTGCACTTGCAGCATTCTGCACTAGGGTGACCAATTGTCGCCCCTGCATCTCCATCCATCGGCAAGATATTTCACCGAATCTTCTTGTCGGATCTGAGTCCAATCCGTTTTCTCTTAAAGCTGAAGCCCGCTGGATTGAGATTTCGACTAGCTTTCGAATGTATTCTCCCAATTCCCGACCGGGCTTTCGAACTATTTCTGCGATGGGGCTGGACATAGCATGATTTGTTGCAAACCATTTCATCATCCACCGAGGATCGCGCAAGCTTCCCATTAATGCCTCTGTGAAATCTTTCTCGGTCGCAAGTCCCAGGCCGTATCTCGCCATCATCTCCGCGTACTCTGCCTTCATTGGATACTGTTTGATGATCTCCTCGGCGAGCGTGCTGGGATTCTGTTTTTCTAACTGACTCTTGAGTACGTTGCGTGGTTTGCCATTCTTTATTAGCTTCCGTAGGCCATGTCATTTGTTGTTGCCAGTTCGTGTGCCATGATTGATTTCCTTTTTAGTAATGAATAAAGCCCCGGAACGGAGCGCGTCGGGGCGATGGGATGAAACTAAACGAAAGTGAAACTGCTTGGTGCAGATGGATGAATCTATGCTGATAGCGGTTTGTTTGCCAAAACCAGCGCGTCGTCGATGGCTATTTTTACAACCCTAGCTTCTTCTTCCGTCATGAACTGGGTAAAGAATGCCGCGATATGAGAAGCCAGCCATGTTCGGGCATTGTCGGGTGAAGGCTCATCGCCATGTTCGAGGATGTATTCGCCGAACCACTTGCCGAAACTGCTGCTGACCTCGTAATCGAACACGCCCGGATAATTCCCGTCACACGCGGCTGCCGCTGCCTCGCATAACGTGACCGTCAAGGGAACATGGCCGACCAACGCATCCACCAACTCGATGCAGCCTTTGCCCCATGTTTCGATCAATACGTCATAGTTGGGTTTGACGTTGTGATCCGGCCTCGCGTCGTGAAGACCTTCCATGAAGAATGCTGCGGTTATGAGGTGGTTCCTCATGTTGACCTCCTTGTAATTGATATTGGCTGAAGCTTCAGAGTCGATGCTGATAGAAATAGCCATTTTTTCCCCTGCCATACAACTTGACCATCATCCGCCGGTGATGGCGTTTCTGGCTGGAATAGATTGGGTACTTGAATGGCCGGTAAACATCATTGATTCCAGCGCGACGGTTGATTCGCTGGTCGAGTGTGCCTGACGCGATTGATGCAAGCCACGAGAGTCGTGCGGCGGTGTTGTTGACCATTCTCATGCCATCGAAATGAAAACGGCGTGGCGCGCGAGACAGGTAATCGCGGATTTCGTTTTGCTCCAGGTTCATGAGGCCACCTGCACTTCCACGTCCTCCTCATCCCGACCCTCCGGCTTGTACTTCAGTTGATTCGTGGTGCAGGCATTGATATCCAGGTCGGTTCGCTTGCCGCGATACACCGGCTGATAAAGGCTCCCGCCCTTGTAGGCGTACAGATATTCCACCTCCACGATGTCCCCGGCAGTAGGGACAGCATGGTTGGGCGGAACCGTCACGTTGCCGGTCGGAATCATCATCTTGCCTTCGACCGCATTGGGGTGGTCGCTGGAATCGAGCAACCCGATCCTGACGCTGCGCTTGCCGGAATTGACCTCCAGCACGAAACAGCTTGCCGACTCGGTGAATTTGTACTTCAGCCAGTCGCCGCCGGAGTTGGGCCGGCCTTCCCTGACAGGACAATCCAGGCGCTTGAATACCACGCCTTCGCCGTGCGCTGCCTTGACCTTGTTCCACAGGGCACGTTTTTCGTCTGTGTTGACGGCAGCGGGGGCGGTTTTGATGGACTCACATTGGAACAGAACAATTTGAGCCAGCTTCATCCGCTTCGACCACGGGCTCGCGTGCAGGCTGGCGCCCCGGTGAAAGTGCAGATCAAAAACGTAGAGGATGTCTCCGATAATTTCACCGTCAATGCGGATAGCGCCACTGTTGGCCGCAATGCATTGCAGTTCGGCAGCGATAGGTTCCGGCAAGGGGACGATCAAACCTTTGCGGTTGATTCCGATTACCCCATTACCATCGGCATGAGCGGCGCGCCGCTCCCCGTCCATTTTTTCTTGTGCGGCCCAGGCATCATCCTCAATCAGGCGCATGGCTTCATCATCGGTGATGGGGTTGAGCAACTGCGGGATGAAGTCTGTTTTAAGACCGGCATTTTCTGTGCCCTGATAAGCGGTGCCGGACACGTCGTGTGTGTAGCCCTTCGATGTTTTCTCCTTGATCAGTTTGTCGTATATCTTTTTTGCCTGCACAAAATCTACCGGGGCGGATGTCTTGGTGCCGGCAGTCAGCGATGCGCCACGGCGACCATACCGGAAATTGACGACGTTGCCGCCCGCGACCTCGATGATTTCTGCGTGATATTCCTTGTCGCTGCTCCCTTCGGAATAGTACAAGCTGGTTTTTGCGATTGCGTTCATAGTTTTCTCCTGAATAGAAAAGCCCACGCCGCCAGAGGCGGAACGTGGGCTCGGGTTTTAATGCTCGAAGAATGATTATGCGGGCGATGCCAGATACCAGCGTCAACGACGCCTGTTGAAGGTGTAGCCGCAACTCTCGCATTCGTAGTTATCCAGGATGTTGTCATCCACGGATTTGCCGATGCGAGAACCCATGACGCCGCCAGCCGCGCCACCGATCAGGCCACCCATCAAGGCCCCGGCGATACCGCCGACGATGGCGCCAGCAGGGCCAGCGGCCGATCCCATGGCGGCTCCTCTGGCTGCGCCAGCGACGGTGCCGATTGCACCTCCGGCTTTGCTGCCATAATTTTTGGTGTGAATAACGGAAGATGAACATTGCGGGCATTGAATAGCCATAGTGAAACTCCTTGTTAAGTAAGTTTTAGAGCAAGAAAAGCCATCGCCCGTCCGGATGGACAGAGCGACGGCAAGAAAGGGACGAACTAAGGAGGACAGCCTGTTTGGCTGGCTTTTATTGAACTTCGATGATTTCCAGGAACGAGATGCAGTCGATTATTGAAGGGGGAGCGGCTGAAAGATGGAAGCTATTTTTCAGTATCGGACGTGCGCGAATAAGATCAGGAAAAGCTATACTGTAGAGGGTCTACACTACATATATATGTAACTGTAATCTTTTCAGAATGCTTTCAAATCAAAGCGTATGCATGTTGCCACGATCCAGAGTTTGCTGAGCGCAGGAAGATAACGTAGCAATGGGCTGATTATCTCGAATCTCAAGACGTGTGCAGAGGTGATACAAATAAGAGCGTAAACAGGGATACATATGCAAAATTTTGGTGAAATGATTAACCACGGCGCTGTGATTAACGAAAGCATCAAAAAATACTTAAAATTGGAGAAATGGACTCCAGCGATGGGAGCGTTGCTTATTTGTGGGATCAAGGCACCGGATCATTGCAATGAAATTCCTCATGATGGGGTGGGGCTTGATGGTTTATCCCTTGATGCAAGCAACAGCCGTTTTCATGATGCACGACGTATTTTGGAAGAATTGGGTTGCTACAATGAGGAAGACGAACCTCTGCTGCTCGAATTTTCTCCCATTGAATTCTTTATATGGTGCGACCAAGAAAACATTAAAACAGACTGGCTTCGCTTGTTTCTAAAGATTTCGGGATGTAGCGCCCCAGCGGATATCGACCTGACACCCTCTCATTTTGCTCTGTTAAGCGCTCCATCGACAACTGCACAGACCGTCTCTGAGAGGAAGGACAGCAAAGCCATTGACCCGGCGCCTGGAAAACAACCCAGGACGTGCGTAGGCAAGTTGGCTATCAAAGCAGCTTGGGAAATCCAGAATGAAACTGGACGAAAAGCAACATCCCATGAGGTTATAAAGAGATTGCAGGGATGGGCAGAAACAGGTGACGATGGATGTTTGGTTGGAAAGATTCCATCGGGTGTGACGTGGATGCCCCTGCGCAAAAATAAGTCGAAGCCATATGACATAGAAGCCTGTGGAAAGGCACTTAAAGCGTGGCATGCGAGCCTAACGTTAAAACGCATGTGAGTCGGAATGTGAGCCAGAAAGTCAAAAATATTGAAACTGAGCTACACTTATCCGCAGCCGTCGTCCAATGGCGGTTAAAGTGCTTGAGTAAAATTGAACGCGCATGGCTGGGTAATTAAGTTAGGTAAACCCCCGGCTCTGCCGGGGGACTCGGTAAGGTTTGACCGTTCCGGCGGTCAAAGGAGCAACGTAAAGGTATAGCGACATCATTCCCTCCCACTTGCAGGGGGAGGGTTAGGGTGGGGGTAGAAATTCAAATCTGTATGAAGTCCGCCGTTTGTACCCCCATCCCAACCTTCCCCCTGGCAAGGGGAAGGAGTGAAAAGCCAGCCGCCTTGGGCGGCTCACGGTTTTATTGGCCCCTTTGAGGGGCTCAACCAATAAGCCCCCGGCTTTGCCGGGGGTAATTTAACTTTAAACGCGCACTAACAGCCGCGCCTAGGTGAATCTGGGAGAAACTGCGGACACTAGGAAAAACACCCAAATAGTACGCGTAAATTGCGCTCCATACCGCAAAGCATCTCGCATAGCGGATCAACATGGAGCAAATAATGTCATCACCGTACATCAATACAGTCCATCGGTTTGCAGACAACTCTCAGTGTCTCATGCATCCCGCACTCAGAAATTTCGATTCTCTACCCGATTCGGCGTTTGTTTCGCTGCCAGTGGTCTGCGGACTCTACGGCTGCGCGCCCGCAACTGCGTGGCGAAGGGTTAGGTCAGGTCAGATTGTCGCACCGCACCGCTTCGGATCTCGCAGCACGCGATGGAACGTGGGCGAACTCCGTAGAGCATTGAGCTTGGGGAGAGAATCATGATGGGCAAACCTTGTGCCACTTATATAGCTGACGTTGTAACAGCTCAACCTGGTAGATTTTATATGCCGGATCGAAGCTTGCAAACTACATGCGCAGCATCAGTTGATTCGAAAAATACACTCTGGCTTTTGCCGGGCTGGCTTCCAATCGGAGAGCTGGCCGTGCTGGCTGGTGCACCTGGTAACGGAAAAGGGCAGATCACCGCTGCTATTGCGGCACGGATGTCTAAAGGCTACGATCATCCATCATGGCCAGGTGAAAAAAGCCCGGGGTGGTGCAAGGTGATAATTTGGAGCTCTGAAGACGATTTTCAACGCGTGATTCGTCCTCGCTTGGAGGCATCTGGCGCAAGACTCGAATATATTATTAACATAGACGGCATAAAACGATTTGGTCCGGCTCGCCAGTTTTCGTTTGCCAATGATGAAGATGTCAGCAGTTTGATTGAATTTGCCGAGCAAGAAAAAGACGTGGGCTTGATTATAATTGACCCGGCCTCACTCGCTGTTGATGGCGACTTTAGCAACAATACGAAAGTTGGGGAAGCTTTCATCAAGTTGGGCACTATCGCAAAGCGATTGGATTGCGCGATTCTTGTGGTTACCCATGACGTTAAAAACGCCAAAGGGAAGTCGCCCCTCTCGCGCGTAGCAGGGCCGAGAGCAGTCACAGGGGTTCCTCGATCCGTGATGTTGGTAACAAAAATTATGGATGGCTCCTCTGGCTGTGGTGGGACGCATATCCTAGTCCGAGCAAAATCATCTCTCGACGAACCTGGACAAGGATACGAGTTTTGTTTTCATGGGGTCGAAGTCTCTGGGCAAGACCATCCAATTAAAACATCACGGGTGGTCTTTGGAAGGTATCATCCAGAATCAGCCGAAGAAATTCTTGCGTGGGCGGAAAGCGCCAAAGCAGAAGATAAACTCAGCTCACTTGATGCGGCAATCAACTTTTTGAAAAATACTCTTCGAAGTGGCTCCCAGCCTTATCCGGAAATAAAAAAGCTGGCGGATGCAGCAGGGATTTCAAAGGCAACCTTAGATCGCGCCAAGAAGCACTTGTGTATCAGCACGAAGAAACAGGAGGGGGCGGGTCAGTTTAGTCCTTTCGTTTGGAGTCTCCCTCATGACGAACAAGACAATCCCTGATGACCTAGATTCGTTGGGTATCACTGCAGCGAATCATATTCCGCTTCTTCAATAGGAAAAACCTGCACGTCTGGCTCCGCCCGATATCTGTATCCATCGGGTAGAGCCAGCCCTACAATTTGCCTGCACTGCCCCCGGTATCTTCCTCGGTATTGCTTGGTGCCCTAGAAACAGTTTTTCCCAAACGCGACAGATGTTCGAGTGACACTATGCGCCGTTTCAGAGCAACGATTTTTGCGCGGTTCTGCACAGGCTGTTGTTTTTTACCCTTATTCGGTGTCTCGCCCAAAGTGGGCGTGTGTTATAGGAACACCAACAGGAACACAAAAACATGCTCCTGTTAATTATCGTGCATTTTCATGGCGTTACAATAGAGTTCTGGTTTTCTTCTGGCACCATGAAACATCTCAAGAACCGCATCAATGCTCAATTTGTAGCTGATGCGGTTTTTTGTTACCCGTAAAGTTACCCTCATATTTTTCAGCTTACTGCGACCTAAACGGGCTGGATTCTACACCAGAGACACCACATGCCACGGCTGCATTTTTCCTTCATCGTTATTTAGGGCGAAACTGCTGAGCTGGTGCGGGAAAGCAGCTGGCTTCGCACAACGTGGTACCGCTGTTATTTCACTAATGCACCTGGCAGCAGTGTTGCCGCTGATAATGAATCTCGCCATCGCCATCCACCCATTAAATGCGGTAGTGCCGACCGAGGTACGGTAGCGATTCCCCAGGCACTAGCTCCTTGCCCGGTGGATACGGCAGCAGATTACATTTCTGTGCATGGCGAGTCTTCTCGTAAATCCACAACTTGCGTGATTTCGACCACCAGGCGGTTTTTCTCCTGTGATGTCCCCTCGGTGGCCATTACAACGACGAATCGATTCTGTTCCACCGTAATGGTGAGCGTCTTGCGCCTGGAAAAAACAACCGCGTAATACTGTTCCATATCAGTTGGCATATAGAATGCGCTTTCAGCCTGTTGCGTGCTGAGCCGGCCCGTGTCACTGGCGATTGCTCAGGCGGCTATCGCCACGTGGCCGGTTATTGGCCTCGGCAGTCGTTCACAATTGGTCTGATGCGGTTGTCTGTGGACGTCTGGTTACTGATTCAGAACTGGTACGCCCCAAGCTTTATAGGTATCAATAATAAGGCGTTTATAATCCTGCGGTGGCTTATAACCACGGCGTTACTTCAATGGAGACATCAGATCGTTGCATGGCCGATTGAGGGCACTGATGAAAAGCTTGGGTTGAAAGAAATAAGAAATAAACTTATCCATGGCGTCCATGGCAAGATTAACTTTCAAGCCCTTGCAGTTGCGAGTTGGCATTTCTCTATTTTTATCGAGCGGCTCATATTTGTTATGGTGGAAGCAGAAGTGCCGAAGGGTATTTGCAGGAATTCATTGCTATTGACGCGGAATGATTGGTATGGTCGCGACTATTGGACATCCCTCCAAAAGCCTACCCTGAAGAATATTCTTCCAGCTTGAGCAATTTTTGGGCAGAAAGTACACGCTCAGTGTCTGCGCTTACCGACAACACCGTAGAAGACGTACACGCCAGATTTGCCGATTTTCATTTTGTGGAAAGAAACGCCGCGAGTTCGCTGACTGGAGCGCCAGCAGCACAAGGTAATCGTGACCGAGCAAACACCACCATTCAATCAGCTTGAGGAATGTGCCATGCATAAAATCGTCCAGGACTATTACGGCAAACAGCTTCAAAATTCAGGCGATTTGAAAACCTCTGCCTGTTGCGATGCGTCAAACGTGCCGGGCTGGCTCAAGCCGCTATTGGCGCGCATTCACCCCGAAGTGATGTCGCGCTATTACGGCTGCGGGCTGGTTTGCCCGCCGCTGCTGGAAGGTTGTCGCATTCTGGACTTGGGGAGCGGTTCTGGCAGGGATGTCTATGCGCTGGCTCAACTGGCGGGCGCGCGCGGCCAAGTGGTCGGCGTGGACATGACGGAAGAACAGCTTGCGGTTGCAGAAAATTATCGAGCCCATCACATTGATGCGTTTGGTTTTGATAACGTCATGTTCAAACAGGGCTATATTGAGAAACTCGATGAGCTCGGACTGGAGTCAAATAGTTTCGATGTCATCGTGTCGAACTGCGTGATTAACCTTTCGCCCGACAAGGATGCGGTATTGCGCGAGGTGCATCGTCTGCTCAAGCCGGGCGGGGAATTCTATTTCTCCGATGTCTATGCCGACCGGCGGGTGCCGGATACGGTGCGTAATGATCCTGTGCTGTACGGCGAATGCCTGGGTGGTGCGCTGTACTGGAACGATTTTTTGCGGCTGGCGCATCGCCATGGGTTTGCCGATCCGCGCCTGCTCGAAAGCCGACCGCTGGACATAACCGATCCGAAGCTCAAGCCACGCGTGGGCAATTTGCGTTTTTACTCGGCCACCTATCGGCTGTTCAAACTGAACGGGCTGGAATCCGCCTGCGAGGATTATGGGCAAGCCGTAATTTATCGCGGCACGATCCCCGATCACGCGCATCGTTTTGTCCTCGACTGCCATCACGATATTGAGGTCGGGCGCATTTTCCCGGTATGCGGCAACACATGGCGCATGTTGCACGACACGCGCTTTCGGCAACACTTCGAGTTCATCGGCGACTTCAGCCAGCACTACGGAATTTTTCCCGGTTGCGGCAGTGATATACCGTTTGTACAAGATGAAAATTCAGCCACTTCCGGCTGTTGCTGAATAGGGCGAGAACGTAATGAAGAGCTGATATTTCGAAGTTCACTTTAACCCGATAATACCCTTGTAAGCCTTGATTCACTTAGGGATGCGGAAATCACAAACGTACCGTTTGGCCATGAATCTCACGATGATGTAGGTCGGGATTCACCCCGACGGGGTTGGGTTATGCGGCGCTCTGTCGGGATGATTCGATCTACGCCCCCCGGGTTCATAAAAGGTATTTTTACAATTTCTGTATCCATTAAGTCGCAATGGGTAGCTGTTCATAACAGGGCAGGAACGAAAATAGTTGAGAGGCTCCCTTGAAAGAATCTTTGCACAATAGCGAACATTTGTTGAAAACGCTCACCGATTTCATGCCCGGTATGGTTGGGTATTGGACAAAGGATCTGCGCTCCGTATTTGCCAACCGCGAATACTTGAAATGGCTCGGCAAGAGCCTGGAGGAGATGGAAGGTATCCATATTCAGGATTTGCTGGGCGAGGAGCTCTTCGGCAAGAGCGAGCCTTACATACGCGCCGCGCTGGCGGGTGAAGTGCAGAAATTTGAGTGGACCTTGGCACGGCATGATGGGGAGACGCCTGAGGGGGAGACGAGAGATACTTTGGTTTATTACATCCCTTGTTTCGATAATGGCGATGTGGCGGGCTTCTTCGCTCTGACCATGGATATTACCGAGCGAAAACATCTGGAGCAGGCACTGGTGTCGGTGGCGGAAGAGCACCAGCGTTCAATCGGGCAGGAGTTGCATGACAATCTCGGGCAGCAGATTGCGGCAATTGGCTATCAGGCCAAGGCGCTGGAGAAAATAATATCCGCATCAGGAAATGCGGATGCGGCAGGAATTGCAGCTTCCATTGCGGCGCAGGCCCAGAATGCCGTAATGCAATGCAAGTGTTTGGCGCAGGGCCTGCTCACGTTTAATCTGGAGGACAATGGCCTGGTTGCCGCACTGCAGGAATTTACGGCGGGAATCGCAATCACGTATGGGGTCACTTGCGATTTTGTATGCGATAGCGAAGTCGCCATAGACGACGCCAATCTCGCGCTCAACCTTTATCGGATTGCGCAGGAAGCCAGCCATAATGCAATCCGTCATGGGCATGCGCAGCATTTGGTAATTTCGTTGGCCTCCGAAAATGGGGCTCTCCGTTTCTCGGTAGCCGACGACGGCTGCGGTTTTGCCGACACCGATACAAAGCATGGAACGGCATTGGGAATGGGCATTAAAATCATGCAATACCGCGCCAGGCAACTCGGTGCGACCCTGGAGTTTTTGTCGCGAGCCGAAGGCGGTACGGAAGTGCGTGTAGAAATGAACAAGACCCAACCATGTTGAAAATACAAGTGATGCTGGTGGACGACCATGCCATGTTGCGACATGGCATGGCAATGCTCATCAATGCCGAGCCGGATATGGAAGTGTGTGCCGAGGCCGAGGGCGGCGGTGAAGCGATGGACAGGCTTGAGTCGGATCAGCACCCCGACATCGCCCTGGTGGATTTATCCCTCAAGACGCTCTCCGGCTTCGAACTGATAAAAAGCATACATATCCTGATCCCCGCGCTGCCCGTGCTGGTCGTTTCCATGCATGACGAAACGGTTTATGCCGAGCGCGCGTTGCGCTCCGGCGCGCGCGGCTACGTGATGAAGCAGGAGCCGGGCGAGGTGCTGATAGCCGCCATCCGCGAGGTGTTGAAGGGGAATTATTACCTCAGCGAGCCCATGCACACCAAGCTGCTGAACCGGTTTGTCACCGGAAATGCGGGAGCCGAGCTATCGATCAATAGCCTGACCCCCAGCGAGTTTGAAGTGCTGCACCTGATCGGCTCCGGGCACAGCAGCAAGGAAATTGCCAAATTGCTCAACCGCAGCATCAAAACCATCGAAGTACATCGCGCCAACATTCGCGCCAAACTGCAATTGAAAGACGGCGCCGACTTGATACGCTATGCCACCCACTGGATCACGGCGGAGCATTAGGAGGGCGCATCAAGAGTGCCACCATAACACCCCCTTGTTTTTAATATAAAAACACCAGCTAAGGGAAACCCTTAGATTGAAACAAGGGTTTCTCCAATACCCTGCCTGAGTTGATGCAGTTAGGATGCCGCCACTTATTTTCAGTAGGTGTTGTCATGGTCAAAGTCAGTCAAGCAAAAGTTGTCAAACCTGCCGTCAGCAAAATCAAGAAGACAGCCAAGCCGCGCGCTAATTCGAAGGCTATCAAACCTGCTGCCAGCAAAAGCAAGAAGACACCTGGGCCATCCGTCAAATCAAAAGTTGCCAAACCTGCCATCAGTAAAATAAAAAAAGTACCTGAGACACCTGTCAATCAGAAGGTTGCCAAACCTGTTTTTCCTGTTTTTAATAAAACCAAAAAAACACCTGAGACACAGGTCAATTCTTCAGCCGAGGAGCGCAATTTTATCGCGGAAAAGATCGGCAAAAAACCCGGCAAGCCGGGCAAGGCCGCAACAAAAAAAATTGCAGCGCCCGCTCCGGTTGCCGCCGTGGAACGCAACTTCATTGTCGGGATAGGCGCTTCGGCGGGCGGCTTGGAAGCGCTCTCGGATTTGATCCGCGCGTTGCCCGACGATCTGGGCGTACCCTACATCGTCGTGCAGCATTTGTCCCCCACCTACCGCAGCATGATGGTTCCGCTGCTGGCGCGCGAGACGGACATGCTGGTCAAGGATGTCGAGGACGGCGAAACTCCGATGCCCAACGTCATTTATGTCACCCCCGCCAACTGGAACATCATCTTGAAAGACGGGATCATGCGCCTGCTGGTTCCGGGCAAGACCGTGTTGCCCAAACCTTCGGCCACCGTGTTGTTCAATTCCATGGCTGAAGATAAAGGGGAAGATGCCATCGGCGTGATTCTGTCCGGTACCGGCTCGGATGGCTCGGCGGGCATCTCGGCAATCAAGGCGGTCGGCGGCTTCACCTTTGCCCAGGACCCCGAAGCGGCGAAGTATAGCGGCATGCCGCAGGCGGCGATCAGCACCGGCTGTGTCGAATGGGTGCTGACCTGCAAAGGAATCGCTGAAGAAATCACCGCCATCGCGCGCGCGCACGGCTTGATCGACCGCACGCCGAAGCTGGAAAACTCACCCGCGACCATGAAGGGCCTGCTGCAAATGGTTTACAAGCAGTCCAAGATTGATTTCTCCGGCTACAAGGAAGCGACGCTGTCGCGCCGCGTGGAGCGGCGCATGGCGGCGAACCGGTTGAATAATCTGGCCGCTTATTTCGACTTTTGCAGCAAAAACCCGGATGAGCTGAACAAACTCAGCAGGGACATCCTGATTTCCGTTACGGCTTTTTTTCGTGACCGCAACAGCTTCGAGGGGCTGCGCAAAATCCTGGCGGAAATTGTTGCCGACAAGCAACCGGGGGATGAAATCCGCATCTGGGTTCCGGCCTGCGCGACGGGCGAAGAGGCTTATTCCATCGGCATCCTGCTGGCGGATATATTGGGCGGCAATATAGGCGATTACCGCATTCAAATTTTTGCCACCGACATCGATATGGAAGCGATGGCGGTCGCCCGCAAGGGCATTTATACCGAAACTTCGCTGGCCGAAGTCGGCCAGGAAACCATCACGCGCTACTTCAGCAAAAAATCTGACCTCTATGAGATTGCGCGCCCGATTCGCGACATGGTGGTGTTTGCCCGGCAGGATCTGGTGCTCGACCCTCCGTTCCTGCGCCTGGACTTGATCAGTTGCCGCAATCTGCTGATCTATTTTCAGCCCCTGTTGCAAACGCGGGTGCTGTCCATTTTCCACTTTGCACTCAGGCCGTCTGCCCATTTGTTTCTGGGAAAATCCGAGAGTATCGTGCATCAGGACAACATGTTTGCTCCAGTCAGCAAGGAGGCGCGCATATTCAAGCGCGTCGCCTCGAAGGACCAGGTTATTCCCATCCCGCTGTATTCCAGCAAGGAAGCCGGGGTCAAAGCGCCGATCACCATCGCGGAACGCGGCTCGCGCAAGCAGGAAAACAAGCTACAGAAAGCACTCTCGGAAATTTACGCGCCACCCAGTGTGCTGATCAACAGGAGCATGGATGTGTTGGAGGTGCATGGCGATGTGCAAAACTATTTGCACTTCCCCGCAGGCAAGCTGGAAATGAACCTGGCGCAACTGTTGCGCCGCGAATGGCGCACAGAAGTGCAAACCCTGGTGCACCATGCCGATCTCAAGAACGTAAACGCGACGGGCAGGATAAGGCCGATCAAGAACAGGGCTGGCCACAGCATCAAGATCGAAGTGCATCCGGTTGTGTCGCGCGATGACCAGAAGCAGTTTTTGGTCAGTTTCATATCGCTGGCCACGCTGATGGATGGCTCGCAAGTGACAGATCAGCCGCCGGTCAATAACAGCGAGATTGAGGATGAGCTGATCGCCACCCGCGAGCATTTGCAAACCGTCATCGAAGAACTGGAAACTTCCAACGAAGAATTGCAGGCGTTGAACGAAGAAATGCAGGCGGCCAATGAGGAGCTGCAATCTTCCAACGAAGAGCTGGAAGCTTCCAATGAAGAGCTCCAGTCCACCAACGAGGAACTGACCACCGTCAACCAGGAATTGATCGTCAAGGGAGGCGAGCTCAGCCTGGTGAATACCGAGCTGGAAAACCTACAAAACAGCACCGGGTTTTCACTCATTCTGCTGGATCAGGAATTGCGTTTGCAGCGCTACAACAAGGAAGCCGCCAGCGTGTTCGGCTTCAGCGTGCATACTCTTGGCAAGACGATAAGCGGCCTCGTGCTTCCGGTTACCGAGGTTCTCAAGACCGCGCAACTGGCGATGTCGGATGGCATCAAGCGGCGGCAGCAAACCAGCTTCGGCGGCAAACACTACAACGTGTTGTGTTTCCCTTACACCTCGCGCGACCAATCGCTGGGCGGAGTAATTATCACGTTCATCGACGAAACCGAACTGATTGCCGCGCAACACGAAATCCAGTTGAGCCAGGAACGCATGGTCGCGATGATGCAGAATTCGCCCATGCAAATCAGCGTCAAAAATACGGCTGGCCAGTACCAGTTCGTGAACAAGGCTTTTGGAAACATGTTTGGCCTGGAGCAGCGCAATGTCATCGGCAAATCTGATACGCAGGTATTTCCCGAGCCTGTTTCAGCACTCTTTGAGAAACTGCACTTCGATGTGCTGCATAAAAAAATGCTGGTGGAAGCGGAAGAACGCATCGACATCGACGGCCGGCAACACTGGTTCTCATTCATCTGCTATCCGCTCTATGACGAGCACGGCTCGGTCATGGCAGTATGCAGCCAGAGCACGGATATCACCGAGCGCCTGCAAGCCAACGAGAAGCTGCTCAAGCTTTCCCGTGCCGTGGAGAGCAGCCCTGCCAGCGTAGTTATCACTAATATTGATGGTGAGATCGAATACGTCAACCGCAGATTCGTCGATGTGACCGGATACACTGCGGGTGAAGCTATCGGCCAGAACCCAAGAATACTCAAGTCAGGTATACAGCCGCCGGAATTCTACGAAAAGATGTGGGCAAGCATATTGGCTGGCAAGGTATGGCATGGAGAGCTAAGCAACAAGAAAAAGAGTGGCGAAATATATCAGGAGGCCGTCTCCATCTCGCCGATTCACAATGAACATGGAGTGCTTACCCACTTTGTGGCCGTAAAGGAGGATATTACCAAGCGTAAACAGATTGAGCTGGAACTGCAAAAAGCCATGGATTCTGCTGATGCCGCCAATCGTGCCAAGGGGGATTTTCTCGCCAACATGAGTCACGAAATCCGCACCCCGATGAATGCCATTATCGGATTGAGCCATTTGTGTATGCAGACAGAGCTTTCGTTGAAACAAAGGGACTACCTGCAAAAAGTCCATGGTTCCGCCAAGTCGTTGCTCGGCATCATCAACGATATTCTGGAGTTCTCTAAAATTGAAGCGGGCAAGATGGATGTGGAGCATGTGCCTTTCGAGCTGGAGGATGTGATGCGCAACCTCGCAACGGTTGTTTCGACCAAGGTGGAGGAGAAGAAGCTCGAGTTTCTGATTGGAACGTCGCCGAATATTTTTCCTCACCTGATCGGTGATTCGATGCGCCTCGGGCAGGTGTTAATCAATCTGACAAGCAACGCGATCAAGTTTACCGATAAAGGGGAGGTGCTGGTACTGACTGAGATTGAGGAGGAAACGGCTGATAATGTCACCCTGCGTTTTACAGTCCAGGACAGCGGCATCGGCTTGACCAAGGAGCAATCCGACAAGTTATTTCAGGCGTTCAGCCAGGCTGACACCACGATCACCCGCAAATTTGGCGGTACCGGGTTGGGGTTGTCCATCAGCAAGCGCATAGTGGGCTTGATGGGTGGAGAGATTTGGGTGGAGAGCGTGCATGGCAAAGGGTCAAAATTCATTTTTACCGCACTTTTCCAAAAGGCCGCCGAACGTCGTACCGGCAAGCGCTGCATACCAGATGACAGTTTATGTGGAATGCGTGTGCTGGTGGTGGACGATAATGCGAGTTGCCGCCATATCCTGCAATCCTATCTGAAATCTTTTACTTTCAATGTGACGCTGGCTGCAAATGGTGTTGAGGCGCTGCAGGCTTTGAAGCAAGCGGATCTGGACGGCGTGCCTTTCCAGTTTGTGATTCTTGACTTGGATATGCCGAAAATGGGAGGTATCGAGGCGGCGCGGAATATTCGTGCAATGGATGAATTGAGCATGACACCCAAGATATTGCTCTTCTCTCCTTTTGATCAAAGCGAAATACTGCGGTATCTGGAGGCCAACGTGGTTGATGGCCTGCTGACAAAACCATTCCAGCAAGGTGAGCTGTTCGATGCGGTCATGGCAATCTTCGGGTATTTCGATGCCATTGAAATGAGGAGTGCGGTGTCCGCCCTATTCAGCCCAAACCTTGTCGAAAAAATCAGCGGAGCTTACCTGTTGCTGGTGGAGGACAATGAAGTTAACCAGCAGGTCGCACGGGAGTTGCTTGAAAAAGCCGGGGTGGCCGTGGCTGTTGCAGAAAACGGGAAAGAGGCCGTAGAACGTGTGTCGCAAGAAGCATTCGATGGCGTGTTGATGGATATCCAGATGCCGGTAATGGACGGCATCAGCGCCACCCGCGAGATTCGCAAGAACCCAAGTCTTGCCAATTTGCCGATTATCGCCATGACTGCCAATGTGATGGCGAGTGATCGTGAAAGGTGTCTGGAAGCGGGTATGAATGACTACATTGCAAAACCTTTTGACCCGAATCAGATGGTGGCTACTCTTGCGAAGTGGATCATTCCCGCTCGACCGGATGCGTCCCCGTCAGCACACAAGTCGGAGGCTATGCCAACCTCCGAGGCGCTTCCGATCCTGCCTGGCGTACAGGTGTCCGAAGGAGTACACCGGGTGGGTGGCAGTGTTGCCAGCTATTATGCGATCCTGGAAAAGTTTCGTAATGGCCAGCAAAATACCTTTGCTGAAACTCTTTCGGCTACTGCGGCAAATGATTGGGATAAAGCCGTGCGGCTGGTGCATACCCTGAAGGGTTTGCTGGGGACACTGGGTGCCGGAAGATTGAAAATTAAGGCCGCAGAATTGGAGGGCGCTATTTTGGATAGGGAAAATGCCCGGATCAAATCGTTGCTTCCGGCAGTTAATACCGAGCTTGCCCAACTTTTTGTTTTTATTGACCGCGCCCTTCAGTTGCGGGCAGCAAAAATGGAGGCAGATGATGAAACTGCTGTCCCGTCTGGTCCGGTCAATATGGAAGAGCTGGCTGGCCTGATCCGTCAGGCAATGGCGCAGCTGAAACAATTTGACTCCGGCGTGGAAGATACTATGGCCAAAATAAGCGATATGGTGAGTGGTGATCCTGCCATGAAGAAGGCCATCGCTTTGATTGGGCAACAAATGAGTGGCTACAATTATGAGCAGGGCTTGGTCAAGTTAGATGCCTTCGCAAAAGCCCTGGGTGTTTTGCATGAAGAGTGAACCCGGATTGCAAGTGCTACCTGCAAAGCTCGGCTTCTTGCGCAATGTTAAATTCAGCACATAAAAAACCGTCTGTCCTTATCGTGGATGACACGCCGGACAATATCGATATCCTGAAAGAGGCGCTCAAGAAAGATTACATCGTCCGCCCGGTTACAGATGGCGTGACCGCGCTGAGAATTGCGTCAACCGACCCAAAACCGGACATGATCCTGCTGGACATCATGATGCCGGGAATGGATGGGTACGAGGTTATGCGGCGTTTGCAGGCGGATGCCAATACGCGTCAAATACCCGTCATATTTGTCACGTCCGCCTCTGATATCGAAAGCGAGCTCAAGGGTTTCGAATTGGGGGCCGTCGATTACATTACCAAACCCTTCAACCCGGTTATCGTAAGGGCCAGAGTCAGCACGCATCTGGAGCTCTGTGACGCGAGGAAGCAACTTGAAAAGCAGAACCAAGAGCTGAAAGCCAAATCCGATTTGCTGGAAGAGATTGTCAATCTCGATAGCCTTACCGGCATTTCAAACCGGCGGCACTTTGATAAAGTGCTGGAAGTTGAGTGGGGCCGAGCTTTGCGGAACAACACTCAGATTTCCGTCATTGTTGCGGACATAGATTATTTCAAAAAATTTAATGATTGCTATGGGCACGTAAAGGGAGATGTGTGCCTGCGTTCGGTGGCGCAGTGCTTGTCGTCTTTACTACAACGCCCCACCGACATCGTGGCGCGCTATGGCGGCGAGGAGTTTGTCGCAATTCTTCCCGAAACGGATATGAGAGGAGCTGCGCTTCTTGCGGAGAATTGGCGCACAGGAGTAGCAGGGTTATGCATACCCCATGCCGATTCTGCTGTGGCGGATCATGTCACGATAAGCGTGGGGTACGCGACCATGGCTCCAACAAGGGATCAGGTGTCGTACTACCTGGTTGGAGTAGCTGACGAGATGTTGTATCAGTCAAAAGAAATGGGCCGAAACCTGGTTTGCGGTAAAGAAATACCCCCGTTTATTTGAATCCATGCCGCGGTATTAGAGCCAGCGGCGCATAGAGTGTGCGCAGGGAGAGTTTCAAGTCCGCACATTTGCGCGATGGTGTCGCGGAATGGAAAGTGGAAGAAATTCGATAGAGCAGTTTCACCTTGCCAGTTGAGCGAACAAACCACTTGGGCAATTGCGTTTGCTTGTGACATGATGCCGTTTCAGTTGATGGGTGCTGTTATCAGGGGAGGGCAGTAATGGATATTTCGCCGATCATTTCGTCTTCAATCGTACAAACAGGCATTTTGGGCACGGCTAGTGTTCAGCCTGTTACCTTCTTGTTGAACCCCTCCGCAACCACAGAGGTGAGCAGTATCGATATTGTCGACATTTCAGGTCTGGGGCAATTGCTTTCGGCATCCTCAATATTTGAAACTGGAATATTAGACGCGTCAGCAACAGACGAGGCTAACTTTGCTACTGTCCTTGCCGCCACACAATTTTTCGTCGATGCATTTAATAGCTTTCTGCAAAGCGATAGCTTGCAAAGTTCGTCAGGTGGTTCGCTCGGTAACCTGTTTACGCAGATGCTGAACACCCAGGCGACGGCGAGTTCGAATGAAGGGCAATCGATCATCGCCAGCCTGTCCGAGGTCGGAATCACTCTTCAGGCAGCTACCAGTCAAAATATGACGGGACTGATGACTGTCGACTTCGAGGCATTGCAGTCTGCATTTAACGCCGACCAGCCCGGAACGGTCGCGTTGCTGGCGCAAACAACCCAATCAATTGGGCAGCTTGCCGCAGAATTTACCAGCCTTTTCGCCCAAGCGAGTAATCTCACCACCAACCCACAATATCCGCTTAACGCGGCTACATTAAACGGCTTGCCGGCGGCGACGGCTACTGTCACGGGAGCGCCAGCTGCCTCTGGAGCAGCAGCGGCTTCGGGAGCGGCTTCGGGAGCGGCTGCGGCTGCGGGAGCGGGAGCGGCTGCGGCTGCGGCTGCGGCCACGGGAGCGACAGCGGCCACGGGAGCGGCTGCGGCCACGGGGGCGACAGCGGCCACGGCAACGCCAGCGGCCACGGCAACGCCAGCGGCTACGGCAACGCCAGCGGCCACGGCAACGCCAGCGGCCACGGGAGCGACAGCGGCCACGGGAGCGACAGCAGCCACGGGAGCGACAGCAGCCACGGGAGCGACAGCGGCCACGGGAGCGACAGCAGCCACGGGAGCGACAGCAGCCACGGGAGCGACAGCAGCCACGGGAGCGACAGCAGCCAC
>JBAYVP010000008.1:0-39529 GCA_041674485.1 Sulfuricellaceae bacterium
CACCGGTGCGGTTCCTCGGGCAGTGCGGCCAGGTAGGGTGGATAAGCGAAGCGCATCCACCTGAACATTCCGGGACACCGTTCGGTGGATGCGCTTCGCTTATCCACCCTACATCCCATTTGGTTCCGGCTAGTTCGGCTTAGGATAATGAGCTTTTATCAAAAACCTACACTTGTAAGCACCCCAACCCTCCCCTTGAAGGGGAGGGAGCATCAATGCTAGCGACTTGCACCAGAAGGGAAGTAATTGTTGGACAGTTTCTTACCACGAACGGCTTAACTTAATGGCAGCGACGCGGAGCGTGGGAACGATCAATAAAGACAAAATCTTTTTCACCGCAGAGGACGCGGAGGACGCAGAGGAAAACCCTCATGCTCTTCCTCTGCGTCCTCTGCGGTGAATCGGTTTTTTCCGTACCGAGAACCAATTTACCCAGCAGTCCGGCTGGAAATCACTCCTCAACAACCGGGAAAACTGCTAACATCCAACCCCATCTTTGCAACAATGGAAAATCAGGGGGAGAACCGGCATGGCAACTATTTCAACACGTAGGCTGGCGCTGCTGCTTGCCGGCATCGCTTGTTTCATAACGCTCGACTGCCTGGCCGCTGCGAGCTTGAATGGGGTGGTGAGAAAAAACCAGATGGGAGGAGAGCCGCTGGCGCATGTGAGCGTTTCCGCCCCAGATGCCGGCGGCCCCACCGCCACCGACGACAGCGGGCGTTTCAACCTGGCATTTCCCCGCCTCGCTCCCGGCGACAGGGTGGACCTGGACGTAAAGCTCAAGGGCTGGGTGGTGGTCAACGACCTGCAACTCTCGGGCTACAACCTGCCCAAAGACGCCCGCGTCTCCCCCCTCACCATCCTGCTGGCGCGGGAGGCCGAACGGGAACGCTACGCGCTTCAGTATTACCGGCTGAAAGGCAACGAAGCCGTACTTGCGGAATACCAGCGCAAACTCGCCGAACAGACGCAGAAAAACCAGACGACAGCCCAAGAGCGCGATGCGTTGGCTCTTGAGCGCGATAAGGCGTTGGCGCTGGTCGATGAACTCGCAAAGCAACTATCCACAGCGAAACCCGGCGCCGGGGATGAACGCTACCGGCAAGCCATGCAACTCTTTCTGTCCAACCACCTGGACGAAGCGCTGGCGTTGTTGAGCGAGCAGAAACTCCAGGCCGATGCCGAGCAAGCCTTGCTGCTTGAGAAAAACGCCCGCAAGATGAAGGAGGAAGCTGCGAAAAACTACCGGCTGCGGGGGCAACTTCTGACTCTGCGTTTTCAATTTGATGATGCCGCAAAGGCTTATCTGGCGACAACTGTGCTGCTTCCTGACGATTTTCAGACATGGTTCGACTTCGCTATATTTCACCAAGAACTGAATCATTTTTCCGAAGCGCGACAAGGTTACGAAAAAGCACTGAGTATCGCCCGCGCCAACCCCGATACCTACCGGCCTAAATTGGCGGATACTCTTAACAACCTAGCGGTTCTGCACCGCAACCAGAACCGCTACGATGAGGCGCGCCAAGCCTTTGAGGAAGCGCTCGGCATTTACCACGGCCTCGCCCACACCAACTCCTACCGGCCTAAAGTGGCGATAGTCCTCAACAACCTGGCTATCCTGCACCGCAACCAGAACCACTACGATGAGGCGCGCAAGGTTTATCAGGAAGCACTCGACATCTACCACGACCTCGCCCGCACCAACTCTGACACCTACCGGCCCGGCGTGGCAAGAACCCTTAACAACTTGGCCGTCCTGCACCGCAACCAGAACCGCTACGATGAGGCGCGCCAAGCCTTTGAGGAAGCACTCGACATCTACCGCGACCTCGCCCGCACCAACCCAAACACCTACCGGCCTGATGTGGCGATGACCCTCAACAACCTGGCCATCCTGCACTATGATCAGAACCGCTACGATGAAGCAATCAAGGATTTTCAGGAAGCGCTAACGATACGCCGTGACCTCGCCCGCACCAACCCCGATGCTTACTGGCCTGACGTGGCGACAAGCCTCAGCAATCTGGCGGTACTGCAGAACGATCAGAATCGTTTTGAGGAGGCACGCAATGCCTATCAGGAAGCGTTGATGATACGCCGTGACTTCGCCCGTACCAACCCCGACACCTACCGGCCATACGTGGCGCTGACCCTCAACAACATGGCTATCCTGCACAAAAACCAGAACCGCTACGACGAGGCGCGCAAAGCCTATCAGGAAGCACTCGACATCTACCGCGAATTCTCCGCCCGCAACCCGGAAACTTACGCCCCCTATGTTCGCAAAGTGCAAGCCAATTTCGACAAATTACCCAAATAACCCCCCATGCTAACCAACTCCACCCTCCGCTTTCACGCCCTGATCTCCGGCATTGCCTTTCTGGCGGCGCTGGTTATCCTCTCCCTGCTGTTGTGGAAAGCCGAAACCCTGGTCAGGCTGGGGCTGGTGGGCAAGCTGTATTATCTGGTGCTGGTTCCGCTGGGATTGTGTGCGGCGGCCTTTCTATTCGGCGCGCTCAAGTCCTATGCCGCCTACCGAGGTCAGGCATTGGGCGGCATGTTGGAACTGGGCGGGCCGGTGGTTGCGTTCGTGCTGGTGTTGGCGCTCGGCTTCATGCTCACGCCCGACCCGTCCGGCTTCAGCGTAACAGTGTTTGCCCATAGAGAAAACCCGCCGACGGAGCCATTCCGTAGCGGAAAGCTGGTGCTCGAACTCGGCGGTGACCCGCGCACCGCCGTCCTGGCCGATAACGGCGCGGCTTATTTCATCGGCATCCCCGCGACTTTCAAGGGGCAGCGCGTGAAGGTGCGCTTGCAGGACGCGCCCGGTTACGAAATTGCCCAGGACAGCATCAAGTTGGATGGAGAAGGCGTGGCTCTGGCGGTGCGCCCGCAGACGGCGGTGTTCAAAGGCCACATCCGCACCACCGATGGCCGCCCTCTCCACGATGCACGGGTGAGCCTTGCCGGTCACGCCGTGACAACCGACACCTCGGGCTATTTCATGCTTAAAGTTCCCGGCGTGGATGCGGAGAACGGCGCAACCCTGTCGGTTACTGCATCGGGATATGCCCCCTGGTCAAGTCATGTCAATCCCGGCGGCAACGAAATTACCGCCATGCTGGAAAAGGAATAACGGCAAGGGCGCGACCGGGAATGACTTTGCCCGAAGAGGTTGATACTTCAATATTTGGAGTGGCTTTCCGCAAAAAAACAATGACAGGATGAACAGGATTTACAGGATGAGTTTTCTATCCTGTTCATCCTGTAAATCCTGTCTAAACGTCTGTTGGCTTCCGGCTCGTCCGGCTTAGGATTAAATATTGCGGAGTAATTTCATAACAATTCCCTTGATTTTCTGCTATACCCTGCCTCACCACAATTTCAACCGCAAAAGTGACTACACATGGCCCTTAAAGCAACCATTTTCAAAGCCGAACTGCAAATCGCCGACATGGAGCGCAACTATTACCACGATCACACGCTCACCATAGCCCGCCACCCGTCGGAAACCGACGAACGCATGATGGTGCGCCTGTTGGCCTTTGCGCTGCATGCCCATGAGGCTTTGGCGTTTGGCAAGGGGCTGAGCGCGGACGACGAGCCGGACCTGTGGCAAAAGGATTTGACCGGCGCCATCGAAATCTGGATAGACGTGGGGCTGCCCGACGAAAAACGGGTGCGCAAGGCCTGCGGTCGCGCCCAACAGGTATATATCTATAGCTACGGCGGTCGGGTCGCGGATATGTGGTGGAGTCAAAACCGCGATAAACTCGAACGGGTCAAGAACCTGAGCGTAATCAATCTGCCCCCGGAGAGCAGCCTGTCCCTGGCAAAGCTGGCGCAACGCAATATGCTATTGCAATGCACCATTCAGGAAGGGCAGGTTTGGTTATCCGACCAGGATAACTCTGTGCAGGTGGCGATGTTAGGAGTGAGGTGTTAAGAGGTGAGGGGTGATGAAACCCTCCTCACTCCTCACTCCTAACCCCTCACTCTTAAAAACCGGCAACAACTTGCCGCACTTCTCACATTTTTGCCGGTTCCATCCGGCAATCACTCCAAATATTCATCCGGCATATTTATCCCGTTCCCAGGTAGGGCGTGAGCACGGGACCCGCCCGTAGGAGCGCACCCCTGCCATGCAGCGTATCCACGCCTTCCCGGCAGTTGGCGACTGCGATTTCTCTCCTCATGCCGGGGTTCTTACTTCTTATTTCCAGATTTCCAGACTATCCCCGCTACGCCAATCGCCGGGGCGGGATGGTTTTCACATTCCGTCAACCCGACCTGGCAAGGATATTGCTTTATTCGTTTTAACATGATTAATTTCGCAAATAATTCCAGGTGTATACCGCTTGATGCACCAAGCATCGGCCAGTTAAGCCTGTATTCACGCCAGGAACCGGGCAACGCGCCGGGGACGATGGCACGGCAATTCGAAGGAGGTGCAATATGTCAATAGCAAACATGCGCGACGCCGCAACGCCGGACGAGCAGTCCGAAAGCGACCCGGCGGGTTTCTATAGCGAAACGTTCGACCAACTGTTGCCGCAAAGCTTTTCCGACGCGAGGCGCATACGCGGCGCCAGCAGGTTGGCCGGGCGCTTGGCGCAATTGCCGATGCACGACCTGAACGGAAGAGCGGAAATTATTGCCACCGTGAGACGCGCTTTTGCCGTTCCGCGTTACTCCCCCCAGGCGCACGCCTGGGCGGATGATGCCGCTCTTGAAACCGGCGCTTATAAGCCTAAGCGGGAGATGGGATGAAGAATAAGTGAAAAATCCCGGATAGCACCGCACGAATTCCTGACTACTGAATTTTGAATTTGAATTTGAAGGAGAATTAAAATGCCCCAAATCATTAATACCAATATTGCGTCCCTGAACTCACAACGCAATTTGAATACGTCCCAAACCGGGCTGCAAACCTCCTTGCAACGTCTTTCTTCCGGCCTGCGTATCAACAGCGCCAAAGACGATGCAGCCGGCTTGGCGATTTCCGAACGCATGACCTCGCAAATCCGCGGCCTGAATCAGGCGCAACGCAACGCGAATGACGGCGTTTCGCTGGCGCAGACCGGCGAAGGTGCGCTGTCCTCGGCGGGCGACATTTTGCAACGGATACGCGAACTGGCGGTCCAGGCAGCCAATGCCAGCAACAACTCCGGCGACCGCCAAGCCATCCAGGCTGAAATCGGGCAACAGATACAGGAGCTGGACCGCATCGCGACCACCACCCAGTTCAACGGCAAAACCCTGTTCGACGGCACCTTCGGGACGGCCAACTTTCAGGTGGGCGCCAACGCAAACCAGGTGATTACGACAAGCAACGCGAACCTGCGCATCACCAATTACGGCAACAACCAGCATGGTGCGGTCGGCGATGGCTTGGGGGCCGGCACGGTGGCTGTGACGCCGGGGGAATTGCCATTAACGGGCGCCGGCAGCTTTAACATCAACGGCTATATCGGCTCGAAAAGCGTTAATGTGTTGGCGACCGACAAGGCCAGCGATATTGCCAACAACATCAATAATGTGACCGGTAGCACCGGCGTCAGTGCAACGGCCAGGACCGATGTTTTGCTGACTTTTGACACGGCGGGTGCGTATAACCTGAACGTCGCCGCCGACAACGCTCTCACCGAGCCGGGGGGAGTTGGGACTGGTTTTGTGGGGTTCGAGGCGGTCAACTTCACCATTACCGGGACGAACTCCGCAGACGGCCTCTCGGCTGCGGTCACCGCGTTCAACGACAAGTCGGCGAAAACCGGTCTGGTAGCGTCCATCAACGCCACCAACACTGGTGTCATCATCAGCAGCTCGACGGGCGCCAATATTACACTGGAGGACACTATAGCGGCCAATGCCGGCGACGTTACCGTGCAAGGCCTCCGGGCCGACCAATCCACGGCACTTGGCGTACCGGCCGTTCTCCTCGCAGCCGGCGCTGCCGCAGACGGTGTTGTCATAACCGGGCAGGTGACGTTTAATAGTGAAAAATCGTTTTCGGTCGATCAGAGCGCTGTGGGCAACAGCAACCTGCTCGCTGCACCCGGCGCGGCAACTGTGGGGTCCACCTTGAACACGGTTTCCACGCTCGATGTCACCACCTTCCTGAATGCGACGCAAGCACTCATGACAGTCGATTCGGCGCTGTCCCTGATCAATGGCGAGCGCGCGAAACTGGGCGCCTTGCAGAGCCGGTTCGAGGCAACCATCTCGAACCTCTCCATCACCAGCGAGAACCTCAGCGCCTCGCGTTCACGCATCCGCGATGCGGATTATGCCGCCGAAACCGCGATCTTGACACGCGGCCAGATATTGCAACAAGCGGGCGTGGCCATGTTGGCGCAGGCAAACTCCATGCCGAACAGCGTTCTGACATTGTTGAAATAATCATGGGGAATTCAATTAAGAAACCCCGCTCACGCGGGGTGCTCTTTCAGATGAAAAACTGCGACGATATGGAAAATCAGGACTCCGTGCCGCCCGCCGCCGCCACCAGTGCTTTGCGGATGGCTTCGGGCGATTCCATGATTTTCATGAAGCTGTTTTGGCCGGCCATCTTCAGGTCGGGGAAATCGAGGGCGATACGGAAACGCGCGTACAATGCGATCACCTTGTTGCCTGTGACTAGCATTTCATACGGCAGATGCGCCGCAGACTTGATCTCCTTGGAATCGATCACGCTCATGATGTATTTGTCGTCCATGTACTTGTCGTCGCCTTTCATGGCCACACCGAACACGCTTTCTTTCTTGCCCGGAACATCCACGCGGTAAACCTTGGTGACACCGCCCTTGCCGGCTGCGAGATTGGCCTCCACCGTTTTCAACGCTTCTTCATGGCTGCTGAATTCAGCCAGTATGCTAGGCTCGTCGAAATATTCCATGCCAAACATATAGTGGTATTTGCGCAAATGCTCGGCGCTCAGCCCAGCCGCGCCGAATTCTTCCACCTTGCCGAGCGCCGCCTGCAACTTTGCCGCAGTATTGGACAAGTCGCCGCTCATGCGGTAGCCGTGCGCCATGTAGGTCGGGTTGGTGTAGGAAACCTGCACTTCATCCTTGACCTTGGCGACCGCAACGCGTTGCGCCGCGCCGAAACCGCCATGCTCCGATTTAGCCGCAGTGGTTTTCAGCTCGTCATTGCTGACGACGATGATAGTAGTGTCCGGGTAAGGAGAATAACTCCCGACCAGCGAAAAACCATGCACCACCAGCGCAGCTTTTGCCGCCAATACCTTGCCGGCCACGCTGCCGGCGCCCTTGGAAGCCAGCACAAAAGGTTTAAGCAAGGCTTCGTCGGCCAGCGCAGCGCCCACGTTCAGTCCCAGCGCCAAGGTTGCGAGCAAGAGATTTTTTAAGATTGAGTTCATTGAGATGCCTCCGAATTTGTCGTTTTCAGGGTGGGCGCTTGAAAAAACCGCTGATGGGCTTAATTATTACCCCCAGGCGGTCTTTGCCGGCAGGATGAGCGCTATCGAAACGAGCGGCTCCGGGGGCGATACTATCCAAGGCAAGCAGATTATGCAATGACAGCAAGCTATTGGAACAGGGTAAATTTGTTCTCAGAAATTCATGATGGAAATCAATGATAGCCAACAATTATGAAAGTCGCAGTCGTAGGGTGGATAAGCGTAGCGCATCCACCGTGCCGGCGCAAGAAAGGTGGATGCGGCTCACGCTTATCCACCCTACATTTTTTCTGAGAACAAATTTACCGTGGCTATTGGAACAACATGCATGGCTTATCCAGGTGAAAAACCACTATGACCGAGAACGAACTGAACCAACTGGAAACCTGGCTGGACACGCCCCTGTTCAAGGGCGAAGCGATGCGCATAGACAAGCTGCAAGGCTTCCTGTGCGCCGTAATCAGCAGCCCCGAGATCATTCCGCCGGGCGAATGGATGCCGGAAGCGCTGGGCGAGGCGCCTGAATACGAATCGCTGGAACAGGCCACGAAATTCATGTCATTGCTGATGGGTTTCTACAATGACGTGGTCAACGCCCTCCAGAATGACCAGCCCCCTAGGCTAATCCTGAGACCGCACTCCGCCACGGATAAGCGCCTTGATTATCAAACCTGGTGCGAAGGCTATATTCTGGGGTGGGCGCTATCTGCGGAAGAATGGTTGCGTCCCGGCAATGAGCCTCTGAAAAAGCTGACTTTTCCCATCCTGCATCTATCCGGCGCCTTCCGCGAAGAAGCGCAACGCCGAGGCGAAGACTACGCATCCGACGAAGAAAACGATTCGAGAGTTAGCCGGGATTGCGCCGACATGCTGCCGCAAGCCGTAGCGGGAATCTACAATTTCTGGCTATCCAAAAAAAAGGCCATGCCCATTGCACGAGAAACAGGGAAGGTAGGGCGCAACGAATTGTGCCCGTGCGGGAGCGGGAAAAAATTCAAGCTATGTTGCGCGAAGGATAGAACCCTGCACTAACACGGATATTTCATAAATTGCGCACGCCCTCGCTGGTCTTTTGTTTCATAGGCAAATTTCGCTCACCCGTGAAGGCAGGGTAAATTTGTTCTCAGAAATTCATGATAAAAATCAATGATGGAGAACATTCATGAATCCCAGGCAAACTGAGCCGCAACGTGGCTCAACTCATGACGGCAATCCATAAAAACAAAACCTTTTTTACCGCAAAGGACACAGAGGAAAACCCCTCATGCTCTTCCTCTGCGTCCTCCGCGTCCTCTGCGGTGAATCGGTTTTTTTCCGTGCCGAGAACAAATTTACCCTGTTGGACAAGAGCCATTTGCGCTGTTTGCAACCAGTTGATTCTTAATGTGAAAAAACGGCATCAAAAAGCACTTTACCCCAAGAAATGACGTTTTTTTACCCTATTGGGGTATTTTTGATGGCGCCTCAAAAATCATGCCAAAATTTCCACCCCAGTATAAATATCAATCACTTAACAATAATATATTTTTTTATTGGCATTGTTTGCACTGTAACCCATTGATTCTACGATGATGCAGATTAAAATTTATACAGCGCAAGTGGCTCGACAAGGCTGGCTCTTCACAATCAGCCGCAAAAGCTGTAATATAGCGGCTTCTGAATCGGGCTGCACTTGATGTATTGCAAAAAGTAGGTAGTGCAACATGTTATTTCCAGTCGCCGGTTCCGATGTTGCACAACCTGAAATTGATTAATGTCTGGGCAAACATCAAATTTTTTCAGGGCAGCGCGGGTGGTTATTGCCTGACTGCACTTCACCTTTTAATCTTGGGTTGTTAGCTCAGCTGGTAGAGCAGCGGACTCTTAATCCGTAGGTCGACAGTTCGAATCTGTCACAACCCACCAAGAAAAACAACGGCCTACGCTTGCGTAGGCCGTTTTATTTTGTCGTCAGGTGCAAATCAGGTGCAGTGCGCATATAATCCATTGAAAATGGAGGTGCGCGATGGCGACGATAGATAAGGTTTCTTCCGGCAAATACAAGGCCACAATCCGCCGTAAGGGATGGCCAACTTCCTGCAAATCATTTCGCACCAAACGTGACGCCGAGGACTGGGCGCGCGGCGTCGAGGATGAAATGGTGCGTGGCGTATATATCAATCGTGCGCCGGCCGAGCGACTGACTGTCGAGGCGGCGCTGCAGCGCTACCTCACTGAAATTACCACCACCAAACGACCAACCACTCAATCACGGGAAAAAAACCGCGTCAAACCGTTGCTGGCACGTCTTGGCAAATACAGCATGGCGGCGCTGACGCCCGATGTCGTCGCCGCTTATCGCGACTGGCGATTGGAGCAAGGCAAAAGCGCGAACACTGTACGCCTTGAGCTTGCAATGCTGGGGCACTTGTACACGGTAGCAATTCAGGAATGGGGTGTTGGGCTTGCGGCCAACCCAGTGCATTTGATTCGCAAACCCAGCCCAGGGCAGGGCCGTGACCGGCGCTTGGCAGAGGGTGAAGAAAAGCGGCTGATTGAAGCTGCGGAAAAGCACAGCAACCCGATTTTCGGCTGGCTTGTGCGCCTGGCTCTCTACACGGGGATGAGAGCCGGCGAGCTGGTGTCGCTGACTCGCGACCAAGTCAACTTGAATCGCCGGATCGTGAAACTTTCGGAAACCAAGAATGGGAGCGCTCGTATTGTTCCCTTGAGCATCGAGGCGACAGAAGTTTTTCGTCTGGCGCTAGACAACCCCATTCGCCCGGTTGACACAAGCCTGATATTTTTCGGCGAGCCTGGAAAAGATGGGAAGCGCCACCCATATTGCTTCAACAAGCTTTGGGCAAACTTGCTCAAGGAACTGAAAATCGACGATTTGCATTTTCATGATCTGCGGCACGAGGCCGTTTCGCGGCTGGTTGAGGCGGGGCTGGAAGACTCGAAGGTGGCCGCGATTTCCGGCCACAAGTCGATGCAGATGCTCAAGCGCTATACGCACTTGCGCGCCGAAGATCTGGTTCAAGAGCTTGACGGGCTGGCTTCTCCCCGTGTTTCAATCCACACCCGGCCTCATCCGCCGGGTGAAATCCGCCGACGGATAGAGATCGGTGGATTGCCTCTCCCCGTGATCGAGGAGGTTGCCGATAAAGGATAACACACGGGAGGCTCACCGTATTTGCGTGCAGGAGACGTGCCGTAGTTGCTTGGATGTCGAGGTGGCCGGCGAGGGAGATGCCGAAGAAGAAGCCGTAGCTAATTTGCAGGAGGCATTAGAGCTTTACTTCGAAGACCACGAGGATAATCTGGCACAGCTACCGCCTCGAACATACCAGTTCGGGGAGGTGGCGATTCATGCCTAAACGCTGATCAACCACTGAAATTGAGCGAGTGTTGCAACGGCATGGTTTTCACCTGGACTTCTGTTGGCAGGTAACGTCCGCTGCCAATAGCCAATACAGCGATGACATCCATAACAATATGGTCATCAAACGTGCTTTACGCCGCTATCCTTCTTGCGCAGAAGCGATTCGGTTACACCAGCCAGCAACCGCCAAATGGCAACAGCAGGAGCAAAGAAGCCTTTTGGCGTTTCCTTCGCGCCTTTGATGAAGCCTTGCATGAATTCATTCATCAATCATCTCCTTAATGGCTTTGTACGTTGAATAAATTGCCCACCAGGCAATGAACGCAACATCTGCGTAAAGTATTATCTTTTCAACGATCTTCATCAAGCCGGAAAAGGATTCGTCGCCAACAATCGGTGCCGCCCATTGTACAAGCTTGTTCAACATTCCGCCAAATAACAGCAAAGCAGTAAACATCGCTGCGCCAATTACCAAGTGCCCAACATATTCACCAAGCACCCAGAGTTTCTTTTTCATGATTTTTCGTTCTCACCGCATTTGCGAGACAGGGATTCAACGATACACTTCCTTGCGATTGCCTATCCGCACCACCAGAATGTGGAGCCGGTCATCTTCGATGTTGGCGATGATTCGGTAGTCGCCAACGCGGTACTTCCAGAATTCACCAAGGCGAGAACCTTTGAGGGGTTCACCGATTGCGCGCGGGTCGTTCTGTGGTGCCAGGCGCTTACGCAGGAAGGTCACGATGCGTCGGGATACTTGTTTATCCAGCGCGGCCAAGTCTTTCTTGGCCGCGTCGTCTAGCTCAATCCACCAAACCAAGATCGCGCTCAACTTCTTCCAGCGTATAGGTTCTACTGCGCCCTGCGCGCAAGTCTTCCAGGCGTTTCTCCGCCAAGTAGAGGTCTTCCATGTCAGCCAAGTGCTCCAGGATGGCCTCGCGGGCGTAGTAGGTCTTGGTTCTGCCGGTGGCCTTCGCTAAGGCGTCAAGTCGGTTTTCGATCTCGGCGGGGAGTCGGATTGCAAGCATGATGGTCTCCATGTTCAAGCGCTGTACAAGTATAGCGTTACGCGGGGACTCTCGCCAGCCGGATGCTGCCGTGGGTGCGTCTGACTATTTTTTAATCAATCCCCAGTCCGGGGCTGGCTGGCAAGCGAAAGGCGCAATGCAGCCTCTCACTTATCCACAGAAAATGTGGATAAGTGTTTCCGTTCGCGCC
Organism: Sulfuricellaceae bacterium; assembly: GCA_041674485.1. Taxonomy (GTDB): domain Bacteria; phylum Pseudomonadota; class Gammaproteobacteria; order Burkholderiales; family Sulfuricellaceae; genus JAGXQV01. Next base: position 12,012 of record JBAYVP010000008.1, read on the forward strand.
CGAATCTCTTTCGCTAGGCGAAGCTCGCAGATGGATTGAGGTTGATTGCGGGATGAGTGCAATCGGCGGATGCCGCAGGAATGTGCCAGAAACGCCTTGGCTGCGTTTATTGTTCTTGCTGATGCTTTATGGTGGATTGATTGTGGGTTGCCCTGCGGCGTTTTGAGGGGATGAAAATGTTGGACAGGGGTCGCCAGGGGCAATTGATATCGCGCCTAGTTTTCTAGCTAAAGCAAGAATCGCCAAAATATCAGTGGTTTCTGGTAGTTTTTCATTGTTTGCCCCTAATTTGTATAGGCATGTGTATAGCTTTTCCTGTAGGCGCGCCGTAGCTTCTTCTCCGAGATCGTTAAACCATTCCGCATAATGGATTTTTATCGCTTCAGTAATTCGCCCCATGAGCGCTGGGTAATAGCGCATTTCGAATGGGCTGTTTTTTATGGGGGATTGACTTTTTTCATGCTTTTCAAGCCATCTTTCCAGTTGGGTGATCGATAAATGGCTAACGTAATGCCTTACCCAGCTCGGTATTGACTGCCAGATTATTTCGTTATCACTATCGTTGTAATTTTGGACGAATTGCCTCATTACCCATGGGTCTTGCGCCATTTCGACCGCGTTTATTCCCGAGTAACCCCCTTCTAGTCTAGATTCTTTGTAACGCTTAACAATAAAATTCTCGGCGTCTTGAGAGCTGCCCAGAAGCATCTCGCCTTCACCCGTTATGAGCCAATGCAAATTCACTCCCAAACGGGAAATTTTTTCCATGCCTTCAGGATTCGGCTCCCTTTCTCCGCGCAAATAACCTTGTAGCGTTCGATAAGGCATGCCTGTTTCGGCGGCCATGGCTTTTGCGGTTTTATTAAGTCCGGTGAGTATATCTTGGAGGCGGGCAGCGATGGATGTCATAAAAATACTCACAAAGTGTTAAAAATTGTTTGATTAAGGTGCGTATGAGTGCTTATAATGCGCATATGCACTTTTATCGGGGTTTAAACAAACATGACGACATTAGATCTGATTTTAACAAAATATGGAATTTTGCTTGATCTGAAACAAGTAAGTGACCTGTTGCATCGATCGCCCGTTGCGATCCGGCAATCTCTAGGCCGTGAGCAAGGTATCGGTAGCGAGCTACGGAATTCTGCAATCAGACGGGGGCGGCGACTGTATTTTCGGGCTAGTGATTTAGCCGCCATGCTTGATCGCGGTCAGCTTTAACTCACAAAAATGAAGCATTCGTTGATTTTGCACCCACCTGGTGCTCGCTTCGTTCGGATTGATCTGTGGGTCGTCGATGCGCTCGGCGGCAAAGCGCATGCCGCAGCTGCATGTTTATCCCTACTAGAATTTTGGCAAAGGACGCTTCCGCCAGGCAATGACAGTTGGGTGAGGCGCACGATCGATAATTTCGTTGAAGCGCTCGGAGGACTCTATGGCAAAAACGTCGTGGGCGGAGCGTTGCGTACACTCAAAGACTCAGGCTGGATCGAATCCGAACAAACAAATAAATTAATGGGTCAGACGTGGCAACACGAAACCAAATATCGGCTCAATTTTGATAAGATCAATAGCGAATCAGAGAAATATTCAACAGAATCAAAGAGAGTTTATTTTTCACCTCTCGGAGAGTTTAAAAATAAACCCTCCGAGGATTTAAAAATAAACTCTCCGAGAGGTGAAAAATCAACTGTAGCTAATAAGGAAGTATCAATATTATATAAAAGCAGCAGCTATGCAGCTGCTGCTGATTCAATTTTTGTGCTCGAAAACGAGCAAGACCAGTTGTTAATCAATGCCCTTATAGACAAGCATGGATTAAACGTGGTTGAGGCGGAAGCTAAAGCGATCATCGAGGCCGGTAAAGTTCGCCCCTACCCGTCCAACATCAAAAAATCCCTCAGCCAAAAAGCAGCAGCAGCCCGCCGCGAGGCGGCAGAAGCAAGAAAAGAGGCGGCGCTTGCCGCACCACTGGCCGCCGACGCCGAGACTTTTGCGCGAGGCAAGGCCGCGCTCGATGCAATACGCCGGCGCAACTCTGCACTTATCACAAACCATGACAGCGAAAGGTAGATCATGCAAGCAGCGCCGGTAACAACTTATCCCCTGCCCACGAATATCCAAGTCACGGTTTTATTTCATTTTCTCGCGAAAATTGAATCTGAAGGACTTCGTGGGCTTGCGAACAGTGGGTTCCGGCGCGAGCAGATTGACACGCTACGGTACTTGTCGACTTCGGATTTTATTCAGCTTGTCAACGAAAATAGGCCGCTTGTACATGCGTGGGGCGATGCTGCCAACCTTGATTTTGCCCTAAAAAGGCTATCAAGCAACCGAGCCGAAACCGAACTGCAGACTGAATTTATCCGGCGCGGCGCATCGGCAGCGATGATGTATCAACTTTTCAGGGTGAGTCCAAAGTTTGTGGCGCTACAGCGGTCTTTGTTGTGCCTGGATGTCAAGCAGGGGCGGCCAAAGTCGCCCGACGAAGAAACACAATCCACGATTTACGCGGCATGGAAGTCACTCAGCAACCCGAGTGTCCGACAACGCTATCTCGATCTCGATGACATGTTTCCGGATATCCCATTTTCCGTTTTGTTTGCTGCAACTACGGAGTCTTGACCATGCAAACAACGATGCAATATGAAAATAAATCTCAGTGCGATGTATCACTGCTATTGCTTCAGGCTGTGTTCATGGACGTTTGGCACGCAAAGCCGGAAATGATGGATGCGCTCAGGAAGATGCCGCCAAATGAACTGATTCCGCTGATCAAGCGCTTGGTGACCCATGGCCACATTACTGTAAATGTTGACGAAAAAAGTCTCGAAAATCTCCTGAATAAATGTGATGGCCACAGGCGTATAAAAAACCAATTGCGGACATTTGTTGCTCGTGGCGCCACAGTCAGGCTGATATGCAAACTGTTTCCTGTAAGTAAAACCGATGTCACGGTATTGGCCTTGCACATTCTAGGCAAGCCCATGTCTAAGAGCATACCCAAACCCCAATTCGATTCTCTAACGAAAATCTGGAAAGCATGGGCAGAACTCGAACAAATCACATCGCTCCGCGAACGCTATCTGTGCTTGGCAGATATGTTTCCAGAATGGTCATTGGCGTCTCTTGACCGCGCGCTTAGGGAGAAGCACAAATTTTCTGAAGTTGGTATACAAGACCAAGGCGACAAGCCTGTAGTGATCGTTCGCAAATATCAGGCTGGTGTGGATGGCTTGGATATGCCGAAAATTGAATCGCTATTTGAAGCAATTGATGCAGTGCCAAAGCTAAATGAAAACCACATTGATAGTCCAATTCCAATTCCGAAGCCGAAAAAGGTGTGGACGGGTGTCTACCCTCAAAAAAATAAAAACCATCCTTGGAAGAAGAAGGGTGGATTGACAAGCAACTCTAATATCGCGAGTGAGGGTAAGTGAAATGAGCGAAGAGATAATATATCCTGGCCGCCTGATCAAGCCCACTGAAATGGCGCTGCATACGTTGCAGGCACAGAAATTGTTCACCGGGCGCAAAAAAACTGAGGTGGTCAAGGGAATTCCTGGTGTAATGACTTTCGCGAATGTGTGTTACCAGTTGTGGATGTTGACCGAAAAGGACAATCCCTATGCCGACATGCTGCTGATCCAGATAACCGAGGAAATCGAAAAAATCGACAAGGAAATCTCGACTGCGGTTAAGCATCTGAGATCGAAGTTGGAAGAGCGTAAGAGCCGGGGGCTGATGCATGAAATAGCCGTTTCGGCTAAACCATTGGTTATCGGGGACATTAGCTTCGGTTCGCCCTATGGCTACAAGGCATGCGATCTGCTGGTGAATTTCGATTACTACATTCGCGTGGCCTCAACGCTTGAAGAGGTGGGGCAGATTAAAACCGCTGACAGCAAAGCGGCGAAAGAGGCGATGTGGCACCGGGTTAGAACGTTTGTTTATAAAACAGTGCGCCAGGCGGACATTTTGCGGAAAGAAAAGCTGCTGCCTATGTCGCGCGCTGACTTCGATCCCGATGCCGACGACGAAGCAAAAATCCGCGTGGCGCTGGTTGCCGAAACGCTTGGCGAACTGCCGGCGGATATTCTCAGCGGCAAGCGGAAACCTGATTTCTATAAGCCGGCGCGTGCGCCAGCGGGTAAACCAGCAAGCAAGAGAAGTGCGCCAGTTTAGGCGATTTTGTTGATTGAAATTTATTAAGGAAAAGTGAAATGAAAGAAACCGATATGAGCCAATTCTTGCCTGGGGAGAATGTTCCCCGTAAGTCCCTGGATTCATCCGAAACCCGAGCTTTTGTGGATCAGATTGTCTCTCTGGTGGAAGAGCGTCACCACCCTGATGAATTCGGCAAAACCGCTACTGGGGAAGCCATGCTACAGGCAACCGTTCGGCTTATCGGCTGGGAGGCTACGCAACGTTTACTGGTGCGGAAGTAGCTCCATAACCCGGAGATATTCCACTGTGCATTTTTTGAAATAAAGAGGAGAAATGAAATGAGCGAAGAAAACGTGAAGCATTTGATTCAAAAAGAAGAAGGGTGGAGGCGCAACGCCCTGGCAGCCAGGGCAGAACAGCGGGAAAATGATATGGCCAGAAGCGGGGAACAAATCATCGAGGATTTTTTGAACCAGCCAGTGTCTACGGAACCATTTCAAGATGGGGTAATGACTAAGCGGGAAATGACAGAGTACGCCGAAAAAATCAGGGATGCCGTGCTGTTGCAACATCCCGCCGGTAAGGAAGATGTGGGCCGTTTGGAGGCTTTCATCATGGCCGGAAGGATGCTGTTTGGCTACAAGTTCGGCTGCTGAACCTGGTAATTCGGTTCGTCGGCGAGGCGGCTATAAATATTCAGGATTACGTTAAGGTTGGAACTGAGCATGATGTCCAACTCCTGCTTGTCATGAATGATAGAGCGCGGATTATCGGTATACGGGATTTCAGCTTTGGTTAATTCGACTGCGGAAGCAATCAGCGTGGCAAGAACATTTTTGTCGATCATGAGCGCTCTCCATTCAAATTTGATGAGGATGAATACGTCTCCCACAGTGGAGAAACAGTTTTGGTGTGGAGCGGTCAAGCAAGCCGCGCGTCCTGTTCGGTTGCAACCTGCCGGTCATATGCCCGGAAGGTTGCTCGGTGAACCCGGGTTCACCTTTGCCGGGGTGCTGCTTTAAGGGAGCTATCAAATGCAAGACGCACAGAACAGTGATAGCGCTGCCCTTGCCGCTCCACACCGCTTTTATAACAAATGTTCGGATTGTGTGCAATGAATACGGCGGAATTAGTTGAGGTTCTTGAATTCCTGTCCCATCGGAAAATTCCGTTGGCGTACAGCGTGAATCTTGTCTGTAGCGTCGCCGGCGTGAAGCTTCAGGAGCTGGCAGTCGAGGCCGGGGTGGGGCGTAACCATCTGTACCAGATGTTGCGCGGTACAAGACCTGTGTCAGTGATTATGCGTTTGACGTTCGAACGGAGGCTGGGGCTTGATCCATGGGCGATTAACGATTTGAAGTCTGGCGCCAGGACAAATGAAGAAAATTAGGATTTGTTGGTGGCGCAACGGACGGTATTGCAAAGGCTGGGTTCCCCGCTCGCTTGCAAGCTCCCGGAGTGTAGCCGGGTTGCGTACCGTTGGAGGGCGTCCGTTGCGCCACCAACAAACCTTTGTGTTGAGGAGAAATGAAATTGTCTAATGGTTTGTTCAACCCGGCAACTAGACTACCGCTAAAAAGTGCTGAGCATGCTTTGTTTTTTCAAGCGACATTTATGGATATTTGGGAAACTCAGAAGCATGTCCAAAAGAAACTCCAAAACATGTCGGATGAAGAGCTGATCTTTGTTCTTGATTTTTTGTTATCACACGGGCAGATCAAAATCCACCTGGATGAAAATTGTCTCAAGGAGAAAGGCAAAGGCTGCGAAGCGCTGATTGCACCGACTCTTCCTGCTCACTGGGATGCGAATGATTCAGCAGTCTACATGGTCATCAACCAAGCGCTAGGGCAGCATGTTGGAAAGGCCATGTTGCTGATGCAACTCATCAAGATGGGCGCTCTGGAGCAGTGGATTGAGGTCTCTTTCCATAAGATTATAAAAGAAACAGATGGACTGATCTCCGGAGCCAGTATCTTCCACAACACCAAACGGCTGCAGAACCTCGGGCTGATCGACTCGCGCAGATCAGCATGCAGGAGGCAAAGCAACCGCTACTATGTGTTCGGAAATGCCTTGAATGCCATGTTCCCGGACATCCAATTTTCTGCGCTTATTGTGCCGACTCACCCTAAGCCAATCCTCCCGACTCAATGGGATGCAAATGATTTAGCACTCTACATGGCTATCAACCAAACATTAGATCACATTAGACCGAATAAATATACCAATGCAGGACCTAAAGCTGTGATGCTGGTTCAAATGATCAAGATGGGAGGTCTGGAGCAGTGGATTACGGTATCTCTCCCAGAGTTCAAAAAAGCAATAGATGGACTTCTTTCCACGGAATGCATTAATCGAAACATCAAATGGTTGCAGAACCTCGGGTTGATCGACAGGCAGCTCGCGCCAATCAGAAAGCGAAGCAACCGCTATTATGTATTGGAGGGTGCCTTGAATGCCATGTTCCCGGACATCCAATTTTCTGCGCTTTACGCTGCCACCAAAGTATTTTGACAAACAGGAGTACTGCATGAGCAAACCCATCATATCCGATTTCGGCAAAGCGGATGCCCCCTTACCTCACCTGAAAACGACGCTCACCTTCACCGACGAATCGTTGGTGAATGGGCACGGCTTCGTGACCATCGACTTTGATGGCTATCAGATTTCGTCCCGTTGTTGGGTCGAGCTCCGCGATAAACTTGATTACGATGCCGACCAAGAAATTGAGAGACTTGTTCTCGACGAGTCGGGGCATGCCGTTCGCGAACCCGTCGTGGGGTTCATCTTCGATAATGGCGGCGGAAAAGAATTTGATCCATGCCTTGCCACGTTTTTTTCGGAATATAAGGATATTTTCAATGGCCTTGGCGCCATCATTCTTGAACAAAACCACGACTTCTTTATCAAGATTTTAGAGAAGACTGGCGAAACTGCGCGCATCTACCCGAAGCGAATCGAAGAAGCCTTCCATGGTGTTGTGCTTACCCACATGCGGGGTTTAGATAAGGGTTACTGGCGGAGATTGCGCACCCATCGGGGGCGTGTCTTGTTTAAAGACAAAGCCATGGGGAAAATGTTGTCCCCGGAAGAAGTTTGCCGGCGCTACCTGTATATCTCTGGGTCTCCGATCTCCGAGTTTGTCGGCGATAAGGGCATCGAAATTATCGGGAAGGTCGAGGGGCAGCCCGTCTACTTTGACCGGTCGTTTGGCATCTATGCTTACGCGGGGCACCCGGACGCATGGCACACCCTGGATATTTGGATTACCGGTTCAACTTATCCGCCTGGCTACTAAAATGTTCTAGAGCGCCTTGAATGCCATGTTTCCGTGTATTCAGTTTTCTGAGCTTTACACCACCATAACGCATTGACAAACAGGAGTAAAACATGGTCATCAAACGTATTGTTCTGGTACTGCTTGCTGTTGCCCTGGCGGTTAATCCCGTTGGCGCGATCACCATGAAGGAAATCTTCGACGGCGCCAACACTAATGTGACGCCGGGCGGCGCGTATAGCGGACAAACAATGAATTACTACACTGGCGGCAGCATGTTCATGCGCGTGCCGAGCAAGAACTACCAGCTCGCCAGCGTTACGCCGCCGTCGTTCAAGATGAACAGCTGCGGCGCGCTCGATGCGTATATTGGCGGAATTTCGCATATCAGCTCACAAGAGTTCGTCAATATGCTCAAGCAAATCGGCACTGGCGCTGTGGCCGGCTTTGCCTTCAAGCTGGCCATGTCGGCTATGTCGCCCGATATTCAGAACATTATGCAGCAGCTTAATGATGCGGCGCAGAAGATCAACAAATTAAACGTGGATAGCTGCGAGGTCGCCACCGGCATCATCAAGGCCAGCGACGATATTAGCCAGGCGAAAGGCGAATTGACTCTTGGAGCGATGTCTGATGCCTTCAAGGGGGTTGCCCCAGACTTTGGCGCAGCCCTGGATGCTATCAAAAATATCGGCAAGAATACGCCTGTCGCCGCACATGCTGCTGCGGCCGCTTCGGGATTGGACGAGAAGATCGCTGACGGCAACATCACCTGGCAAGCGATCAACAAGATGCCGGACAGTTTTTTTCCGCAAGACGCGCGAAATTACAAATACTTGCTCATGAGCTTGATCGGACCCCACATTTTCTCCCCGAAGACGCATGACGATGACCCTAAGATTGCCATCGGCGATGTTGCCTACACCACCGAAAGCCGTCCTCCGATCAAATACTCCATCGCCGAGTTGATTGGTACGCCGTCCGCCACCAATAAAATCAAGCTGAGTCTTTATACCTGCGACGAGCAGAATAAGTGCAAGAACCCGATATTCCTTGACGCAAGCCTTCCCAGCGAAGGCGTTGAATTCGACTCGTTCCTGTCTATGGTTGACGTGCGTATGAACAGCATTAAAAACAATATGCTGAACGCTTCCAAACCAAGCGATGCCCAGGATATTGCCTTCGTCAATTCCACTTCGATTCCGATTTACAAAATGCTGTCCGTGGCCACGCAGATGCGGAATTCCGTAGTGGCGGACTATATGATTAACAAGTACAAGGAGGCGATTGCCGCCGAATATGCGACGGCCTTTATATCCACGGCTTTAAAGGAGGTGCGCGACGCACTGGGCAACGCGGGTGGTAAGTCGCAAAGCCCGGTCAAGAAGGAGGCGCTTGAGAAGCTTGCTGCCAGGGCGACCGAAATCCGCAAGGAATATGCGGCTGATATGGTCAATGTGTATGCCAAGCTGCAAGCGGTCAACAGCATCACTGCGGAGATCGTGAACCTGGAGCGCGCCATGAGCGCTTCACTTCCCGCCGACTTGCAAAGCAACCTGCAATTCCAGCTGTCGCAGGGTGGCTGATGAGGGGTTATGCCGCTTTCAGCATGAAATCCACATGCACTGCGTCGAACGGAAAGAGGATTTTTCCCTCTTCGGTCTTGTCGAGCAGGCCGGCATTCAAGAGCACATGGACGTCACTATGTACGCCCTTCACGTCGCGCCCCACGCGCCGCGCCGTCTCGCGCAGGGTCAGCGGCCCGGCGCCGGTCATGGCTCTCAGGATTTCCCAGCGCTTCGAGGTCAGCGTCTTCCAGAGCAATTCCTGGGTTGCAAAGCTGCGGTATGCACCCTGCGGCTTGCCGGTATTCCAGGCTTCCAGGAAGCGCTCGGAAATTTCCTCAATGCTGCTAACGCCTATGGTTACTGTGTTCATTTACGAAAGCCAAGCTGTACTTGTAAAGGTGGGTGCTACCCAATACCGGTGCAGGAACCTGCCAAAGCAGGACATCGGCGAACGCCATGTTGTCCAGATCAAATCGTTCGCTAATAAGAAGTTGTGCCTTCATGTTGGAAACTATGACAACAACAATGCATGTTGTCAAGAATGAGAAAGGATAATCACATGCCAAACCTGTCAGCGCTCAAATCCATTCCAATGAAATTATGGGGTTTTTTGCTGAGCGACAAGTCCAGCTTTGTTTTGGTCACTTTTGCTTTGTGCGTGACGCTCGCGTTGATTTTTAATGTCGATATTTTCCTTGCCGACACTCGGTTTCGTACTCAATGGGTGTTGTATTTGGTGCCCGCTGTTATCTTGATTTATCACATTTATTGCGCCTTCCGGATTTTTGTCTGGCTACGCAATTTCAAACTTGAAAAGTGGTTGGGGCGCCCGTCCGACAAGAGCCAGGCAGGGCGCGAAGATGGAAAAGCGGTCGATACAACGAAGCTGGCAAAAGAATCCTTGATTTATGTTCTCGCTGTGGCTGTTTTGTTCTTTTTTCTGGTTCCCGGTGGGGAGTTGACGGTCATTGAAAAGTTCGACATTTGGTTTTCTTCTTCGGCAGGCGCTTTTTTAATGCTCCTTGTGCTCGGCACACCCAAAGATCACAAAAACACGCCACGGAAATGGGCTGTTTTCCTTATCGCTTCGTTTCTGGTTGCTGGCGATCTGGTGTATATCAATACCCTCTTGGCGACAGCAAGCATGTTCGTCGGTATGGTTGGCGTCCAGATAATTCATAGGCATTTTCCTGAAACCAATAGGAAAATCGCGCTTTGGCTTGTCGAAGGGAAAAAATCATGAAATCCACTAAATTCCTGGCGGCGCTGCTTGCCTTGCTGTTGCTTTCCCCCGGGTTTTCCTTGGCGATAAGCAATACTGAAGTCTGGGAAATCTATTCGTATTGGAGCGTTGATGAGCTTTGGGTCATTTTCAATAGCATTTCCGTCATGATGAAGTCGGCGGGGTTTGCCAACCTGTCCAAGACGGTGATGCTGCTCGTGCTCGGAGCGACTTTAGCTGCAACCATGGCCTACATGAAGGATTACACGGTGAAATGGCTTATTTCGGCAATGGTGGCCTTTTGTTTTTTCAACTTGCCGATAGCCACCGTCGCTATCGTCGATAAGACTAGCATGCAGCCGCCGAAAATAGTCGCCGATGTGCCCGTATTCCTGGCAGCCACAGCGGCGCTGGTTACGCAGGGCAGCGATTTTTTCACCCGGTCGTTCGAATCGAGTTACGCTACTTTGTTCGATATTAATCATATAGCAACCAAGGCTCAGTTGGATTCGCTGACATTCCGCGATCACGATCTCGGGTTCGGCCATCGTTTGATCAAGGATTCCCGTCGCATGAGGATCGCCGATCCCATTTTGCAGGCGGACATGATTTATTTCACGCGGGACTGTATCAATGCCGGCATGGCCGAGGGGAAGTTGGATTTCAAGCGGATTTTCCAGGGCAATACGCCGGCGGATACTTGGAGTTATATCGTGGCCAACGTCAATCCGGCGCGCATGACCACTTATCATGACCAGTGGCAGAATCTGCAAATCGGCTACTGCGATGAGGTGGCCAATGGAACTTTGCATGTGGATCCGCTGGACGGGCTGACCTATCGGCTGGATCAAGGTATTCTTGCGGCCACCAAATTTTATGGGCAAAAATACAATAGGGCGGATGTGACCGGCGCCTTGTTCGCCACGAATCTCCAGAACGCTTATGGCGTTTTGCTCAAGGCCAGCATGAATGCTTCCGATGTCATCAAGCAGAACATGTTTCTCAATCTGTATAACGATTCCAAAGGCGCTATCGGGCAAATGATGGGCGATCCGGCTGCGGTGACCGCTGCCTACGCCAGGGCGCAAGCTGCGGCCACAGCCAATAGTTCGTACCAGACTATGGGGAACCTCGCTGAACAAGCCATGCCGCTTATCCGCAATATCATGGAAAACATCATTTACACGGTGTATCCGCTCCTGGTGCTGATTATTCTGGCGAATGCTCATAATGCGATACCAATCATGAAAACCTATTTCATGACGATGGTTTGGATAAATCTCTGGCCACCGCTCTATGCGGTGTTGAATCTCTCCGCGCATATCCGGCTAGCCAATAAGCTTATGGCCGATACCGCCCTGAGCGGCGGGTTGTCGCTCCAGACTATGGGCATGATTTCCAGCGATGTTATTTCACAACAGTCGATTATGGGCTATATGGTGATTGCCATACCAGGCATCGCGTATGGCATAACCAAGGGCGGCGAGGTGGCCATGAACGGTATTATGCAAAACTTCATGTCGCCCATGCAGAACGCGTCGCAAGGCGCCAGCGGTGCGGCTACGGGGAATATGAACCAGGGCAATTTGAGCATGGACAACGTCGGCCTGAATAAGGTCGATATGTCAAGCTCTTGGGCTGGCTCGAACCGATACAACAGTACGGATTCCTACGGTAATGTCCATGGGTTCGGTCTCGGCAATGATCATCATTCGGTGAAGCAGAATTTGTCTTCGCTGGCGGTCAAGCCGGATTTCACCAGCGCCATTAACAAGCAGCTCGGTGTCGAGCAGGCTAAACATGCCACGGAGGCGGAATCGTATGCCACTAAGGGCGCCAGCACGATTGCGTCCGCGACCAGTGAGGCTTGGAATTCTATTTCGACTCATGTGAAGGGCACCGATTCGTCAACGAACCATAAATACGGCGATCAGTTGACGACTGAGGAGAAGATGTCGAGGGTTAAGGGGTTTACTGAGGAGTTTGCGGAAGCGAATAGTGTTAAAAGTAGTGATGCTTTTTCAGCGGGGCTTGCCGCTAGTGCTGGGATTCCTTTTAAAGTGTTTAAAGCCAATGCAGACGCATCTGGAAGAATAACGGCAATGGATGAAACAAAATACGACGAATTGCGCAAAGCCATGGATAAAGCCGAAATCAGCGATGTCGCCGGCGTTACTGCGACCTGGGCGCGCGACCGGGGGATTAGCGTCAAGGACAGCGATTCGGTGAGCGGTAGTGTCAATCTCGGCGCTAAAATTGACAGGGGCTTGTCGTACATGAGCGAGGCTTCGAAACAGTACGGCCTATCCGAAGACATCGCCAGCAAGATCGCCTTCAATACATCGAACAAGGATGGGATCAATGCCAATTTGACGCAGGTGCTTGCCAACGAGTTGAAAGGAAAGGTTGGCGGTGGTGGGGAGTCGGATATTGCCAATCAGTGGGCGAAAGCGGAAGTAATCGCGGATAGGTTTGCAAAAAATCATATCGGCATGAGAGGCAATCCCGATGTTTTTCCTGATGCTAATCAGATGATAGTGACTCCGGAATCGCTTGCTGCCAGGAAGGAGTTGTTTGAGAGGCAGGCTAAAGAGCAGGGAGGAAACCCGCTTCTCCCGTCGTCGGCGAAAGAGGGTGAGAATGGCGCAAACATAGATTGGATTAGGGCGGATTTGGATGGGAAGAATATACGGCCTAACGGAGCGACTTCGTCCACGCATTCGAAGATGGCGGAGAACATCGATGACAAGCTCGAACATCCTGCCGAAACCATCAGGGAACAACAGGCGAAAAGCGCGGCTAATTCGTCATTGCCTCCGTCCAGCATCACGGCTGACATGCGGAATGTGCAGAGGGATGTCGAAACCCAGCAAAAGAGACACGAGGGGGTAGGAGGCACTGCTCAGGTGGTGTTTGATAAAGTGGAAAAAGCTAAAGTGGAGTTGAAGCCCCTCGATACCACTCCGAAAATGTATGGCGGCAATAACAATCTTTTGAATGACAAGAACTACGACCCTGCGCAGGTTGCCCGCAATCCGCTGGGATTTTTCAACCCAGATCAGGTTAAGCAGGCACAGGACGAGATGAAATCGCCACAGTATCAGAAGCAGAATGTGCCGAAAGATGTCGTGATAAACGATACGCCGAAAACACTCAACCCAGACCAGGTAAGGCAGGCGGATCAGCAAGACCAAGCAAGACAGGTGAAGGAGGAGTTAAAATCACTGCATCAGAAGCAATACCAGCAAGACCAAGCGAAACAAGCAACTGAAACCTTGAAAAACTGGTGGAAGAAGAGCTAAAATCACTGCATCATCAGAAGGAGAAATGAGTTGGTCTTCATGACTAGCATTCAACATCCAAGGGCGCTATGCGGCTTTACCGTGGGGCGACGCTATGAACAGATCAATCGTCATTATCACTATGAAATATATTGTAACTAAGGTAGCTATAAGCCGGATCGTTCATTTCGTCACGAAACCGGAATAATTCATCGTGTTCTTCACTGGTTAAGTCTCTCCCATCTTTCGCCATTGCTACGATCAGCACAACCACCAGCAATGCAATCATGTAAGTCATTTTGCTTCTCCCGTTTTCTTAAAGCTCAACTTAAATATATGCCATAAAGGGCATGAAGTCAATCGGATTTGTGACTTGTCACGGCAATGTCGAAGAATGGTGAACATTTCGCTTCAGCCAATTTCTCTCAGCATCGCTTCTCGCAAGATCAAGTTCAGGCGAGTTTGGTAGCCCTTTCTTGGACTTGAGCCACACCAGTACATCGGCGTCTACGCGCACCGTGGTGGCCGCCTTACAGCTTTACCCCTTGGCCGTTTTCAGTGCCTTCTTGAAGGCTTTCAAGTCTGGTACGGCGAACATTTGGTTGCGGCCAACCGTTGAGCTTGGATTCAGTTTTCCGCCGGTAACAAATCGCCTGAAGGTCGATATCGAAACCTCCAGATATTCGGTGGCTTCCTGGGCGGTGAACTCATCACCCGCAAGGTGGCCGAACAGTTCTTCGTGGCTCATATCCTCACCACGGAAAGCATTCGTTGACAGGATCACGAAAAACTTCTGCCGCTCTGCGACCGGCATTAGCTTGAGATTCTGGAACAGATCCTCTGCGGTCATCGCATGTGCCATTTCTCTATCCTCCCGATTTCAGATACCGCTTGAGTTCGTTATAAAAATTCTCATGCGAGCCAATCTGGTAGAAATCGATAATCAACAATTCCACATCTATCCCCTGATGATGCACCTCTGGTGTCGGAGGACGATACGCGATCAGGTACTCCTGGTGACTGTATTTGAACTTGTAGACCCAGACCCCAGCCAAGTCGCCCACTTTGGCCTCCCCGATTTCCGAGTTGTCGCAAACCTCATCTACCGCATCCTCAATGGCAAGTTGCAGGGGCTTGTGAGCCTTTTTCACGAACCGGCTGAACGGGGGTTTGTAGTTTGGTTTCATCACCATGGCTCGATATTGCGCCAATTTTGATTAAATATCAACCCGCGCTATCCAGGCAAGGCATTCTTTTCAGTTCGATATGCAGCAATCAGCAATTGATCGAGCAATGCCTTTTGTGACAAGTCACGGTTATGGCAAAGCATGGTGAGCGCCTGCGATGCTTCGGCGCTCAGGATCACACTCACCTGCTGAGCTTGGAAAGATTCGAAGCGTTGAGCCTTGCGCTTTCTGCGGCTGGCGCGCTGGCGCTCGGCGGGGGTCATGGCTTCCGTGCCAGTGACCGGGCGACCAGGCTTCTTCGGTGCGGTGTTCATATCCTCCATTTGCGTTCTCCCGTTTTCAGGTCTTAATCACGGTGTTTATTATATGGTGACATGTCACTATATTCAAGATGAATCTCAATATGATGCTTGAATGTTTCCGCAATGATTGTATCATTGCGATGTTTAAACAACGGTAAGGATATGCAAACATGATAGTTGCTGTTCTGAACACAAAAGGCGGGGTGGGCAAGACCACCACTGCGCTTAATCTGGCGGTCGGGCGTGTGCTCCAGGGGCGCGATGTGCTGGCCGTGGACGGCGACCGGCAAGGCTCGCTGATTGCTGCGCTGGGGAATCGTGACGGTGTGCCGGCGGTGGCCACGGCGCATTACTCCGATGGGCAGATTCTCCGCCAGCAAGTGGCGCTGGCGAGGTCACGTTACCAGGACATCATTATCGATGCCGGCGGACGAGACAATACCGCATTGCGCGCCGCCATGTTGCTGGCCGACCTGGTGCTGATTCCGTTCCAGCCGCGCAGCTTCGATGTGTGGGCACTGGATGACATGGCCGGCCTGCTGGCGGAAATGCGCGCTGTCCAGGATGTGCATGCCATGGCGTTCCTTGCGATGGCAGACGCACGAGGGCGGGACAACGAGGAGGCGGCGGAATCGACGCCAGAGGGCATTCTGTTTCTGAATGCGCCGGTTGGCCGACGCAAGGCGATTGCCGACGCGGCAGCCTTTGGCCGATCTGTGCTGGAGGATGGCAAGGACGAAAAGGCGGTGTTCGAGGTGCAACGTTTGATTACGGCAGTTTTCCATTGAGTTTATGGAATGATTGAGGTTATTTTATGGCGATCGTAAAGAAAAAAGCAGCAGCAACTGAACCATCGGCGGAGGCATTTATTGACGCGGCGCCCGACGGCAAGAAGGCCATCAAGACGGCGGGGCGGAAGTCAATTATCTCCGTCAGTATCGCCCCGGAGATGCTGGCGAAGGTGGACGCCTGGGCGAAGGCGCGCGGCATGAGTCGAGCGGCGGCTATCAGTTTTGCAATCAGCAATCTTGATTGAATCGTTGCATATAATATAAAGTAAGTAAATATTATGCAATAATTAGGGTATTCGTCACTATTGTGGAATAAACCACAATCGTGCATCGGGAACGGGGATAGGAGAGAATAAATGGCAAATAATGCATTGACTGCAAATGAGATTCTGGAAACGATCAAAATGCTTAGTAATGCGATTAGTAACTCAACTCACCAAGGAGCACTTCTATGCGACGAGATTTCTGTACGACCAGACGTAGCGGAAGCCGCAACAGAGTTGGCAAGATGCTTACGCATGGTTGCTGGCTTGGTGGAATTGGTCGAAGTTGAAGAGAGGCGTTGAAGAAGAGGATTGCACCTGCAAGCAAATCGGCTATACTTAGTGTGCGCTCCGTGGTTGGCTGGCCTGACTGTACCGACGATTCGTCGCCGGAGGTCGGGGATATCCCCAGCGGGGCGTTTTCTATTTCAATCGCTGCCAGCGCATGTAACTCCTTCTTGGCATTTATTCCAGTGCAGCCCTTTACCGTCCCTTTCTTCTTCAGTTTTCGGATACTGGCACAATAAAAAGCGGTTTTGTTGAAGGCTTGGGCGCGTGGCCTCACCGAAAAACGATAAAGCTGTTTTTCGCCCTGCGGGGAAAAATGCCAAAAAACGCATTTTTCGTATCGGCCACGCGCCCAAGCCTTCATCTGTTTTTTACCGGCGATGAAGCTGCCGGAAAAGCGTCTCGGCTTAACCTCTCTACTTCGACCTGCATGTACCCGGCTGGTGCCGTCACAGTACGAAGTGGGGAGGAGGTCGATTATCTCCTTCAGTATCGCCCCGGAGATGCTGGCGAAGGTAGACGCCTGGGCGAAGGCGCGCGGCATGAGCTGGGCTGCGGCCATCAGCTTTGCAATCAGCAATCTTGATTGAATGATTCCGTATATTCGATTGAGCTATTGCGTAATGGTTAAATGATGCTAAATGGCGAGTTGTTGGAGAGGGTTGCACCGGCAAGCAAATCGGCTATACTGAGTGTGCGCTCCGTGGTTGGTTGAGCTTGCGGCTTTGGCGTCTTTGGCGTTTCATGCGCAGGCAAGGTTCCCAGCGGGGCGTTTTCTATTTCTACCGCAGCCAGTGCGTGTAGCACCTTCCCTTTTCCAAGTTCCGGTACAAATGTTTTGGCGGTAAGTTTTACTCGGTAAAGCACCCCTGCAATGCCCAGCGGCACGTAGAGCCGATGCACCTCTGAAACCTGCGGATTGTGATGTTCCACATCGGGGTGAGTCTCCGCCAGGACTGCATATCTGACCAGCGTTTCAATGTTGGCGATGGCCTTTGATTCAGCCGCCGACAAGTCGGCGTTATCGCCCATTTTATTGCGCCCTTTCCTGTTTATTTGTAGCAACCAGCCTGTATCGTTATTAGACAATCCAGCCCCACGCTGTAATTCGCGTAGCTTGGCATCGGCTGCCAATGCCAATTCTCGACGCGACAATCCTTCGCCAAGTTCATTTCCGGTCAGTTCCGTAATGGGAACTGGCGGCAACTTGAACAGGCCGAGGCGCTGCCCGGTAAAATCCATGCGGGGTTTCATTCCAGCATTATCCTCGAAACTTGCTTATGGTATGAGTCGAGCTGCGGCCATCAGCAATCTTGATTGAATGATTCCGTATATAAGATTGAGTCATTGCGTAATAATTAAAGAATATCTCACCGGGCAAGCCCGGAAATCAAAAGCGTTCTTTGTGCAAATCCAGGCGCGCGGTGGCTCGACGGCGATGAACCCGCCGCCCTTCGGGTAAGCGAGAAGAACCTCGCTTATCTTCGCCGCGCGCCTGGATTTGCCCTCTGATCTAGCCGACAATGATTGTTTGCGTCGACCGTTGAAAACCTTCAAGGCTTGCTTCAAGTTCGGTGAAGGTCTTGTGAGCGGGAACAAATTTAGCTAATGGACTTTCGATCTGGCCAGACTCAATCTCGCCGGCGCTGGCGTCGAAAATGCTCAATAAATAGGCGTTTTACGGGTTAAACCCGTTTTGTCCCAAAAAATAATTATGGCTGTGACGTGTCACACAATACATTCCCGGTGTGTTGCGGTTCTGGCGGCAGGCCTGGTCTGCCCAGCCACTCCCACAGTTCTCGGAAGGCGTAGCAGTACCCCATTATCGTTCTTTGTGCCAAGTGTCGATGGTTCCGGTAAAAATCGATCACCTGGCGCTTGCCGATTTGCTCGATGCGATTGATGCCGTGGTTTTTGGCTATCCAGTCGCAGGCGCTGGCCAGCCGGCGCGCTTGCTGGCGCCGGTTTCTTTTGCCGCCGTGGCGCACGTATTTGTGCGACAACTGGTGGATTTGATCGTCAACCGAGATAGGCATTGGTTACCTCTATTCTGCCGTGTCCGAGTTCTTCGGCGATTTGCTCACGCGCTTTGTGGTCGAGATCGCGCGCCTCGTTAACTTGCACATTGAGCTGCTCGGCCAGGTATTCGTAGTGCGCCTGGCCGTGTTTGATTCCTGCTTCTATTGGGCAAAGTGCACCGACCAGGTCTTCGTAGCGCGATTGTGCGTATTCGTGGCGCTCATCATGAAAACGAATGCCGACTTCGCCTGCCTCCGCGTAGGCCTCGCGCTGGAATTCGGCGTAGCTTTGTTCGGCGGGGATCATTGAGCGATCATTGCCTTGAATTTCTGCGGCGCGTTCTAATGCTTCGAGTTGGCGCTCACTGGTGATGGGCACCTCGCGATCCCGTCCTCCCTTGGTGCCGTCCTCAATGGATACCGCCCCTCGCTCTTGCGCCTCAGCCAAAGCGCTACGGGCATCCAACTTAGCCGATTCCTCGAACCGTAGGCCAAGCTCTCGCTGCACGTCCATCAATGCGCCTATGCGTTCGCTTACGGCTTCCTTCGCGACTTGGTGGACTTCCAAGGGCATGGCCTTATCTTCACCAGCGATGCCGCTACGCTCGGGAATGTTGCAATCTTTGGTGGGTGAAACCCACACTTCTTTATCGCCCCTGGCGATTTCCAGAACACGGTTGCAGGCCGAGACGTAATTTTGTGCGGTCGAGGCGGCCATTTCTCCGCGTTCGACGCGACCGGCCAGCTCGTTTCCGTAACGGATCAGATCGGCTTGCTCAATCTGTTCCATTTTTTTGATGCCTTCGTCTTTTGCCCAGGTGCAAAACTGCCCCCACCGTTCGGCCATAGTATCAACGGATTTGAACGATTCCATTTCGCGCTGTAGCGCAAATTGTCCAGCGACATCCATATTGCGCGAGCCTAAGCCAAAATTTCTTGATCCCATTTCACCCTTTTGTATTTTCCCTTTTCCGTTTTTTAAAACTTTTGCGTTCAGAAACCCCTTTTTTACCCTTTGCACAACCAAGACCAGATAGTAATGTGATAAGTGGTACTGCTACTCTTTTTTTACTAGTTTGGCCTCTAGTTGGTTGCTTACATGGGTTTTTGCCTTAACTTATTTTGCGCCGGGCGGCGCGATTGCTTGATGTCCGAAGCCGGAGATCGGAGCCGATGGTCAGTCGGGCAAGCCGGCCTTTCGCCGGCGAGCCGCAAGCTCGTCCTTTCGTCCTGTTTCAGATATTTCACGCGCTTTCGCGCTGAGGGTATGGCGCCGGATATGGCGTCAATAGTGGCGTTGCGCCGGATGCGCGCGCCTGTCTCTTTTTTCGCTGGCTTCGCCGCGAAAAAAAGAGACAGGCGCATCGGTGATGTTGCATGTGATGTTTTGCGCAAGCGGAAAACATCCTGCAACATGGTGGGTTACATTTACTGCTGCATCCACACCTGCCTGGCGATGCCCGGCGGGTGCGTTGTGATGCAGCTTTGGTAAGGCATTGCTGTCAAATGTCGTAACCATGCGAAACTAGCACTTGGTGCATGTTAGATGCTTCCCAACTTCCAGGTCGCGTGATTACCATTCCGACGTCTTCTGCCAACATAGTTAACAAACGTGCTGGAGTTAGGGTGCCGTGACTTGTAAAACCGTTACGACTTCCTTCAGGCACTTTGTTTGCAAGATTGCAAGCCTTTACCAACTCAGCTATTGTTTGGGCTGTGGACTCGCTAATTGTGATGGTGATGCGCTTCATGATATTTCCCCCTAATATCCGAAAAACAAAAAAGGGGAAAACACCATAGTCCCTTGCGGGGGATGATTTCCCCGCTTGGGATTGCAAATTACACTCAGCCATCCGACTTCTTGCGAAGCGCCCCGTCTCAGGACCAGGTTCGGGGCTTCAAGGTTCGTAGCCGAAGCTACTAAGGGTGATGTCTAGCGGACATCAGTCGGGCTGAAAACGAAGCCAACGTTGAAACACGCGAATTCTATTTCTGAAAACGTAAAAGAGTCAAGCGAAGCTGCCTGCTTAAAATTTGCACCGACGATAAAACTGTCGGAAATCCTCTATGTTCAACATATGGCGCGCGGATCAGGCTGTGGACAATCGGACGATGAAACTGTCCGAGCGTATGGACAGGGGCATGGAAAACGATAAAACTGTTTTCCATTCTGTTGATAACAAAAAGACGTTATCAACAGCCCTGCCCACACTTTGCCCACAGCCTGCCCGATCACCGGTATCGAGATGCCGGCACTGACGCGCTTCGCTTGCCCCACCCTTCGGCCTGGTAGGATATAAAATCAAGATCAAAACCAGCGGTAATAGCCAGGTTCATCTAAATTCCGTCTACAAATACAAATCAATAGGAATCGGGTTGAATTAACGTTACCGTAACGATAAATCAGCGTGACCGTGCCGTGCAGGCAACGCATCACAAAGGATCACAGGTGCATTAGCGGTGCAGCACTCAGCTTCGAGAATGTTTCTTTATGTTCGCTAATGTGCTGATGTTAAAGTGTTTCTATGTTTTGTACTGTTCGCAAGGTTTCGCTTATAAATCATTAACATATTGTTTTATATGCAGTCTCTTAATCCGTAGGTCGTCAGTTCGAATCTGACACAGCCCACCAAAAAAACAAGGGGTTAGATGAAAATCTAGCCCCTTTTGTTTTGGTGCTGTCAACCAAGTGTCAACCGCGTCAAAGGGTTTAAGTTTTTCGCTTCTTGGAGGTGATCCGGTGCCAAGTGCGCATACCGCATCGTCATAGTTAAGCTTGAATGGCCAAGAAGTTTTTGCAGCACCAGAATATTGCCTCCATTCATCATAAAATGGCTGGCGAAGGAATGGCGTAGCACATGAGTAAGCTGCCCTTTCGGAAGTTCCAATCCCATTCTATCCACAGCATCCCGAAACGCCGAATAAGCATACCCAAAAATCTTTTCAGACTTTTTCATGGCAGCCGCCTCAAGTAGTGCTTTCGTCAAATCATTATCAATAGGCACAGAGCGGTTTTTCCCGGATTTCGTATTTGAAAAATGGATTTGCCCGTCTCGCACTTGAGAAGCCCTTAGACCTTCTGCCTCACTCCATCGTGCGCCCGTAGAAAGGCAAATTTTCGTAATCAACAGTGCATCACCATTTCTGCCATTCTTCAATTCTGCCAGCAAACCTTCAATCTGAGGCAAAGACAGATAAGAAAGCTCGTGTTCAGAAATCTTAAATTGACGCACAGCGGCAAGTGGATTATCGCCTTTCCAGAACCCCAGCCGGCTTAGTTCATTGAACACGGCACGAAGATAAGCCTGTTCTCTATTTAAACAACTTGCTGAAATACCTTCTTTCAAACGTTTAGATCGATACTCAGAGAACAGGTCGGCTTTAAAACGATCTGCCACAGGGTCGCCCATAGCGATGCACATTTGATTTAACCGGCTGAATGTATCCTTGCCGGCGCGCAGATTAACCCCATGCTGTTCATACCAAACCTTGATTAATTCAGACAAACGTCGTGTATCCCGTTTAGCTGGTTCCCATTCAGGGGTTTGAGTAGCCTTAGTTCTAATCCAGGCATCGTAGGTTAGAGCCTCGGCTTTAGTGGGCAGGGTTTTGCGGAATCGTTTAAATCCTCTGCCGTCTGGTTGCACATCAACAAGCCAGCCGGAAGGGGGGGGTCTTGATCGTCATTGAGGGGTTATAGATTTGACTTATGCAAAAGTCGAAATAATGAGCAAATTGCCCATATTTTGAGCAATTCAACGGAGGTTTGCGGCTGGCGCTGGCCGGATCGTTGCTGACTGGGTCAACGGGCGATAGAAAAATATAATCCGTTCTTACCAGACTTTTGTGCATTTCACGTTATAACTTCTTTGCTGTCTCGTGCTATCTATTCCGTCCATTGTTCCAGATAGAATATTGTCTGCGCTTAGAACAAAACTGAAAGGCATTGCATATTTATTTGACCCGGTATAGGTGTTTCCGTTAAACGCGCCTAGCCCATATCCGAAATAGTTATAATCGGCGGATTCTTGCAGTCCTGCGAAAAGCATTTGACCATCTGCTCTGGAATGAATTGAGAAGTAGTTTTGATAAGTTGGTGGGTTGCTATTGGTCTTCATCTGTAGTTGGCAACTCCATATACCGTCTAATGTTGTGTTGGCATAGGTGTTGCATGACAGTAACAGCGCTGCTAATGTGGTAAGTTTGATTTTCATGGTTTTTCTCTGAATGTGTTTAGACGCGACTACCGCATTCCGTGCAGCGATACCCGCCAATTTTCCATACAGTGATAATTATCCATACTATGCCCCATAAGCCTAACGTTAGAATGGTTAGAATGAGGTGTAGTATGTGATTAGGTGTTGATCCTATAGCCATAACATTCTTGTGGCAATTTTCGCAATAACGACCATCTTGTTTTTGACCCATTACATTCTCCTTTTGAACCACTTTTTATAAACTTTTCCGGCTGTTACGCCGCCTTTCCCACCCTCTTCAAGTCCGCCCTGATTCTTTCAAGAATGGGGCTTGTGTGTCCGTGTGCCTCGTCGGTTTCACCTGTTACTAGCCAGTAGGCGTATTGCGGCCAACGTTTGCCGATTGCTTCAATCATTTCGTCATTTGCTCGTTGTTTGCCTTGCTGTAGGTTTTGCCATTTACGCGCACCAATCCCTGTTAGCTCTTCGAAGTGTTTGAATTTTCGATGGCTTTCCGTTTCTTGCTCGATTATTTCGACTATACGATCTTTCATTAACTAAAAAATAGTTGACATTGGTTTTTGATTTTTGTTAACTATTCCGTAGTTAACGAACTGAATAAACGCATTGTCGGCTAAAGGCGGCTAATGGAGGGATAACGTGATTATGGAACCTTTACCTGACTTGAGTCAATTGCCAAACGTACCGGTTATGACGCGAGAGCGCTTTGCTGATTTATCCGGCGTCGATATTGGCGTTTTGAACGGCTGGATCACCAAAGGCTATCTGCCCGTTATGGAGTTTGGCCGTTATCGCCTGATTAACCTTGCTCTCTTAACAAAGATGGTTTTAGACAAGGAATTTTCGCTGTGACTGCCGCACAAAACGCTGTTCCGCCTTCCGCGCTTCAGCGCAACCTAAACACCATAGACGCCTATAGCATTCGCCGCGAAGTCCTTCTTCCCTGTGCGCATTGCAATGGTGAAGGCGGTCGAGCAACCCGTTACACATGGATTCCATGTTTCCGTTGTGGCGGTTACGGCATTCAACTTCCCGTGACAGTAACGAAAAAGGCGCCTAGCCATGCCTAGCTTTCAATCGCCATCAAATGCAAAAGAGTTTGTTTGCATATATTGCGGTGCCCCTTCTGCTCGTCATCCTAATGAGCAAGAACCGCCTTTTGATTATTGCCATCCTGAAGATCATGATAGTTATGATGAAAGTGAGGAATATTCCAGTTCCGTTATTTCTTGTCCGGCGTGTGGATTTCCGCGCCCGTCAAATGAATCCCGTTATGGCTGCGTAATGTGTGCTTTATCACTTGGTCGTGGACTTCTTGAAACTGAATTTTCCGTGACAGTAACGAAAAATGTCTGACCGTATTTCACAAATAGCCGATGCTGAAGCGCGTATGGATCGTGTTCGGTCGGAAGGTGAACAGTTTAAAAAGGTTATCGCTGAGACTAATTCCGAATTAGATACATTAACTGGACGACTCGGTGAATTGCAATCAAATCAAGAGAATTTGCTTGCTGAAAGTAAGGCGGTTCGTGAGGCTGATGGTGATTGGCAATCCATTTTTTCGCAATGGTTGTCTGTTGGTCGTGATATTGCTGAATTGGAACGTGATATTTCGCTTTTACATTCCCATGTAGATGGTTTTAACGCTGATTTGGATTATTGGTGTAGTGAATGGCGGCAAGCCAATTCTGAAAAGATTGACCTTGAGAATTCTGAAGAAGATTGATAAAAATGGCCTCCCTCAAAAAATCCACCCGCAAAAACCCTAACGTTCCACTGAGTTCTTTTGAATTAAAGGAACTTCACAAACGTTGCCAATACGTCCCCGAAGCCCACACGTCCGAGTCCCCCCCCCAGCTAACAGGGGGGGAAAGTACGGAGGCCAACATCCATGTTCGCCACGGTGTTAACGGTCTTACAACCGTTTTTTTCCCGTCCTCCGGTCAAGCCCTGGTGGCCAACTCAACCGTTTCCCCTGAAACCCAAGCACACGAACAAGAATCCCAGGAAACCGTAAAGATCGTGCTGACCGATAGCGGCAAAATAAAAATCATTCCCAAGCGCCGGGGTTACGGGGGAAAGAGCGCCTTTGTCGATTGGCTCAACTACACCTTCCACGAATCCACCCTAAGCCGTGCTGGTCACCTCGTTACTGACGAAGAGTTGATACTTCACTACTCCGAGAAACTCGAACGCATTTTAGGCTACAGCATAACCGCCGTAAATCCGAGTGGACGCCACTTCTATCAAAAATCCTACGTCCTGGGCGATAACTTCGGCTTGGTTTGCTATGGTGGCCAAAGAAACACCTTGCTAACCAGCATATCCGGCGAAGGCCTGGCTGCCGCAAAACCCGGTTGGGAAAAGCGCCTGCACGACTTTTTGACCGAAATCGCCGTAAGTCCCAAGTTGACCCGTGTAGACGTAGCCCATGACGACTACAACGGTGATCATTACAGTGTAGACCAAGCCAAGTATGAATTTGAAACCGGCCTCTACAACAACGGTGGACGCACCCCGGATTGCGAACAACGCGGCAACTGGTACAGACCCAATGGAAAGGGCAGAACCTTCTACGTCGGTCACCGAATCAACGGCAAATATGCCCGCATCTACGAAAAAGGCAAACAACTGGGCGACAAAGAATCCTCTTGGTGTCGTGTTGAGGTCGAATTCAAAAGCGTTGACCGGGTAATGCCCTTCGACATCCTATTGAATCCTGGTGAATCCCTCGCTGCCGCCTACCCGGCATTTGGCTGGATCAGCGAAGAACAAAGCGTCATCCGCACCATTCAAAAGACCACTGAAATCAGCTATGAAGCCATGTGCAACTGGCTAATCCGTCAATGCGGCTCCGCCCTGGCCGTTGTTGCAGAAATCGAAGGTAGCGTACAAAACGCCTTTGACAAAGTCGGCATCTTCAAAAAAGTGCCGCCCCGTCTGCACATCCCCAGTCACGAAAACAGTCCCATTCCACTCCACAAGCGCATGGCTGACAGACTGAAGCCTGCCCGTGTACTGGATGAATTAACCGATTTCTTCATCCCCGATGAACCTTATACCGGCCATGCTTTCGAATAATGATTGGTAACATAACGTAACACAATAACATGCCACTAAATAACGAAACATAACAACAATAACAAATAAAGGACAACATAACACAAAAACACCTCCCAGCCCGGCCAACTGGGGAAACAAGTAAACCCTGGCTCAACGCGCTGCATGAAAGGAAAGAAAAATGCAATTCACTACTACCGCTAAAGTAACTGGTATGAAAAAGTTCAAGGATGCGGTTGAAGGCAAATCCTATGACTCTACCAAGCTTTTCATTGAAACTAACCTTGATGACAGTTCAGGAAATGCAAAGGGCTTCGCCAGTAGCGAATATCCGTTTTCTGACTCTTCCGAATTCGATAAATTGAGCCACTTGCCATTCCCGATAACGGCGGAAATCACCATCGAACTGGTAACGACTGGCAAAGTTCAAAAACAGCGCGTTATTGCCATCAAACCTCTTGCTCATTCCAAGCCGGCAGTTGAACACAAGGTTAACGAAAACAGTCCTGCGGTAGCTGATTCCAGGGCGCTTAATATGCCATCAAACAAGGCGTAATTGCAATGAAACGGACTCTACAGCATGTCTATGTTATTCAGTGCGCCAGCACTGGGCGCTTTCTGACAAGCGAGCTTGAATATGCTTATTCGTTAAAGTTCGCTGGTAGAGCGCCTGATTACGAACATGCTGTAGAGACGGCACGGGATCATTTGGATGATGATTTCGAGATACATGAATTCTACGAATATAAAACGGCGGAAGATCGGGATTAGGTGAGCGTTATGAAGCGTTACGTTACACTATTATTATTCTTATTCCTCTCCTTCATTCCGTCACTGTCTCGTGCTGGTTTGGATATGCAGGGTATAAAAGATGCTTTAGGCTACGCTCAGAATGATGTGCGGTCAGTTGGTTCTTTGGTAATTGCTTTTGTTTCTGCTTTGGTATCTATAACTATTATAATTAGATTATTATATAAGGCGAAACCTGTTAAAACGGGTAATGTAGCTGCTTTCACTTAACATAAAAAGTTTACAGCAACCCCGAATGCTCGCTATGGTTCTACCTATAACCGTCAGCAATACCACAAGAAAAATCAAGTTTATGCTGATCTTTATACGCATGCCGAATTCGTAGAGTTTTCAGCAAGACTGCATGAGCGAGAAGCCGAATTTCTGCGAAAACAAAAAGAGGATGTGACGTTATCCGAAGATCAACAAAGTGATCTTGATGTACAGATAGAAGCGGCCAATAAACGTATAGCAGAATTTGAAAGCGAGCAAGAAGACTTGCAGGCGCAAATGCAATATTTGCAGTCTCAACAAAATGATTTTGAACTAGACCAGCAAGAGGGTAAAGAAATTATCCTTTGTGAGCATGGTTTAGACATTAATTTGGAATGTCTTTACTGTAATCCAGAAAATTTTTGTGAGCATGGCTGTGACATTAATTATGATTGTCCTGTTTGTCTTGGGGAGGAAACTGTAACTTATGATGTTTGTCCTCATGGTATTAGTCTTGAATTTGATTGTGAAGAATGTGATCCTGTTGAAGCACGTTTGCAGGCTGAAGCTGCTGTTATGATTGAGTCACATAACAGTTATTATCCGTGGTGCGAAAAGTGTCCTCATGGCAAATTCCTTGATGATGCCTGCGATGATTGCGATAAAGAATCTGATAGTGAAGAAGAACAATAAATGCCTGCCGGAACTTTTCAGTCAATCATAGTGTGCGCCGCTGATGGCACGGTAGATACAGCGTTTTCAACTCAGATCAATGTACCGCGTCCTCAACACCGGATTATTATATTATTAATTAATATTGAGCAGCGTGATTAAAATACCCAATTACATCATTTTTTGTAATAATATTAAGA
>JBAYVP010000009.1:0-39523 GCA_041674485.1 Sulfuricellaceae bacterium
CTGGCCGCCGGGCGTCTCGGCAACTTCATCAACGGCGAACTGTGGGGCAGGCCGAGCGACGTTGCCTGGGCCATGGTATTCCCCCAAATCGACAATATTCCGCGCCATCCTTCGCAGCTTTACCAGTTCGCGTTGGAAGGTGTTGCGCTGTTCGTCGTCCTCTGGCTGTTCTCCGCCAAACCGCGCCCGACCGGTGCGATGTCCGGGCTATTTCTCTTGGGCTACGGCAGCTTCCGCTTCCTCGCCGAATTCGCCCGCGAGCCGGACAATTTTCTCGGTCTGCTCTCGCTGGGCTTGAGCATGGGGCAATGGCTGTCGCTGCCGATGATGGTTGCCGGCGCGGTTATGTTGCGCTGGGCTTACCGGAAGTAGCCTTTTCGCGCAGAAAAGGTTCTCCTATTTCTATGCTTACCATAAGCACTATTACTCGCGTGTGGGTTAAAATTTCACGATCATATGCCGAACATCGTCCAGAACATCGCTGCTTAAGTTCGGGTCAGGCGGCAAAGGCAGCGGCTGCGCGCGCTGAATAGCGCTTTCGATTGCCTTGTCACATTGCACGCTGCCGCTCGATTTTTTCAAGGTCGGAGGATACTGCAAAATACCTGTGTGCAGCAATGCTACTTCGAATTCCGCCTCCGGGTTGTGGAGAGATTGGCATAGCTGGTTGTTGACAAGCGATTTAATCTTGGCCGCGATTTTGTTCTTTAAGCCTGCTATCTCGCGCCTGCGATCCGCAGCAATAGCTGCGGCCTCCGCTACGGCGCGCTGCTCCCTGAGTATTTTTTCATCGTTTTCCAAAGTTTCCAGGGCTTGGCGTTTCTCGTCCTCCAGCAGATGGCGATTTACTTCACGTTGTTTTTCATCTTCCAGTTGGCGGCGCATTTCTTCTTCATGCGCACGACGCGCTTCAGCTTCTTGCTCCCTGAGATTCCTTTCCTCAATAGATTTGCGCTTTTCATCCTCCAGTTGACTTTGCAGTTGACTTTGAATTTGCTCCAATTTTCTATTCTGTTCTTCATAATTGAGCTTATCGGCATTCACTTTCGGGTCAATGTCTGCCCGCATATTGGGATCCGGCATTTTCTTAAAAAGTTGATGCGTCATTGGCTTTTCAGGCGATTCCGGGAGCTTTGAACTCTTCACTGGAGTTGAAACAGTCGGCATTTCAGTTTTTGGATTTTTTAAACTACGTTCAGAATTTGGGTTTGCGGAACCTTTACAGGAAAAACAGTCCACCCGAACTGTTTTGTCCATCAGATAATACGATCCAAATGCTGCTGCTATTATCAAAATGGCAAGCATGGCTACAAGTATCGATAAGGTAAGCAGGAGGGTAGGAAAGTTGGTTGTAAATCTAGCCCAGATTGTAACCAGATACACTGCAACTGCCCGACAAAA
This sequence comes from Sulfuricellaceae bacterium, assembly GCA_041674485.1. Classification (GTDB taxonomy): domain Bacteria; phylum Pseudomonadota; class Gammaproteobacteria; order Burkholderiales; family Sulfuricellaceae; genus JAGXQV01. The sequence continues at coordinate 1,402 of JBAYVP010000009.1, forward strand.
GCCAGACTTACAGAAATCCGAAATAGCTAACCTGAATTGCTTAACTACGGCAAGCACCGTCAAGCGTTTGCTTGTTGGCGGCGTTGGCTGCGGCATAACTACTGCGCATTTTTTTTGTTTTTCATGTTTCATAGCAGACACAAATCATCCTTTCTTAAATTCCCTTTAACCTCCCCCTCGGGAACTTGGATTTTCCATCTATATCACAGCACAGAATGAACGGTTTGAAATAAACAGATACTTACAACTTTTCAGCCCATTCTGAATTCATTCTTTTCAGACGAAGCTTGACGTGCTGTACGCCAATGGGATCAGATTTTTTTCGTAACAGCACCCCTTTGACATAAAGAGAGAAATCGTCATTCGGATTAAGTTGCAAGGCACGGTCAATGGCAGAATTCGCCTTATCCAAATTGTTGACCAGCAACTCGGATTGCGCCAGCCTTAACCATGCCAGCCACAACTGGGGATCATCGGAAATGCGTTTCCTGGCCAAAGTAATTGCACTTTTGTAATCCTTCGCCTGATAGGCAATCGCCCAAACGGAATCTTTTTGATCCTGCCCGTTGATCTGCACACCCCTAGTGGTATCTGGGCTTGTTATAGGCGCCGGTGTCGAAGCAGCACCATTACCGATCCTCTGAACGGAGTTCAAGACAGCAGCCTTTGCACGGGCAGGGAAAACATCAATTGACCATGCAAAATTTGCGTTTTGCATCTGCCCGCTACCTTTCTCGCTAATCATGAAAGATGAGAGGCCAATTAAGCGCCCCTCGGTGTCAAAAACACCGCCACCACTGCTACCATTGCCGATAGGCGCAGTAAACTGTATGAGCTTTCCACCCTTGAAAACCCGAGTTTGAGCAATGATCCCATCGGTAAAAGAAAACTCCAGGTCTAAGGGGGCGCCAAGAGCGTAGACGCGCTCACCCACTTCCAAAGTATTGAAAAGTCGCGCACCCTTAATAGGTTGAAGGCGATGTTCTGCTCGCAATTCAAGTGTGCAAACATCGTGCTCCCTATTTTCCTCAACAACGGTTGCAGGATATGACCTGCCAAGCACCTCCACGCTTACTGACTTTGCGCCACCTACTACATGGCAGTTGGTAACCACCAAGCTAGGAGAAACCACAACGCCGCTGCCCTGGCTATCACTCGCTTTCACCCTGGCGGTCACCTGTTTGACCAGTCGATAAATTTGCGGCCCTGGTAGCGCATAGGCATGAGACATAAACAGCACAACAAAAGCTGCTGCACCCCATAGACACAGCAGTCTTGGTACACAATGCTGTTGGGTCATTAACGTCGTTCCGTTACGGTCAAGCTGATCTCTGGGGAAACAGTGCCCTGGTCAGTTGATCGATTCAACAATTCCGCAGCCTTCGCATTGCTACCCAAGCGGTCCACCAACGCTCTGAGCAGCGCACCCAAATGCAAAGTATTACGGTTGTTTGATACACAGTTGGATAATCCGCAAGGTTCTTCCTCGGAAGACCAACTTTCTATGGTTTTATAGTCTGCTTCAGTGAAGCCAACAGCAGAGTAGGATTCCTTGACCGAAAACACGAACGGTCCTTTTGATTGGCCTTGACTGCCTTTAACCTTGCCCCTGAAAATCGAGTTCGATGCGCGAATAGGGTACAACTCGAAGACCAGCACGCTTTGGGTGTTTTTAGGCAATACAAAATATGGCGACACGGAAAGGTTCTGATGGAAACTTGCCCTTACTAAATTGGAATACGGCTGCCCCTGCCTACTCGTTGCAGTCAACTGACGTGCGATCCCACGGGGTATTTCATTGATCGGATACAATACATGGATAGCTTTAATAATGTCTTTTTGGTAGAAAAACGACTCCTTGGCACCATTTTCACCACACGCCTGAGAATATTGCAGCACAAAGGGTGATTGAGTGCTTGAGAAGCACTCGGTAGGGTTAATCATTTCTCTTTTCATATCATTGGAATTCAGCACCCTCGGCTCATTGGGTTTCAATGCGTTTTGTTGTGCATAAAAAAATGTGGGAATTCCCACCGTCGAATGCCATGGCTTTGGTAAAGAGACGGTAAAACCCGCGTTCTGGGGAACCATTGCAGCAACGGGGAGCAGGGTCATTGCAAACATGTCGCCTCTAACCGTTTCAGTAACGCCAGGGGGAATCTGCGCAGATCTACCTTTTTCAGTTTTTACTTTTGGTTTTTCAGCTGCATCGTTTTCTGCTTGAAATTTCCAAAGAGGGTCCTTCAATGCATCGAGAAATTTTGCAAACTTGTTTTGGTCGCTTGTTTGCCAAACCAAATAAAAGGGGCGTTCCTGACTAGCCAACTTCACCATGCGATTATCAATTGCTGTCCAGTACTCGCCGCTATACGGAGAAATGATACCGACTATACCGGCTGAAGTATTAAACCACTTCTCTTTTGACGCTGAACCTCGTTGAGCCAGGTTATCAATGGCGGTCACAAATGCATTGCGTGAATCCGAAGAGCCGCCTGCACCAGCATCAAACAATAAATCAGTGACCAATACAGTTGCACTTGCGCTCCCTACATTACCCAAAGCACCATGGAGCAAACTGATCGGGGCTTTATATGTCTTGGTGCAGTTTTCTGCATTTAAATTGACCACCTTGTCAAAAGTGCTACCGGCGTTGCCTTGAGAGTGGCGTAAATTGCTCAGAAAGTAGACTTGCACATCCAGCCCGGATGCACTGCGAGCGCCCTCTAGAATATTCAATGTTTTCTTGTATCTGTTTTTGCTGAAAGGTGCATCCAGATAACCGCACATTCCCTTGGAGTCGTCCAACACCACAGCCACATCAGTGGCCTTGGCCGGCATTGCTAAGACCAATAGAGCAAACGCGCCCAGCAGGATATTGTTTTTTACCGCAGACATCATCATGCTTCTCCTGACGTTATTATGTTTTTTGCTTAACTAAGCCTTTGTTGATCTGCCCATCTCTATTTTTGACAGCATAGCGTATCATGTTATCAACGGTTCCATTGATTTGAATCCCATCAAAAAGAGTAATAAATTCTATTCGGGCTTTTGTTCCATTTTTAACAAAGAATAGAATTTTGTCGTCTAATTGGCTATCTAAGGTAATGCGTATAATATCCCAAGATGCATACGCCGGTAAAAGAGTTGCATCTAGCATGTCTACACGAGCAGCCATGTTCATCAATGTATTTTCAAGATATTGTTTTACCTGGGATACCGTTTCCACATTTCTGGAAAGATAGGGACGAACCAAATTATCTATCTTGTCAAGGGATTCTTGCCGTGTAAGATATGTGTTATTGGTGACAGGCAGGTTTGCTTTGGTATGGCGTTCTTTGCGTGATTGATCATCACTGGACTTGATTTCCAGTGTATCCACCCGCTGTTCCAGCCGAAGTATTTTTTCGTTAATGTTTTTATAATTGGGAGAATTCGCAGAACAGGTTTCGGATAAAATGCTATTTTTCTCTCGAATTTTTTGTTCAGTTTCGTTGAAACGACGATCATATCCCTTGGTGAAAAATCGGATTCTGCTTTCAATTATTTTTAAAATGCGACGAAATCCGAACAAAAAAACAACAAGCAGTATAAATAAGACGACAGCAATAATTATTAGATATATACCAAGAGATGAAACGTTTTCTTTTATTTTTTGAATTTCAAGAATCGTTTTGTCGAGTTTTTCGTATTTTTCAGCAAGAGCGGGTTTCTGGATGGCCTTGTACATATCATGAATTAATTTATATTTATTCAGAATATCTGTGCTATTAGCTTCTTTTGAATTGACCGCTTTTGTGAAGTCATCCATCAACCAGAAAAGAAATAAGACATCAGAAGAATTTTTAGTGAGTTTCTCAGCATATGATTTTATATGTCCTACTTCAGTTTTATAATGGTCAGCAATAACAGGCAAGACTTTTTTGCGAATGGCGTTAAACTTATCTTCATTCGATTTCAATGTATCTTCTTTAACTGCATTAGTGCTGATGCTTTCTTTACTTAGCCTGTTAAGATCGTCAATATTTTGTTGTGGAACATCTTTTACACCGCTGAGATTGGCGCAGAGGGTATCAACTTCATTTTTCAGGGCTTCTGCCCGTTGTTGTAGAGTAGCTGCCACACAATTTCCAATACCCGTGCTCAGCAATGCAAAAAGCATCAAAGCAAGAAGACTTTTATTTATTTCCCTTTTGAGCATCTTAAATACTTCCTCTAGGAGTTTGTCGGACTTAAGGTGCCGACCAACATAATTTGTAACATATTGATTCTATGGCTTCCATGAAAAATGTTGGCATTGAGTCGTGCAAAAATTCATCAATTATTCAGCTAAAAATACGACATTTTATGACATATGAATAATTTCTGTGTGTTAATGAATTGTTCGTTGAACAGGATGCATTGTTTTTACAGCATTTTTAAGTTCGACAAACTCCTAGTGGTTCGCTCGCTCTACTCCAGAAGCTCTGGCCGACACTGTTCACGAGTATCGGCCATGAGCGATAGCGCTTTGCCAGAACAGAAATGTCAACTTTGTTTGGGCAGGATAGTGGGCTTCCAGACTTCTTCGAGGAAATAGCGCATGGGACTGAGTATAAGGCGATGATCGGAGCGATTATGTTCCTCCCATTCCTCCTTAATGCGAGCATTAATGTGATGCACGGCTTGTTTCGCCGCGTCCACGTTCGGAACTCGCCGAGCTAACTCCTCAATGAACGGCTGCGTCGGCAGTTTATTCAAATCCTTTACTTTCGGCGGCTTCAACTCTGCCAATTGTGTGGTGAATTCTTCGATAAACTCATAGGTCTGCACTGGAGGGGACTCTTTAGAAGGCGGACTTAATTCTACCGATTGGGTAGTGTTGCATTCTTCGATAATCTCACTGTGATTGCGGTGTGGCTTCTGATTTTTCTCCTCACAGTTTGTTAGATCCAAACCGGCAAAACCGAATCTTTTGGCTTTTTTGCCCTTGCCCCCGTTCCCAGCAAACGGGTTTCTGGTCGGCAAATATTTCAGTGCCCCTAGAGCGATAGCCTGCTTAACGGAAAACATATGATTAGAGGGGAAAGTGATTTGCACTTTAATCTCTTGCGGCAAGTGCTGCTGGAAATAGTCTTCCATTGCCTCTATGATCCCCATGGCATCGCCAGTATCACCAGTATCATGCGCTTCGAACACAAGGTCGGCCAAACGCCAGGCGTTACCGAGAAGCACCACGCTTAGATCCCATTTGTCAATATTTTGTTTCTGGAGGAATGCATGGTAGGTCAGAACCAACTGACGGGTATACTCAAACAACCCCTTATAGAAAAGTTGAATATTCTGGCGCACTTCCGGTTCGAACTGTTCATCACCTATGAAGCTTAGCCTCAGGCGGCGTACGGCCACCTTATCCCGCATGGCGACCTTGAGTACCTTTATGCATCCTCGCGGGCTTGTATCAATCAGAGGGACTTCACCGTTCAGTATCTTTGCAATCTCTGGTTTCGCCAGTATTTCAAGAACGTCATGCCCGGCATAGCGAATGCTGTCAGTCAGCGACGGCGGAACATCCATGCCTTCCAGATAGTCAACGGGAACATAGGCGGCGATATCAGTAGACCCCCCTCCCATATCAAGCACCATGCACAACCCTTGCCCGACTATTGCCTCCTGTTGGTGAGCTTGGGCGGCCATCAAGGCCGCCAGCGATTCGCTGAGCAACCCGTGGCTGGTATTACTCAAGCTTCCGATTAACTCAGTTTCTCCACTAGCATGGCGATTGAACTCAAGCAGCCCTTCCTGGCTCAGTCCCGTGCAGTTTATACCTGTTTCGGCGCCTATCTGCGGAATAATAACCGCCAGATCACGGGCATACTCTATAATCTGGCTGCTCCGGAAAGACTCTGGAAAAGTGGCACGGAAAGTATCAAGCTTGGAATAACCTTCACATCGCAGCAGCGCAAATGCTTTACGCAGCAGTTCCTTGTTGAACGCGATGGAAAGTTCGTGGAACTTACCCTCGAAAGGCGACCCCGTGAGGTCGGAATTTCGTCCGCCCCATTTGAAGCCACCCAGCGATCCATATTCCTTGATATTGTCCTCTGCGTCACGAGAACTGAATTCCATAGGAAGTCCGCTAAGATTATGGATGCCATTATCGATGCGTTCTGCGGCTTCCCCCTGATTAGTATTAAGAACCTTGAACTCCGAGGGCGCTACGTTGTGATCCTGTTGTGCCGCTTTAGCGGACAAGCAGCCCAGGAACATAAACCCTTCGCCGAGTATCTTGTCGCCGTCAGGAGGGAACAAAATCACATTCATTACTAAATCTCTGGTGGGGGTGGAAACATCTAGCGGTATAACATTACGGGCAGTATTTGTTTCCGTTGCATATACGCAGGAGTGAGACGTGCCAAAATCGAGTCCCAGGCAGAAATGTTTGTTCTCCAGTGTTTTTTTAGGGGTGCCCAAACAAATCTGTATGGCCCCCATTTCCCGATAGCCGGACGCCAACTTGCCGCTTGTGGCTTTCTCTTTTTCAAAAAGTACCAGAAACTCGGGAATGCCGTGTAATTCGTAGTTCCGTCCGAAGTGGAGTGTGAGTACTTTCGGGTCAGTGATACCCAGCGCGGTTAACGGACCATTGTCCTTGCGACCGAAAATCGCTAAGCGATATTGGTCATCATCGGTGGCACGGCTGTCTGTAGACCCCAGATAATAGAATTGCCAACCGGGAGCCTTGAAGTTGGGCCAAAGCGCCGCCTGGACTCTGAATTGAGGGCAGATTTTTCCTTTTCGGGTAAGTTGAATAGCCCCAAAATCGGGTAGGTCGATTTGGTATTCAACCTGGAGATAAGGCACTTCAACTTCGGTTATCAGGTGGTGCTTTAATAGCTTGGCCTCCATTTGCCCGAGGTATTCACTTTTCAGCGGACTGTCCGGCACTTGAAATGGTCCATCAGGGTCGTTTTGCAATACGAGCACTTCGTTGACGCAATATTCATCAAGAATGCCATCAATAGACTGAGAGAGAACTTCAAGTGGCGCTATTACAACTTTCTGGCCTGATGTGTCGGGAATGCTCAGCAGGAATGCATCATTACCGGATGTGACGGGCGCCGGGCTAAAGTCAAACTTAAAGCTGGTCAGTCCGGTGTTTAACGTTATCGATAGTTTACCAAGCAAGGCATACCAGGGGAATGCGCGGCTGACGCTGTCTTTAGGTTGCTTGGCCAAAATACGGTCAATCCATACGACAAAGGCCTTAACCTGCCTGAGCGCGTAAGTGTTTGTGTTTTTTTCTCTGATGACGGTCTCGGTAGGCAGTTCGAAGTCATCTTCCTCCAACCACCACTGGGGGTGGTTAAGCTGGTATTCCGATGCGGCAAACCAGCCCACTGTGGGGTAGTTGGCGGCAATCAACTGACCAGTTTTGGCATGAAGGGCAACAAAAACGCGGCTGTCCGTTCGGTTGGCATCCTGGCGCAACTCAATGTTGCGCACGTTGACAACGGCGCCGCCCAGTATTCCTTCCTGTGCGGCATTGATGCTCTTGATCTCCAAGCGCTTGGAAAATATCCCCCATAGCACCGCTTCAATTCGGTCTTGCACTGCCTTAAGGAGGGTTGGATCTTGCTGGCGGTAATCGTGTGCGGCATCCTGCCGCCAACTTTCCAGTAGAGCGGCTCCCCAAGGACTGGGGATGTTGAAGTGACGGAGCTGGGCGATGCTCGCCGGATGGTTGTTATCCAGTCGCGTCACTGGATTTCCGTCCCGGTCATTTCCGTCATCAACCAGGGCGCCCAGTGAGATGGGGGTAAGATAACGGTTGATTCTTTGACTAATAATTTGCATGGGAACGAGAGGCATGATGATACAGCCAGTCGGTATGGTGCCGGGCACACTATCATTGCTCCGCGCTTTGGATACGCCACCCGTGGCGCGAATAGCGGCGCGAATGTATCCCTCGATTTCGGCTACCGCGGCTTCCACCGCGTCTTGTTTGGCATTGATGCGAGCTTCAAAGGGGGTAAGAATATCCCTGGCTGTTTTCATCGCGTCTTCAAACAGCTTGACGGCTGCGACTTCGCTGGTTCTCGCCTGCTGCATGGCTGGGTATATGGCATAATTTCTATCCGGCACTTCCGCCAAACTGGCGTCATCCAAAACCAGTTCTGGAGAACGACGCAGCAGCCTGGAAAGCCATTTGATGGAGTCCGCTAATTGTTTTTCCCGCGCATGAAGCTTTTTTGCAATATTTTCGTAGATAAAATTTGCCGGTACGGTTTTCTTGAAGATTCTACCTGCGGTAGTAATTGCGTTCGGACGCCCATCGCGCTTTGCGACGGCTAACGCCAGTTCTTTGAACGCGGGAACAATATCTCGCGAGTCGCTGCCATCCTTATATTTCATACCTCTCAGCAAAAATTCCGCCACATGCTTCAAAGCCAGTCGTAGACTTTGAGTTTCATAAGCCCAGTTTTTGACATCCTGGCGAAGTTCGGGAGACTCTGAAAAACCCAGCAATGGGGAATCTCCGCCGTCAAAATGAATATGCTTCCCTTGCTCCCTGAAGTAATAAAAGGTATAAGCCCCAGGTTTGGCAAAGGCTGGGTCGGTATTTTTTGTAAGGAAGTAATTCTGGATTTGGGCGGCCAGCATCAAGTTGAATACGTGTTCGTATTCAGGTTGCTCGGAGTTGGAATCGTCATCTCGGCTATGGGTAAGCCCATCATAATCGGCTATGAATAAATCGACCAGGGTTCGCAATGTATCCGAGCTTGCATAGTATCTAAGTCCGCCGGCCGCATTGGCTCGCTGAGTTGCCGGGTCGCCGTAGGTATCCTTGGCGCCTTCTTTCGACTTATTGCCATCTGGCGAGAACCAGGGAAGCGTCATAAAAAGTCCCACCCGAACTGGCTGGTTATTTTGGTTAGCCCAGTTGGCCAATTGTTGAGCAAGGGCTGGCGCAGCTCCTGAACCCGTGCCGCCGAAGCTGGAACCGGCCACCACAATAACCGAGCTGTTTTGCGCCGTAGTGACTGCTGTTTTCAAGCGTTGCAACGCTCTGTCCATCGGCTTTCTGTGAAGCTTATCGAAAAATGTGGTGGCGCCCACATTGGGGCGCGCCATAAAACCGTTGGACAACGGCAGCGATTGTTCGCTGAGTTCTTGAACATCTGGAACCCGCGAAAATAATGCATTCAGTATATGGCGTATATCGCCGGCGCCTTCGATACTTTGACCCAGAATGTATTCCCCGAAAGTTGTAGAAGAACTCAGCGTCGTGGCAGCTTGGTCTGGAGAAACATAGTATGGGTAGATAAGCTCTAACTTTGGCCGACGATCCGACGCAACACCTTCAGTTAGTTGAGTGAATAATAAAGTAAGCGAGCCTAGCAGGCTGGGTTGCGAAGTGTCACTTTCGACTCGATCTTTGACATCGGCATCAACGACGTAGAGATTGGGTAGGCGTTCCGCAGGGATTCCGCTAAGGGTGGCCATTCTCAGGTATGCAATGGCAGCACTTTGGCCGCTGCCACCTACAGCTATCAGCGTATTGCTCATTTTCTTCCTCTAAGTAATTGAGTTGGCGTCATGGCCGCCAAATCCAAAATGTCTTGATTGAAGTCAAACCAAAAATTCGAACGGTGTCGTTTTAATAACGACACCATAAGTTTTTAAACGACTTATGATGTTTTGCTATCCTTGAACAGCTTTTGGAGTAGGAGTAGAAGGCGGTATATACCGACAGACCAAATAGACAGCAGCAGACCATAGAAAAACAGCAAATAGCCTGTGGAGAAGCGTTTGTTTTCATCCAGGCTTCCAAGGGCTGCCTTGTATTTAGTCATGGTAAATCTGATACCCAGAGCGGAAATGTTTTCACGTTGATCGCAGCACTCTTCAGCCAAGGGAATCCCAGTACGGCAAAATCCCGCTTCATCCGTTATCTGCTTAAAACAGCTGTTTCCAAAAGTACCATACGCACTGATAAATCCCGGTGCTGCCGCAACTGCCCAAGCAATCAATATTGCTGGAATTAACGGCCACACATTTTCGTAGGCCATGTGTTTTTTGTACATGATATTTCTCACGATCAGCCCGGATATTCCGCCAAGTATTGCGCCTAGCCATAATATGTAGTTGAAGAACTCAACTTCTTTTGCCGTGATACCTTCTGAAGGTTCAATATTTAACTGAGCAGATACCGAAGGAGAAAACGCAGTTCCATCAACAGCCGGCATTTCGGATTTTGCGGAAGCACCTTCCTGAGCATATGAATTTTGATACCCCATGGACAATACAGCGAAAATCAATCCGAGCATAAAACTACGTAACATCAGTATCTCCTTAAGTTATTAAATTCTAGAAATTTCTTTAATTACGACTGGACCAATCGGTATGCTCATAATTAATGCAACATTGCTTATTTTTCCAACCAAGGTCAGCGTGCTTCCATCCGGGGGAGGTTTGTTGGTGGTTATGACAAATATTCCGCCGCTATCGTCGCTCATTTTGTACGCCACAATACCAGCATGGGAAGCTTGTTGAACCAACTCACTTTACCATGCACAGTCACATTTTGCCCCTCATATTTTGCTGAGTTATTGGTGATGTCTCCTATGTAAACATATACAGGGAGATTTTCGCCGCATCCTGAAAGACAAAATGCCGAAAAAATGAATATCGCATAGACTGCCAGAAATGGAATGGCGCGCTGGCGTAAATTATTCTTGACTGTGGCTGACATAGGGGCATTGTGTGACGTAACTTGAACAAAGTCAATCGTAATTTCGGATGGATGTCTCCAACAAAACGCAACTTAACCCAAAACGCATAACTGCAGTATTTGTGTCCGCCCCCTTTGATATTCTTCCTCGGGCAAAGACGGCGTAACACCTTGATTTTCCGTTCGTGGTGAGCTTGTCGAACCACGAACGGAAAACCATACTGAAGAATCTTGCTAACCGGATAGTTCTTTAGATCGGCCTTGTCAGCAGGCCAAACCGCTATCAAGGCCGGAACTGGTTCAGTCCAATTCAGAATTGAAATCATTTATTATCATATCATTACGATAGTGTAGGTGGATTTTCCGTCTCCCCAGGGAGGTTAGGACAAACCCAGTCGTAATGCTGCTTCCACAGAAATCAGGCTCGATTCCGCTGTGAAAAAGCGAACACCCATTATCAGCAACAATATGATAATAAATAATATTTATATTGAATCAGACTGAGCCAGCGCCCTATCGCTTATCAACCCCCATTAAACCACAAATCAGCGTATACTTTATCAAAGAAAATGTTGCCGTTCCATCACTGATTCTCCAAAGGAATATCCATGACAACTATATCTCCGCTTGAGTGGACCATGGCCGGCGTTCTCGACGAAATCGGGAAGCTCAACATCTCCATGCCGGATCGTGCGCTGGCTTTTGTGCTTGGCTCGGGCGCCTCCTCCACCTCCGGCATCCCTACCGGCAAAACGATGGCGGAAAACTGGCTGAATGAACTACACCAGCGCGAGTGTCTCGATGGTTCGGAATGCAGCAAGTGGGTCGCAACAGGCGCATTGGACATTGACGGCCTTGCCTGGGAAAACGCAGCCGAGTTTTATCCGCAAATATTCGAGCGCCGCTTTCGCGGCGACCCGGCATCCGGGTTTGCATCACTGGAAGCAGCCATGGAAGGGAAAGAGCCCAGCCTCGGCTATTCTCTGCTGGCTGAAATCATGCAACAAACCATGCACAAAGTCGTGGTAACTACCAATTTTGATAATCTGGTGGCGGATGCGCTAGCCATTCATGCCCACAAACCGCCGTTGATCGTAGGGCATGAATCGCTTACCGGATTTGTGCGTCCCTTGTCAGGCCGTCCGCTGGTCGCCAAAATCCATCGCGATTTACTTTTGCATCCCAAAAACGACGAAGCTGGCATTTCTACTCTCGAAAGAGGCTGGCATGAAGCGCTCTCCCGCCTGTTCAAGCATTACACGCCGCTGGTTATCGGTTACGGCGGCAACGATGGCAGCTTGATGGGCTTTTTGCACAATCTGCAACCCGGCGAGATCAATGGTCGGATATTCTGGTGCTACCGTGCCGAATCCCCCCCATCAAAGAAGGTGAGCGAATTGTTGGTGAAGCATAACGGTGTGATGGTAGCGATACCGGGTTTTGACGAGTTTATGTTGCAATTGGCGGCAAAACTCATTTCCGGGTTTGATATGTCGGGTATTTCCGAGCGCATCCAAGAACGCGGAAAAAAACGCGCCGCGAGCTACCGTGAACAGGCGGAAGAACTCCAAAAAAATCTTGCCGCGACCCTAACCCCAAGTGCAGACCAACAGGCAACACGACAGGTGCTGATTGAGGCGTTCAAGGCGCCGAATAATTGGTGGTCATGGGAGATGCTGGCCAGGAACGAAGTCAACCCGGAAAAACGCGACCACATTTACCGCAAGGGACTTGCCGCATTTCCAACAAGTGCCGAGTTGACATGCAACTATGCGCTTTTCCTAAGCGACATTCTCAAAGATTTCGATGCCGCTGAGGCCATGTACAAAAGGGCGCTAGAACTCGACCCTAGCGATGCGGACTACGCCGGAAATTATGCACTCTTCCTAAGTGACAACCGCAAGGACTTCAAGGCTGCCGAAATAATGTACAAGAAGGCGCTGGAAATCAATTCAAATAACGCAATTATCATCGCAAGCTATGCAAACTTTCTGAACTCCATTTTAAAAAAATCCGATGCCGTAGAGGCTGATGCCGTAGAGGCTATGTACAAGAAAGCGCTGGAACTAGATTCAAATCAAGCGAGCACTATCGGAAATTACGCATCCTTTCTGAGCAATATCCGCAAGGACTACGAGGCAGCAGAAACCATGTACAAGAAGGCGCTGAAGCTTGATCCAAATAATGTGAACATCGCCTGCAACTGGGCTTGCTTGCAATTGGCTTGCGGTCGTCCCGGCGCGGCCGGCGCCAACGCACAACAGGTGGTAAAATTGTCCGGCAACACCCGCTCACAGGCCACGGCGGAAGCGTTACTTTATCTGGCGCTGATCAATGTGCTGGAAGGCCGCACGGCGAATAACGAACTGGGGCGTTTGAAATCGTTGCTGCACGCTGGATATGAGCGCGAAGACTGGAGCTTTGATAGTTTGTTTGCGGCAACGCTGTCAAGCTTCAGCCCAGATAATCACACCCTTTATAAAGCACTCGGAGCAGCTATCCTTGATGAAAAAGCGATACCCGATCTGGAACAGAATACGTTATGGCAACAAGTAAAGGAACATCCTTGGTTTGAGCGGGCGTAGCGGGATATCATACCAAGCAGTAGGATGATTTCGGCATGGGGGGCGGCTTGTGCCCTATCGGGCGCTCCCGGATTCCGCAAAGCAGTCATCCTGGCTACGGCACTGTGGTCGGCGTTACTCACAAAAGCCTACGGTGCTTGGCGCGCGGGAACGATATGTGTGGATTGTGGATATTCTCGGCATAACCGGTGACCAGTAGGTTTCAGGACATAAAACCACCTTGTGGAAGCGCCGAGGGCGGCGCTCCCACAGCCTATTTAGGGTCAATGTGATATTGACAATGCCAGATTACATGCGATGCTCTTTCCTTTCATTAAGTGTTGTGGGGACAACACCAAGAAAGGCACCCGTATGAGCAGGTCTTCTGACAGGCAAAGCCAGTCAGGCGATCACCATGTCCGCAGGGCGTGTTTTTTAAATTTCAATAAATAAGCCCGTCGCAAGGACGGGCTGCCTACTCGAACGAGACTCGCTCCCGCTGAAATATATGACCTTGCCTCGCCACTGTGACCCCGTAGATTTTGATCTCACAAGGTGCGACGAGTATTTCACCGCAGATCAAGACATCAGACCGACCGCCAAACCGGCGCCCGCCAGAGCAATGCCCGCCCCAGCGATACGTTGCCACCATAGGCTGCGTAATTTGAGCAGCAAACCAACTGCAATGCCCATACAATGCAGCAACGCAGTCGCCAACACCATGCCGGCTAATGCGATTGGGGCGCTCAGTTCCTGGCCGTGCGCCGCACCGTGAAACAGTGCGAAGCCGGCCACCAAGGCCACTGTAGCAGGTTCAGGGAAATGGCTGCGTGTCATCACCAACAAACCCAGCAAGAGCACCGAAGCGGCGACTATCGGTTCGACCGCAGGCAAGGCAAGCCCGCCCTGCGCAAGCAAAGCGCCAATCAACAGCGTCGCCGCAAAACTGACCGGAGCCAGCCAGATGCGCCTTGTCGTCGTGGCGCTCCACAGCCCAACGGCGAACATCGCCAGCATATGGTCCAGCCCGGTAAGCGGATGAATGAAACCATTCATGAAGCTGACGCTTTGTTCCGCGTGGCCGGTGTGGGCGAATGCCGGCAACGTAACGAGCAAGAGCAGGGGTGCAATAAGTTTACGCATATTTCCTCCTTGGTTAAAAAATCGGATTGTGAATTGCAACCCGCTTGGAGCCGTTAAAGCCGTTAAGAAAATGGGGGGCAGCCGACAAAATATTTTCTGTCGGCTATGAATTCTACCGCATAAAAACAACACGAAATAACTTTTTTTCACACCGTCATCAAAGCGCTCCACCCGACAGCAAGGCGCAAATTGCGCCGCGTGGTCACTCTCACGCAAGCAATTTGCAACGCGAAAGTCGCGTTCGCTGGGGGCAAATCCAACCGGACAATTTCCCCCCGCGCAAAGCATATTTAAAGTCCCCTCCTGCACGGGATAGCGGCAAAAAAAGCCCGTCGCAAGGACGGGCTGAACAATCGGAGGAGTCGAAGAATCTTGTTGTTAGTCGAATGCGGCCTTTACGCCGGTTTGGCGTTTGTCGTCAGAACTTCACGTTTACGCCGGTATAGATCGAACGCCCCATGCCGGGAACGGGAATGCCCCATGGCACGCCGTTGGTGCTCATGGTCATGCCTTGGCCGACATAGGCGCCGCCCAGCGGAGAGGCGTAGAGTTTGTTCAATGCGTTCTCGATGCCGAAATCCAAGCGGGCTTGCTTCCATTCGTAGCTGCTGCGCAGGTTTAGCAAGCCGTAGCCGGCTGTCTTGATTTCGTTGCGGACTTGCGACACGTCTGATTTGGCGGACACCAGTTGCTCTTCGATGGTGTTGCTCCAATTGCCGATGCGTTGCGTGATGGCCAGTTTTGCGTTCAGCGGCATGATGTTGTAAAGATCGCCGCCGCTTGTCCGGTTTTCACCTCTGGCGTAATTCAGCAAGCCTTTTGCGGTAAAGCTGCCGTAGTCGCCGGTTTTCGCCAGAAGCAAGTGGCCGGAAATGTCCATGCCGTAGAGCCGGGCGGATTGGTTGGCGTACTGGAGTTGGACGAATTTGCCGGTCGCGGTGTTGTTCGCCGCACCGCCGCACAGCGCATTCATCAATGTGCCGCTGCCCTGGCAACGGATCGCGTCGATGTAGTCCTGCACGTAGCTGTAATAAGGCGTGACTTTCAGCCCCCATTGCTCGCCGGTTGCGCCGTGCCAGTCGGCGGTGGCGCTCAGGGTGTGCGCCACTTCCGGCTTCAGGTCGGGATTTCCGAGGTAGCCGTTGCCGTCGCCGACGAAGTTGTTCATAATCAGCGCCATACTGTTCTGCGACCAGGAGTAACGTTCGTAGAGGTTGGGCGAACGGGTTTTTTGCGCATAGCCGATTTCGAAGGTGCGGGTGGCGTCCGGCGTATAGCGCGCCAGTGCGGCCAGGTCCAGATTATTGTCGGTGCGTTGGCGGTCGCGGGCGTTGAAGGCGTCCGCCGAAACGCTGTATCCGGCCATCATGCGGTTATAGCCCTGCACCGCGCCGCTATCCATTTTCACCGTTTCGTGGCGCAACCCCAGCAGCCCCGTCCAGTGCGGGTCGATTTGCGTTTCCCACTCGCCGAACAGCGCATAGCGGTCGCGCTGGCCGTTATTGATGTTCCAGAACGTATCCGGGGACATTCCGCCATAGGTGATGCCGGGCGGCAGGGCATCCTTGGTCGGGGACGGCGGCCACCAGTCGTCCAGGCGGTAATGTTGCGCCTCGGCGCCCACTCTGAGGGTGTCGCGTTCGGAAAGCAGGATTTCCGCCTTGATCGACGCTCCCGTGTTTTTCCCTTCCGTGTCCATCGGCATGCCGGGCGCCACTACGCCGGGCGCGGCGCCGTAGATGTACTGCTTGTCGTCGGCGAAATCCATCTTGTGGCGGGTTTTTTCATGGTAGACGCGCGCTTTCAGTTCGCCCCAGCGGTATAGCCCGGTATAGCCCAGATTGACTTGATCGCTGTCGTTCTCGGTCATGTCCATGCGCTGGTTCGGGTAGTTTTCAAAGGGGATGTGCTGATTCGAAAGCTTCAAATCGAACAAGTGGTCGCCACCCCGCAGTGCAATGCCAAGCGTCTGGTTGACCGCCTTGTAGGCGCTGGAGCCGACTTCGTCGAGCGCCAGCGTGTGGCCGGGCCGTCCGGTGGCAGCCATCGTCTTGAAATCTCCACCCGCCTGATAGTTGTCGGATTCGGCGGTTGAGCCACTATACGTCACGCTCAACTGTTCGCTCGCAACCGTGGCCGAAATATCGCCGCCCATGGCATTGCCGTTGCTGCGATAGAACGCGCCGGCGCGTCCCTTGAGCAGTGTTCCCTGCCCGGCGGCGGCAAACTTCGGGGCAGGGGAATCCACCAGGATGGCGCCGCCTATGCTGTCGCCGCCGACGCTTACCGGCGTGACTCCGGTATAAACCTTAACGCTCGCCACATTGCTCGGATCGATATAGGAAAGCGGCGAATTCATGTGGTTGGGGCAGGCGGCAATCAGGTCCATGCCGTCCACCTGCACCCGCAGACGATCGTCCGCCATGCCGTGGATGACCGGCAGGCTGGAAACGCCGCCTGCGCCATATAGGCTGACGCCGGGTATATCTTTTAGGAGGCTGGCGGCATCGCTGCTGGATGACCGCATGGGGGCGAGGCTTGCCTCTTCGAGTTGGGACGGGCTTACAGCTTGAAGCATGTCGCTTTTCGCCGCAGTGACGACGATTTCTTCCAGTCGCACCGGCTTATCGGCATCGGCGGCAAAGGCATTGCCGGCGAGCAGGAGGACGGCAGGCAGGGTAAGCGGAATTCCGGTTTTCATAGGGTTCCTTTCGGATGGTTGAAAAAATGCCAACCGGGAGGAACCTGCAAGCCTTATGCCATGGATTATTTCATCAAGATCAATATGTTGAATTGATCCGAACTGTGCCGGATGGCACAACTGCGCCATCCGGCACAGCTTGCGCGCAGATCAATGTCGAAATAGCATGCGGATAGGATTTGAAACGATTGACGCAAGGTGCGGGGGTTTTTATACTGCCAATATTATGGAAACCACACAAACTTTTGCATTGATTGGCGGCTCGCCGCTGTTCCGCCAACTGCTGAACACTGCCCAGTTGGTGGCGGCGACCAGGGCCAGCGTGCTGATCACCGGCGAATCCGGCTGCGGCAAGGAAAACCTGGCGCGCTACCTGCATACCCACAGCCCGTTGGCGAACCGCCCGTTCATCGCGGTAAATTGCGCCAATTTGCCGGAAAACCTGGTGGAATCCGAGTTGTTCGGCCATCGGCGCGGCGCATTCAGCAATGCGCTGAACGACCGCGACGGCTTGGTGCGCACCGCTCATAACGGTACGCTGTTTCTTGATGAAATCGGCGAACTGCCGTCGGCGGCGCAGGCCAAGCTGTTGCGTTTCCTGGAAAGCGGCGAAATCCTGCCGCTGGGCTGCGACCGTCCGATACACGTCAGCGTGCGGATAATCGCCGCCACCAACTGCGATCTGGAGCACATGGTCAAGATCGGACGCTTCCGCGCCGACCTGTTCTACCGCCTGCAAGTGGTGCCAATGGAAGTGCCGCCGCTACGTGAACGCGCCGGGGACATCGCGCTGCTGGCCGAGCATTTTGTCGCGCTGGCGGCGCGTAGCCACGACCTGCCGGAGATTTCCTTCGACGCCGAGGCGCTACGCGCGATGCGCGCCTATGCCTGGCCGGGCAATATCCGCGAGCTGAAAAATTTGTGCGAACGCCTCACTATCCTGTGCAGCGGCCAGCGTGAACCGCTGGGCGCGGAAAACCTGCCGCCCAGCCTGCGCGCCAAATCGACGGCGCAAGTCGGCGGAGGAGCGTCGTCCAGCCTGGAACAAAACGAGCGCGACATGATTCTGCGCGCGCTCGAACAATGCAAGGGCAATCGCACCCATGCCGCGAAAATGCTGGGCATCAGCCGCTACACTCTGCTTTACCGCATCAAGAAGCACTTTTCCGGGGAGCACGGCGCGCCGCGCCTGGAACCGTCCGTGTAGGCTGGTGGTGAGCTTGCGAACCCCAGCTTTTGGAATGCTGGGGTTCGCAAGCTCACCACCAGCCTACCTACGAACGGACGATAAGCCGGCTATTTCAACAGCGCGTTGGCAATGTCACGCTTGTGCTCTTCCTCTTGGATCAGGATGTCCTCCAGCACCCGGCGCAGGCCATATTCCTTGAGCGCCTCGGCTTGGCCGATGCGCTCCTTGTAGCGCTCTATCGCGTTATCTTCGCCCCATAAGTCCTGCTTGAGCATTTCCAGGCTGTTTTCCGAGGTTTCGCGTTTCTCCACGTCCACTGTCGGCACGCCGCCGAGAAAATCGATCTGTTCGGACAGCATGACGGCGTGCTGCATTTCCTCCTGGGCATGGATCAGCAATTCCTTCTGGATGGAGTCGAACTGCGCGCCGTTGATCACTGCTGCATGCTGCACGTACTGCACTGCGGCGGCGTATTCCCATTCCAGGTCTTTGTTGAGTTCTTCCAACAGTTTTTTCTTGGTGATTTTCATCGGGTGTCTCCTTGACGTATGAAAAATTTCATCTTAGACCTCGAACGGCTTACGCGCCACCCTCTGCATTGGTTGCTGCCAAAAGTCGCGCGAAGATTGCCTGGGATTCATGAACGTTTTCCATCGTTGACTGTCATCATGGCTAAATTTACCTTGGACGGCGCCCGCTTATTTGCCGTTCAGATATTTTTCCAGTTTTTCGGCGGGAATGGCGCCCGGCACGCGTCGTCCATCGGCGAAGAACAGCGTAGGCGTGCCACTGACGCCCAGCTTGGCGCCAAGTTCGACGTTTTTCGCCACCGGATTGTCGCAAGCGCCGGCGTTTTTCGGCTCTATGCCTTTCATCAACAGGTCGTTCCACGCCTTCGCGCGATCCGGGGCGCACCATATCGTTTTGGATTTCTGCGCCGCTTTAGGGTGCAGGCTGTCTATCGGGTAAAGGAAGGTATACACCGTCACGTCGCTGACCTTCGCCAGCTCATCTTCGAGGCGCTTGCAGAACGGGCAGTCCACATCGGAAAACACCGCCAGCACCCGCTTGCCGTTGCCCTTCACTACCTTAATCGCGGAATCGAACGGCAGTTTGTCAAATTGCGCCTTGGTCAGCTCGCGCATTTTAAGCTCGGTCAGGTTGCGCTGGGTTTTGCCGTCGAACAGGCTGCCGTGGAAAATGAAGCTCGCCTTGTCGTCGGTGTAGAAAATCGCTTCCCCATCCGCCACCACTTCGTACAAATTGCCGTAGGGGAGCTTGTTGATGTCCAATAGACTGGATTCAGGAAATTTTGCATGTATGGTTTTTTTGGCCGCGGCATCGGCGCTTTTTGCCGTGTTGTCGGCTGCGCCGGGTTGCACATCCGCCAACGCGCTTCCGGCGGCGAGAGTGGCGATCAGCAGCGATCTTGCAATAATTTTAAACATCTTTAATTTCCTTGGGTTGAGTGAATAGTTCTTCAGGTAAGGTGATTTCCGGAAATAAATTTATTCCAGGAAATCACTTAACCCGGATATTTCATAATATTCGTGCGATGATCGCGCCGGATTTTGTTTCATAGGTGAATTTTGCGATAGCGCGGCGTAGTTATCCATACGCCCGACTGTCGCGCCATTGTACCGGCTTTAGCCGGTTTACAATGGCGGTGATGCCCTTCACGGGTGAGCGAAATTCGCCTATGAAACAAAAGACCAGCGAGGGCGCGCGCAATTTATGAAATATCCGGGTTAAGTAATTCTTCGATTTCGGCCACGCTCTTCGGCGCGCGATGCGTCAGCACCTCGCAACCGTTGTCCGTAACCGCCACATCGTCCTCAATGCGCACGCCGATGTTCCAGAAATGCTCGGGCACATCGTCCGCTGGACGTATATAACATCCGGGTTCGACCGTCAACACCATGCCGGGTTCAAACCGGCGCCATGCGCGTTTGCGCTTGTAGTCGCCCACGTCATGCACATCCATGCCCAGCCAATGGCCGGTCTTGTGCATGTAAAAGCGCTTATAATCGCCTTTTTCCAGCACTTCGTCGAGGCTGCCCCGGCACAGGCCGAGGTCCAGCCCCCCCTGCGCCAGCACCGTGAGCGCCGCCTGATGCGGCTCATCCCAATGATTGCCGGGCGCGACTTTTTCCAGCGCCGCAGCTTGCGCCGCCAGCACCAGTTGGTAAGCATCCTTCTGGGGCGGCGTAAACCGTCCGTTCACCGGGAAGGTGCGCGTGATGTCGGCGGCGTAGCCGTCCAGCTCGCAGGCCGCATCGATCAACAGCAGGTCGCCGTCCTTGAGCGGCGCGTCGTTGGCAATGTAATGCAATACGCAAGCATTCGCGCCGCCCGCCACGATGGACGGGTAAGCCGGCGCCTGCGCGCCGCGGCGGCGGAATTCGTGCAGCAGCTCCGCCTCGATTTCGTGTTCGCTCGCGCCCGGTCGCGTCGCTTGCATCGCGCGAATATGGGCGGCTGCGGAAATATCGGCGGCGCGGCGCATCAGTGCGATTTCGCCCTCGTCCTTGATCAGGCGCATATCGTCCAGCAGCACGCGCACATCGCGTATCGCCGTCGGCGCGGTGACGCCGCTACGCACCTGCTCGCGCACCCGGTTGAGCCAGCCGACCGCGCGCACATCCCATTCGCTATCCGCTCCCAGATGGAAAAACAAGCTTTCCCGGTTGGCCAGCAACTCGGGCAAGATGGTGTCGAGCTTGGCGATGGGATAGGCGCGGTCGAAACCGAACGCCGCCTGCGCCGCAGCCGGACCATACCGGAAGCCGTCCCAAATCTCACGCTCGGGGTGTTTTTCGCGGCAGAACAGCAGGCTTTTCGGACGCTTGCCGGCAATCACCACCAACACCGCCTCCGGCTCGCCGAAGCCGGTGAGATAATGGGAATAGCTGTCGAATCGGTAAGGATAATGGCTGTCGCGGTTGCGCACACGCTCCGGCGCAGTCGGAATCACCGCCACGCCTTCGCCCATCATTTTGGCGAGGCGCAGGCGGCGCTGGTGATAGGTTTTCGCTGTTATCATGAAATTTGAAACCCGATTGCGCGTGCTCAACGACTGAAAGCGCGGATTCAAGCCGCCCGAATATGGAATTCCGCCGCTTGCACGATGGGGCGCACATGACGCTTTTCCCGGCGCATTTCCACGAACCCGTAGCGGGACATGGTTTTAAGCGTGCGTGAAAGATTGCCGGGTTTGCGCCCGGTAAGCTCGGCGAGACTGGTCAGCGATTCGGGCTGAGTTTCACGGATGGTGTTGAGCAAAGCGCGATTTTCGTCGCTCAATACCTCGGCGAGGGATTTCATTGAGGTGAACCAAACTTTAGGCTCATCGGGCGCAGGCTGGTATTCGCCCCTGGCAATCGCCAGCATCCGCTCGCGAATTTTTTCTTGCGGCATGATGCCGATATTTACTGTTATCATGATAATTTCCTCGCTTCCTTCAATACGCGATCCACTTCCGCAAAAAAATCCGCCAACAGTTGGCTGGCGTCCTTGAATTCATAAGGCACACCTTTATCCGACACATGCCGGTGCATATGGTCGTAAACGTGGCGCTGACCGGCGAACTTGAATTTCTTGGGCGGCTTTACCATATGGCTGTTGTCATAGCCCATAATTCGCCCCCCATACGGCTCATGCAACGTGAGGGCATAGCGTATGCCGTGCGGAATTTCGGGCGTGGCCGGCACGCGCCATGCATCCACCTTGACCCAGTAACCGCCCCCTTGGTCGATAATGTAGCCGTTAAGATCAAGCAGCGTTTCAATGCCGGGATCGAATAGCATGATTCATTTTATCATCTGTTGATAAACATTGAAGCGGTTTTTGAAAATATAGCCCGGATATTACATAAATTCGCGTGATGATCGCGCAGGATTTTGTGGGTTTTCTATCCTGCTCATCCTGTAAATCCTCTCTCAAATGCCTGCTTGGTTCCGGCTAGTCCGGCTTAGGATTATCCTGCTTGGGCTGCCCGCAATTCCCGATCCAGCAGGCTGAGCCGCTCCGGCGTGCCGACATCCTCCCAGCGGCCACGGAAATGCGCGCCGCTGACTTTGCCCACAGCCATTTGCGCTCTTAGCAAGGGCGCCAGCTTGGCTTTGGCGCCGCGCGGGATGCCGACGAACATTTCCGGGCGGTAGAGTCCGATGCCGCTGAACGTGAGTTGGCGCTCGCCTTCCGGCAGCACCTTGCCGTCCGACAACGCAAAATCGCCGCCGGGATGTTGAGAGGGGTTGTCCACCAGGACGAGGAATGCGCTCTCGCTTTCTTTCAAGGCAAGGGCGGAGAAATCAAAGTCGCAATAAATGTCGCCGTTGACCACCAGAAACGGTTCATCGCCCAGCAGCGGCAGCGCGTAGGCAATGCCGCCGGCGGTTTCCAGCGCCTCTGTTTCCGGGGAATAACGTATGTTCGCCCCAAAGCGGCTGCCGTCGCCCAGGGCGGTTTCGATCTGCGCGCCGAGATGGGCGTGGTTGACCACCAGGTCGGTGAAAGCGGCGCGCACCAGGCGTTCGATATGCCACACGATCAGCGGCTTGCCGCCAACCGCCAGCAAGGGCTTGGGCGTCGTGTCGGTGAGCGGACGCATACGCTCGCCGCGTCCGGCTGCGAGTATCATGACTTTCATTGTGAGTGCCAAGTGCCAAGTGCTGGGTGCCGAGAGTTGCGTCGCTTCGCGATGGTTTTTACTCAGCCCTCAGCACTGATGCAAGTCTTCCAGGAGTTTTACCAGCGGATGCAACTCGCGATAACGCTCGCAAGTCTTGCGCAAGTACGCCATCACCAGCGGCATGTCCTTGAGGTAGTTGTCCTTGCCGTCGCGGTGGTAGAGGCGGGCGAATATGCCCAGCACCTTGATGTGGCGTTGCGCGCCCATCCATTCGAAATCGCGGTAGAACGCGGCGAAATCGGCATCGACCGGCAGTCCGGCTTTTTTTGCCTTTTCCCAGTAGCGGATGGTCCAATCCAGCACCCGTTCTTCGTCCCAGCGGATGTAGGCGTCCTTGAACAACGACACCAGATCGTAGGTCACGGCGCCATGCACCGCGTCCTGAAAATCCAGCACACCGGGATTGCGCTCGTGTACCATCAGGTTGCGCGAATGGTAATCGCGATGCACGAACACCTGCCCTTGCGCCAGGATGTTGCGGTTCAGCAGGTCGAAGGTTTCCTCCAACTGTGCGGCCTGCCCGGCGGACAACTTGCATTGCAGGTGCTTGCTCACATACCAATCCGGGAACAGGCGCATTTCGCGCCGCAGCAATGCATCGTCGTAGTCCGGCAATGCGCCGCTACGGCTGGAAAGTTGGATTTTAATCAAGGCTTCGGTGGCATCGCGGTATAATGCGTCGGCGCTGTTTTCATCCAGCGCGGCGAGATAGGTGCGCTCGCCCAAGTCGCTGAGCAGCAGGAAGCCTTGCGCCAAGTCCTGCGCCAGCACTTCGGGGGCGTTCACCCCGGCGTCGCGCAGCCATTTGGCAACGTGAATGAATGGCCGACAGTCCTCGTGAGCGGGCGGCGCGTCCATGACGATCAGGGTGCGCTCCGGCAGCCTCACCCGGAAATAGCGCCGAAAGCTGGCATCCGCAGAAGCGGGGGCAAATGAATATGGCGTGGCGTGAAATTGTTGTTTCAGCCAGTTATCGAGCGACTTTGTTCGTTCCAAACCGACTCCGCATTGCGTAAAACTTGAATATATGCGATTTTATCATCGATAACCGCCCGACAAATTAATAATGAAGATTATCCGCCTAAAACTGGCTTCCGCCATCCTGTTCGGCCTTTTCCCCGCGTGCGCCCAAGCCGCGCAGGATTTGCCGCCGCAGACAAACCCCGATTCGCCGCTCGTCGCAACACCGTTACTTATGCCTTGCGCGGGGGAAATTGTCCGGTTGGATTGCCCCCAGCGGGCGCACTGCCGCGTTGCAAATTGCTTGTGTGAGAATGACCACACGGCGCAATTTGCGCCTTGCATTGCATCCCGCCGGGAACAATCCAATCCGGACAATTTCCCCCGCGCAAGGCATAGCGATGGCGTCGCAGCCACTTCCGATGAAGCCAACCCGCCGCCGGAAACCGACAACGCCCCCCCTCCCGACGACGCGCCGCTACACCTGAAAAGGAACCGCAGCCTGACGCAAACGCTGCCCGCCGACGAGCCTCCCGTGCCGATTTTCATCCGGGCGATGCGCTTGCAGGGACACAAGGACGCGGAGGTGGAAGCCTTCGACGATGTCGAATTGCGTCAATTGGGACAAGTGATGTTCTCCGACCATATCATCTACCGCCAACCGGAAGATGAGGTCTTCGCCGAGGGCAAGGTGCGTATTGAGCAAAAATCCGACGCTACCGAAGGCGTCGAACTGCGCATGAAGCTGGGAAAGAAACAGGGCTACCTCAACGCCGCCTCATTCCAGTTCGACGAACAAATCCCGCACGGTCGCGGCACGGCGGATAAAATGCTGTTTGAGGGAGACAACCGCTACCGCCTGGAGCAAACGCAATACACCACCTGCCCGGTAGGCGAGGACGATTGGTTCTTGCGCGCCAGCGCGCTTGATCTGGATCGCACCACCCAGGTCGGCGTCGCCCATCACGCCAGCATCGAGTTTATGGGGGTGCCTATCCTGTATACGCCGTGGCTCTCCTTCCCGCTTGACAAGGCGCGCAAATCCGGCTTCCTCGCGCCCAGCTTCGGCAGCACGGGACGCAGCGGCAGCGAATTCACCCTGCCCTATTACTGGAATATTGCGCCTAACCGCGATGCAACCATCGCCACGCGCCTGATGCAAAAACGCGGCGTGCAATTGAACGGCGAACTGCGTTATCTGGACGAAACCTACACCGGCAAAGCCGCTGCCGAGTTTTTGCCCAGCGACCAATTGCTCGGCATGGACCGCTATTTCCTGTCGCTCAACCACGTCCAGACCCTTGCGCCCGGATTATCGGGCGCGCTGAATGTGCAGAAAGCCTCCGACAACGATTATTTCCGCGACATGGGCACGCAACTCGCCACCACCTCGCAAATCACCCTGCCGCGCGAGGGTGCGCTCAGCTACAATCTCGGCGCATGGGGCGTTTCCGCGCGCGCGCAAACCTTCCAGACGCTGCAAGACCCGTCGGCGCCGGTCGTGGCGCCTTATCATCGCCTGCCGCAAGTGCTGCTCAACGGCGGCAGCCGCGAGACACTCGGCACGGATATGGCGTTGGCCGGCGAATATGTAAATTTCACCCACCCCACGTTAATCAACGGCCAGCGCCTGACCTTTTACCCCAGCGTCAGCCTGCCGCTGGCGGAATCCTACGGTTATCTCACGCCGAAACTGGGTTGGCACGCCACGCGCTATACGCTCGACCAAACCAATGACGGTCTGACGGACGCCACCCGCAGCCTGCCGGTGTTCAGCGTCGATGGCGGCCTGCATTTCGAGCGCGACGCCGGATTGTTCGGCCAGTCTTACCAGCAAACCCTGGAGCCGCGCCTGTATTACCTTAACGTCCCCTATCGCGACCAGTCGCAAATACCGAATTTCGACAGCGGACAGGCGGATTTCAACTACGCCCGCCTGTTCACCGAAAACCGCTTCAGCGGCGGCGACCGTTTCAACGATGCCAATCATCTGACGCTGGCCGTCACCTCGCGCCTGCTGGAAGCGGAATCCGGGCGTGAACGCATCCGCGCCACGCTCGGGCAACGCTATTATTTCGAGGATCAGTTGGTCACCTTGCCGGACACCCCGGTGGTGACCGGGAAAACCTCGGATATCCTGGCCTTGCTGTCCGGCAACGTTTCCTCGCAGTGGTCGCTGGATAGCGGCTGGCAATACAGCCAGAGCGAGAATTTGACGGAAAAATTCAATGTCGGCGCGCGCTACCAGCCGGCAATCGGCAAAACGCTAAACATGGGCTACCGTTACACGCGCGATGCGCTCAAGCAGGTTGACGTCTCCTCGCAGTGGCCGCTCACCGGGCGCTGGAACGGACTGGGACGGCTGAATTATTCGCTGCCCGACAGCAAGATGCTGGAGGGACTGGCGGGCGTGGAATACAATGCCGGCTGCTGGGCGTTCCGCACCGTGGTGCATAGCTTCACGACCGCAGCCACGCAACGAAACAACGCCCTTTTCTTCCAACTGGAACTCAACGGCATCGGCCAGATCGGTTCCAATCCTTTTGATGTGCTGAGAAGCAATATTTATGGCTACGCCAAACCCACCGAGACGACCTATGATAATCAACCGCTCCGCTAACCTATTTACCCTGCTCGTCGCGCTATTGATAGGAAGCACGTCCGCCATGGCGCGCGCCGATGAAGCGAAAATCCAGTTGGTCGATCGCATCGTGGCGGTGATCAATAGCGAAGTGATCACCCAGCACGAACTCGGCGAACGCCTTAAAATTGCGATGCAGCAGCTCAGCCGGCGAAATATACCGCTACCGCCACGCGAAATATTGGAAAAACAATTGCTGGAGCGGCTCATCACCGAGCGCCTGCAATTGCAGTTCGCCAAGGAAACCGGCTTGCGCGTCGACGATACGCAACTCGACAAGGCCATGCAACGCATTGCCGAGCAGAACAAGCTCAGCATGGAAGATTTCCGTGCCGCGATAGAGCGCGACGGATCGAGCTACGCCCGCTTCCGCGAGGAAATCCGCAACGAAATCATCCTCGTTCGGCTGCGCGAACGCGAAGTGGACAACAAGACCATCGTCACCGACAGCGAAGTGGACAACTTCATCAACACCCGCACCACCCAATTGGGCGGCGAGGAAGAATTCAACCTGGAGCACATCCTGGTGCGCGTACCCGAACAGGCCAGCCCGGAACAAGTGCAGGAAAAACGCGCGCGCGCCGAACAAGCCTTGAGCGCGATCAAAAACAACACTAATTTCGCCCAGGTCGCGGCGAGCTACTCCGACGCAGCCGACGCCATGCAGGGCGGACAAATCGGCTGGCGCACCGGCAACCGTCTGCCGGCATTGTACGTAGAAGCGCTGACGAAATTGCATCCCGGCGAGCATAGCGCGATCCTGCGCAGCCCCAACGGCTTCCATATCCTCAAGCTGATTGAGCGGCGCGGCAAGGACACCCCCCTCATCGTGCAACAGACCCATGCCCGCCACATCCTGGTCAAGACCAACGAAACCGTCTCGGAAACCGACGCCAAGCAGCGCCTCGCGCAAATCCGGGAGCGCCTGGACAACGGCGGCAACTTTGCCGAATTGGCGCGCCAATATTCCGAGGACGGCTCGGCCACCAAAGGCGGCGACGTAGGCTGGCTATCCCCCGGCGACACCGTGCCGGAATTCGAGCGCGCAATGGACGCCCTCCAGCCGGGGCAATTCAGCCAGCCGGTGCACACCCCGTTTGGCTGGCACATGATAGAAGTGCTGGAACGCCGCCAGGAAGACGTCGGTCGCGAACGCCAGCGCCTGACCGCGCGCAAGGAACTGCGCGAACGCAAATCCGACGAGGGATTCGAAGACTGGCTGCGCCAACTGCGCGACCGCACCTACGTGGAAATTCGCCTGGAAGAAAAATAGCCGGCGCAATTCTCCCGCCATTTATGCCAGGGTAAATTTGTTCTCGGAAATTCATGATGAAAATCAATGATGGGAAACAGTCATGAATCCCAGGCAATCTTAGCGCGACGCTGCTCGATTCATGGCGGCAACAAATAAAGACAAAACCTTTTTCACCGCAGAGGACGCGGAGAACGCAGAGGAAAACCCTCATGTTCTTCCTCTGCGTCCTCTGCGGTGAATCGGTTTTTTTCCGTGCCGAGAACAAATTTACCCCGCGCAAGGCATAAGCCGCCGTCCTGTTCGGTGGCATTGCTCTCCCGCCAATACCGTCACAGATCAGTTGTTCCGGCATTCCATCATTTGTTGGAATGCCGGAACCTCCCCAAGCATTGTCAGTCAATGTCAGCCTCAGAAAGCAAGGTGCATGATAAAGTTTATCCACCTTGGACAGACAGGCATCCGAAATATCCATCCGATACCAGGATTTCCAGAATGCCGCTTCCCTTCATTGGGGGCGGAAGACTGCGTCGCAGCCGGTCATCGCTGGGAAGCTTGCCTCATCGCGTCCAAGGACAGGAAATTTAATCAACCTCATGGAGTATTTTGAAATGAAAAAGATTCTGAAATCGGCATCTGCATTGGCTTTGTTGACCACCGTCCTGATTGCACCCGCCAGTGCATACGCACAATCGGGACATCGGATTTGCGGCCAGTGGGCGGCGCTCCCGAACAATGCAGGTTACGCAGGCATCCTGGTTGAGGTGAAAAACGGCGGGTCACTCGAAGCCAACCAGGCGTGCGATAAGGCAAGACATAAAAGCCCTAACGAAGTCTTCGCGTCTGCTTCCTTTGCCCCCTACCTGGCATCCATGACATGGCACATGCAGGGAACAACGGCTTGCGAGAACCTAGGGCAATATTTCATGAGCGCCGACCATCCGAATCAGGATATGTGCCAGTACATGAATGGCTACACGGGATACGCCGTTGTCAAGTCGGCGGCAGCGAACACAACGACTTATGCCCAGTAAACCATAGATCGGCCACCCCGCTTAAGCCGCCGGCGCGCCCGGCGGCTTTCATGGTGTTGGGACGATCAGCCCGGCAGGCTGGGCTGATCGTTTCCAGAAAGCAAGTAATCGAGTGTGCCCCCTTTGCGCCTTTGAAGGTCATGTCACCAACGGCGCGGAGTTTGTCCAAGACAGTCATGCCTCTTCAGATGGAAGGGCGGGGAAATTGAGCCCTTCAGGATCGGCATGCAGCTTCAATGCTTTGTGCTCGGCAAGCAATTGCTCGAAAGAATAAGCATGAGCCGACGCCATCACCAGTTGCCCGTTGTGTACTTCCAGCGAAACCTCTGCGCCGGCCTGCAAGCCAAGTGCGCTCAATATTTTCTTAGGGATAGGCAGAGCCACCGACCCTCCCCAATTGCGTAGCGTTGTAGTGAGCATGATAAACGCCTCAAGCAAAATAATACAAATATATCACTTTTATTCGGAGGGGCAAGCAAGAGATTGTTGAGATGTTAGAATTGCCCCCCCCCGGAACATAGGCGCGAATGATCGCGCTACCGTATCCTACGGGATCAATCCAAATGCCGTGTCACTCAGATTCCCGCCGACACTTCGCCAAACTCTCATAAGCCCGCGCTATCGCCTCACCGGAAAAGCGTTCCAGTTGCCCCTCTGACGCTGAGGCGGGGCAGTCGATCACGGTTTGCAGCGCTTCCGCCAGCGCGTATGCGTCGCCGACCGGCACGAGAAATTGCGCCAAATCGCCGGTCATGATTTCGCGCGGGCCGGAGGGGCAGTCGGTGCTGACTATCGGGGCGCCGCAGATCAGCGCTTCGATCAGCACGTTGGGCAAGCCTTCGTGATCCGAGCTTAGCACCAGCGCCGCAGCGCGGCGCATCCAGGGGTAGGGGTTGTGCTGGAAGCCGGCGACAATGACGCCACCGTCCAGGCCGGATGAAACGATCAGCGCATTCAGCGCCGCGTTGGGCGACGTCAGCAGCACCAGCTTATGGGGCAGCGCGGCGATTTTCCAGGCTTCGAACAGCAGGTCGTGGCGTTTTTGCGGCGCGAAGCGTCCGACATGCACGATGTAGGGCGCTTGCGGCAGGTCGGGCGGGATTTCCTCGGCGCGGCGGCGAATTTCGTTCAGGTCGAAGGGATTGTAGATGCGCTCGATATGCGCGGCGCTCATACCCAGCTTTTCGCGCAGGTCGTCCGCCACCCCTCTGGATACGGCGATCAGGTTCTTGCCGTCGTACAGCCGCCGGTAGCGCGCCAAGCGCCGGGCTGCCTTGGTGGTGCTCCTGCGGCGCAGGTTGTCGATTTCGGCGGAAAGGGTGTTGGCGATGCGATGCCACACCCTGGGCAGTCCGGCAAGGGAGACGACTTCGTCGGCAAAGGGCAGGGTGGATAGGGTGAAATCGAAGGGGCGGCTGCCTTCCGCTTGCCGGTAGCGCTTGCGCAACTTGATGGCCGCCAGCCGTTTGCCGATGAAGCCCTTGCCTTGCACCTGCCCCGGATCGGTCAGCGCATGGAGTTTGATGGCCGGCGCGGGCGCGTGTTCGACGATGTTTTCCAGCAGGAACAGGTGGATTTCATGCCCTCTGCCGGCCAGCAGCGCGCCGAGCTTGAGGAAGGCTTTTTCCGCGCCGCCGCCGCGCAGGTTGGTGACGACCAGAGCGATTTTGAGGGCGGGCGTCACGGGCGGACAATAGCGAGTCGGAACACGGCTTCCATGCCGTCTAACATGCGCTCCAGGGAATAGCGCTTTTCCACCGTCTGTTTTCCGCCCTGGCCGAGTTTCTCGCGTAGCGCCGCATCCGCCAGCAGCCGGGCGAGGGCTTGCGCCAGCGGGGCGGCTTCCTTGGGCGCAACCAGGAAGCCGCTCGTCTCATCGACCAGTTCCCCAATCGCGCCGACGGCGGTGGACACCACCGGCAGTTCCATTGCCATGGCTTGCATCAGCGCCTGGGGGACGCCTTCGTTGGCGTAGGAAGGCAGCGCGAAAATATCCATCGCGGCGAGTGCATTTTCCACGTCGTCCCGGTGGCCGACCAAGTGGATTTTCTCGCGCAGGCCGGGCGCGAGTGCCTGGATGCGCGTTTCCAGATGCTCGCGGCGCGGGCCGTCGCCGACGATCAGGAGTTCCAGGTCGGGAAAGTCGGGGTATAGCAGTGCTACGGCGTCCAGCAGGTAATCGTGCCCTTTCCAACTGCGCAAGGTGGCGGCGATGCCCACCACCCGCGCTTGCGGCGCGATGCCGAAGGTGGCGCGCGCGGCTGCGGAGGGCAATGCGCTGCTACGGTTGTAGCGCGTAAGATCGATGCCGGTGGGGATGGAAACGGCATGATCCGGGGGTAGGCGCAGGCGCTCGATCAAATCCAGCCGGAGCGCTTCGCCGGTAGTAACGACCTGGCGTATCGCCCTGCCGTAAAGCCAACGGTTCGGCAGGGTCTGGCTGACCGGGGCGGAAATGTGCCGGGTGCGCACCACCGGGATTGTGTTTGCGGAAAAAAGCAACGCCAGCAGAGTCAACCAACTGTCGGTGGAACTGTGGGTGTTGACCACATCGGGCCGGTGCTGCGCCAGCCAGCGACGCAGCGCAAGCAGGCCGGTCAGGTTCTTGCGTGCAATCGGCAGCGCAACGACAGGTATCCCGCGCTTTTGCGCTTCGGAATAAATCCGCGCCTCAAACGGGCACAGTATCGTCACATTATGGCCGCGCGCGATCATCCCGGCGGATTCGGTGAGAATGCGGATTTCCTGCCCACCCCAGCCGCAGGAGTTTTCCGTGTGGACAATATGCAGTTTGGCGCCAGTCATCCTAAATTCCTTAGCCCGTAGGATGTGCCGAGGAACGAGGCGCATCTGTCACGTGTCGCCAAGATGCGCGAGCGATGCGCTTCCTGTCGGAAGCTACATCCTACGTCCCTGTGATTTCTCCACGCATGAAGCGCCTCTGCGGTGAATGAAAAAGAATCACCCGGAGAACCGCACCACTGCTTGATCTACGACACATTCTTCGCAAACAATGTAAAGACTTGGCCGATAAGTGACTAAAAGCCGCGACTGTCAACAAACGCTGCCGCTGATCGGGGCTAACCCTAGGCTGCCGAAATACAGCACCTTTGTCGAATTTTAGCTTCCCGGTTTTGGGCTTACCAAGAAACGTCATAACCTTCCTTATTTTTAATCCGTTCACCCGTCGCCTATTCGGCGAAGCTCAGGGTAGGCTGGGCTTTAGGGCGAACGGATTAAAAATAAGGAAGGAAATGGCGATGCAGCCTCAGCATACGTGGCTCAAGGACTGTGCCAAACTTCCCCGTTCATGGTTCGACAGGCTCACCACGAACGGGGAAGTTCGGCACAGTCCGTAAATTTGAGAATATCCAAAAACCAGCGCTGTTTTTTAATTCAGGCTGCTGAGGTACTCGGCCACGGCCTGGATGTCGGCGTCGCTCATGCGCGATGCGACGCCCTGCATCATCTTGCCGGGGTCATTAGCGCGCTCAGTGGTGCGGAAGTTTTTCATCTGGATTTCGATGTAATCCCGATGCTGATTGGACAAGCGCGGATACATCGCCGGGATGCCGAGCGCGGATTGCCCATGGCAGCCGGCGCAGGAGGGTACGCCACTGGCGGTGATGCCGCCGCGGTAGATTTTTTCGCCTTTCGCCACCAGCGCCTTGTCCGTGGTCACGCCGGGGTTGGGTTTCTGGCCGCTATAATACGCGCCGAGGTTCAACATATCCTCGGGCGACAACGCCGCCACCATGCCCACCATGATGGGGTGCTTGCGCGCGCCGGACTTGTAGTCGTGGAGCTGCTTGGTGATATAGGCGGCTTGCTGGCCGCCGATTTTCGGGTTGGCAGGCAACGGGCTGTTGCCGTCGACGCCATGGCAGGCCACGCACACGCCGCCGGCGATGGATTGCGCTTTCGCCGGGTCGGCCTTGGGCTGCGCCGGTGCGGAAGGTGCGTTGGCATACACGCCCGACGCGGCAATCAAACCTGCTGCCGCTGCCATCGCGATGGTTTTTTTCATTCTGTCGTTCCTCGCCTTGAATTCGATGATCACAAAAGTAACGCGGCATTCTATAACAACTGGAGGCTGGAGGCTAGGGGGGTGACAGAGGCTAGGGGCTAGAGGCTAGGGATTCGGCGCTACGCGCCGGTTTTTACTAGCCTCTAGCCCCTAGCCTCTAGCCCCTCATGTGCTACATTACCGTCTTCACAGTTATCAGGCAGCAGACGATGCAAGCACTTTCCGCTAAATTTCGCATCCCCGGAGATTTTTGGGGCGGGTTGGCCGCCATGCTGGTGGCGCTGCCTGCTGCGGTAGCCTTCGGCGTCACCGTCTATTCGGCCATCAGGCCGGAATATGCCGCGTTCGGCGCGCTGGCCGGCATTCTCGGTGCGACCGCGCTGGGGCTGATCGCCCCCACCATAGGCGGCGCGGACCGGCTCATCAGCGCGCCCTGCGCGCCCGCAGCCGCTGTGCTGTCGGCCTTCGCCATCGAACAGGTCAGCCAGGGCGTTTCCCCGGCGAGCATTATCCTGCTGCTGACCGTGCTGGGGCTGCTCACCGGCATGATCCAGATATTCATCGCATTCATGGGGTTCGGCAAACTGATTAAATATATCCCCTATACGGTAGTTAGCGGCTACATGAGCGGCGTCGGCCTAATTATCATCGGCAGCCAGATGCAAAAATTCGTCGGCGCGCCCGCCGGAACGACCTGGTGGGAAGCCATGCTCTCGCCGCATCTGTGGGACTTGCGGGGCATCGCCATCGGTGCGGCGACGGTCGGCGTGGCACTGGCCGCACCCAAACTCACGAAAGCCGTCCCCGGCACCATCCTCGGCATACTCGCCGGGGTGCTGGCCTATTTCGCCCTCGCCCACCACGACCCGACCATGCAAACGCTCGCCGACAACAAGCTGGTGCTGGGCACACTGGGCGCGACCGGGGAAGGCTATGTCGGCACGATCAGCGGGCGCTGGCACGAAATCGGCGGGCTGACGCTAGCGCAGGTCGGCGGCCTGTTCGGCGGCGCGCTTACGCTGGCAGCGCTGCTCTCCATCGACACGCTGAAAACCTGCGTGGTCATCGACCAGATGACGCGCACCCGCCACGAACCCAACCGCGAACTGGTGGCGCAAGGTGTTGCCAACATCGCCTCGGCGGCTATCGGCGGCATTCCCGGCGCCGGCACCATGGGGGCATCGCTGGTGAACCTCTCCAGCGGCGCGCAAACCCGCGTCTCCGGCATCGCCGAAGGCGTGCTGGCGCTGGTCGCAGCACTGCTGCTGGGGTCGTTCCTTGCCTGGATACCCATCGCCACGCTGGCCGGCATCCTGATCGTCATCGGCCTGCGCATGATAGACACCGAACCCCTGCATTTCCTCGAATCGCGCGCCACCGTGTTCGATTTCGCGGTAGTCGCCACGGTGATCGGCGTAGCGCTGACCGTCGGGCTGATCGCCGCATCTGCCACCGGGGTTGCAATGTCCATCATGCTATTCGTGCGCGAACAGGTCGGCGGCTCGGTGGTGCGGCGCAAATCTTTCATCAACCAGCGCTCGTCCACCTGGTATCGCCCCGAAGCCGAAATGCGCATCATCGAACAAAAAGGCGACAAGGCGATCATTTTCGAATTGCAGGGCAGCCTGTTTTTCGGCACCACCTACAAACTCTATTCGCAGCTCGAACCGGAAATCAAAATACGCGATTACGTCATCATCGACCTGCGGCGGGTGCAGTCGGTGGACATCACCGCCGCGCACATGCTCAACCAGGTGCGCGACATGCTGACGGAGCGCGGCGTCCCGCTGCTGCTCTCCAACGTCCGCGAACAACTGCCCAACGGGCGCAACCTGCGCGAATTTTTCGAGCAAACCGGCCTCACGCGCGCCACCGACAACGTCAAGATTTTCCCCACCATAGAATCCGCCATCGAATGGGTGGAAGACGAAATCGTCGGCGCAAGCATCCCGCCCACCGACGAGCAGGTGCCCCTGACGATACAGGAAATGGAAATGTTCAAAGGACGCAAAGACGAAACCCTGGCCGACCTGGAAACACGCATGGAACAGCGCTCCTACAAGGCCGGGGAATCCATCTACAACATCGGCGACCCCGGCAACGAGCTATACCTGATCCGGCGCGGCGAAATCAAAATCATGGCGCCAATCAGCGGCAGCCGCCGCCTGCACCACATCGCCTCATTCGGACGGGGCGACTTCCTCGGCGGCCAAGCCCTGCTCGACGGCAAACCGCGCGGCGACAACGCCACCGCCCGCACCGACACCGACCTCTATGTGCTCTCGCTCGAACAATTCAACAAACTGGCGGAAGAACACAAACGCCTGGCTTTCATCCTGATCACCGCCATCGCACGTACTTTGGCACAACGGCTGCGCCATGCGAATGGGGAGTTGACGTTGTTGCATGAGTGAGACTGGTGTTACGTTGATGTTACGTTGATGTTACTTGCCATAAAAAAGAATAAATTGTCTAATTCAGCTTGATATTGTTCAGCGGGATAATTTGGGACATAAACAACACCCGCGCCATATTGATGTTTTTTGCGGGAGGCTTTATGCGTTATCGCATCGCTCTTCACCAATCAGACGAGGGATACTCGGTTTCAGTGCCGGGGCTTCCTGGATGCTGGTCACAAGGTGCCACTGAAGTCGAAGCCGTCGAAAATATCAAAGACGCACTTCGTGAATATCTCGCCGTGGCTGATGAATCGTCCCACTTCAGAGCCATGTAGGATGTGCTGAGGCACGAAGCGCATCAATCGCGGATAGCATGGGTGACGCGCGAACGATGCGCCTCGTACCTTGGCACATCCTACCGGGCTGTAATGCTTCACACGCAACTTATCGCAGACAGTGATTCGGTGCGTTTTTGGGGGATGCGTTTAACGTTAGGCGTCTCTATGAAAACCAAAATAAATTGGATCAAGCTCCGATTTATTTCATTCGGATAATTTTATGTCTCTACCAAATACTAAAATTAATGATGTCCTAATATCTTCTGTTCAGTGGCTTGTAAATCAACAATCAAAAGATGGTGGATGGCCAGGATTGGCTGGCCGAAAATCAAGTACACTTAATACAGCAGAAGCGATGATTGCATTGATTGATTCTGGCAAATATACAGGCGGTAATGAAGAAATAAAAAAAGCCGTAGATTTTCTAACAAGTCACCAGATTGTTGATGGTAAATTTAAGGGGGCTTGGTCGCGTGAGATACCTGCAACAACCAATTTACCGGATGTTATTCGTACTGCATTCTCATTGGAAGCGTTGCTGAAAGCAGGGGTAGGAGTAAACGCTCCCCCTGTAATTACTGGGATTATTTGGTTAATTAGTATCCAAAATAAAAACCAAGATGACAAAGCTTGGGGATTTCGTCAAGGCTTACCAGATGAAATATTACCTACATGCCTTGCTCTTCTGGCGTTGATACAGGCATATAGTTTTTCAAGTAGGGTATCTAATGATGCAAAGAAAATTCGGGAAAGCATTGATTGTGCCCTAAAATCTCTTAAAGACAAATTTCGTGGCGATGGCTTTGATGGGAAATTACCCTATTTCGGCTCTAGCGAAATACTTAAGCCAACGCATACCCTTTATGCGGTACTGGTACTTCAATCGGCTCGTCGTTGCAGCATTACAAATGGCGAATATTTAGAGTTGGAAAATAAGGCACTGGAATGGTTACAATCGCAAAATGAATTTCAACCAATTGAGGAACATATTCCTATTGATCTTGATCGGGACAACCCACAATGGGACTACGATTTTCAACACATGACGGACACTTTACTTATACGAGTTCTTTGTGGTTCTGACCATAAAACATTTAACAAAGACAATCAAGTAGCATCGAAAGCTTTTATTAGCTTAGGAAAAAGATGGCATCAAAGCAAAGGCGGTTTTTTTGGATATTGGCTTTTCACTTGGTCGACAGCAAAGGCAATAAGTGCGCTGAGCTTATGTGAGAAGGGATTGTTATTCCCTCCCTCCCCTGAATCTACATTACTTTCTCAAAACAACATTTTTGATTATTTAAAATTATTATTGTCGCTGGGGGAAAAATGGCCTAAGTGGAAGGGGGGAGGATTGGTTACAATAGGGATAGCTATTGGTTTTGGGATTGCCACTATAATCAATAGCCAATTCAATTTCAACTCGCTCAATCTGGTCGTGATCTTATTAGTTATCGCTCCTATAGTCTTGGCTGCTTACAACAAAAGACTTTCAAAGTCTTTTTTGGCGTTTATCGCCTTTTCGATTGTTGTAATTTTAATAATATCAAATTACATTTCTACTAGAACCTTAAATATGCTTATTCAAGGTGTCGTTGATCATTTTATGAAAAACTAATTATGACTGGTACCAATAATGTTTCGATTGAGGCAATTATATTTGACTGCGAAGGGGTAATTATTGACACAGAAACCATTTGGGACAAGGGGCAGGAAGAATTTCTTCGACGCCGTGGTTTCGTTTATGATCGTTCCCGCATCAAACATTTGCTTACTGGAACCAGTATGCAAGACGGGGTAATGGTTTTGCAGAAAGAATATGGTTTCCTTGGTAATATTGAAGCTCAAGCAGAAGAGCGTATTGCGATTGTACGAGATCTTTTTTCATCTGAGGTGGAATTTATACCGGGTTTTCTGGAGTTTTTTCTTAAAGCCAATCAGATATATAAAACAAGCATTGCTACAGCTATGCCAAGCGAATTGTTAAATTTGGTTGATAGGCGACTTCATTTAAGCGAACTGTTTTCGGGTCTTGTCTTTACATTGGCTGATGTGAATTTTCGCGCCAAACCAAATCCAGATTTATTCGAATATGCTGCCAAGAAAATGGAAATACCTACAAATCGTTGCTTGGTTATCGAGGATGCCCCACATGGCATCGAAGCAGCTAGGAAAGCGGGTATGAAAAGCATAGCTTTAGCCACGACTTATGAGCGCACCATGCTCATTAACAGTGGAGCAGATTGGATAGCAAACTCCTTTGCCGAAATAACCTCATTGTTATTGCACCAAAGAGGCAAGCCCTAGCCCGCGTAGGGCGGATTAGCGTAGCGTAATCCGCCGAATACTTTCCACCATGTGACGCAATGCCCGAGAGAGGTAATATTCGATGACGATTGAATTCCATTGGGACAAGGCAAAAGCGCGGCAAAACTTGAAAAAGCATGGCGTATCGTTTGAAGAAGCGACC
>JBAYVP010000010.1:0-37309 GCA_041674485.1 Sulfuricellaceae bacterium
GTCCCAAAGGGGTATCGGGCTATGCAACACCTTCCGAACTCTCAACATAGCATCAATTCGAAGTATACAAGGGGTTGGGGTGAGGGACGTTGCACATAGTCAACGCCTTACCGAAGCGCAAACACCCTCATCCCCGGCCCTTCTCCCGCCTGCGGGAGAAGGGAGCAAACCTGCGCGCGCCTCTGCCCTGACACTTGTGTGTAACGATGAGCGCTCCGGCGTGGGAATGCAGCCGTCGATGCTCTGCGTCGCGTATTAAATCTTTGTAGGTCGGGCTTCAGCCCGACAACAACAACTACCATACCCCCTCAAAACTTCCCTGCCAGCACCTTCTCCAACTTGATCTGATCCACCGTGAAGCCGCGTATGCCTTCGGCCAGTTTTTCGGTAGCCATGGCGTCTTCGTTCATTGCCCAGCGGAATTCGGTTTCCGTCATGCGATCCGGGCAGGGGCTGGGCGTTCCCGGGTCGCTCAGGCGGCGCTCCAGTTTTCCTTGTCCCGCTTCCAGTTCTTCCAGCAGAGAAGGAGCGATGGTTAGCCGGTCGCAGCCGGCCAGCGCCAGGATTTCGCCCATGTTGCGGAATGAGGCACCCATGACGATGGTTTTGTAGCCATGGGCTTTGTAGTAGTCGTATATTTGGCGCACCGACAGTACGCCGGGGTCTTCTTCCGCCGGGAAATCGTGTCCACTATGTGCTTTATGCCAATCGAGGATGCGCCCGACGAAGGGGGAAATCAGCGTCGCTCCGGCCTCGGCGGAAGCGCGCGCCTGGGCGAAGCCGAACATCAGGGTGAGGTTGCAGTTGACGCCTTCGCGTTCGAGGATTTCCGCCGCCCGTATGCCTTCCCAGGTGGAGGCGATCTTGATTAACACGCGCTGGTTGGCGATGCCCGCCTGGTTGTAGAGGCCGATCAGCTTGCGCGCCTTCTGCACGGAAGCTTCCGTATCGAAGGAGAGCCGCGCATCGACTTCGGTCGAGATGCGACCGGGCACGATTTTGAGTACTTCCAGTCCGACATTCACCGCCAGTTTGTCCAGCGCATCGTGTACTTGCTGTTCAGGGTCGGCGCTTTGCGATTTTGCCCAGGTTATCGCGTCCTCAATCAGCGGTGCGTATTGCGGCAAGGACGCCGCCTTGAGCAGCAGGGAAGGGTTGGTGGTGGCGTCTTGCGGGCAATGATGGCGGATCGCTTCGATGTCTCCGGTGTCGGCCACTATCGTGGTCATGGATTTCAGTTGTGCGAGCAGGCTGGTCATGGTTTACTCCAAAAAAATTGCTGATGAAGACGGAAAATGTTGCGAACCAGGAAGACGGATCAGGTGATCACCGTTGGCTGGTCGCGCCCGCTACGCCGGCGTAGTTGCGATAGGGTCGATGCAATTTCTATCAATTCCGCCAGCGCTTCCTGCGCGTCGAGAGAATGTTTGCTCACATCCGGCTCAAAGGCTTCCAGGTAGATGCGCAAAGTTGCGCCTGCGGTGCCGGTGCCCGATAGCCGGAATACAATGCGCGATCCGTCGCAAAAGACGATGCGCACGCCCTGGCCGGTGCTGACGCTGCCGTCCACCGGGTCGGTGTAGCTGAAATCGTTGCAAAACAGCACCCGATAGCGCCCCATTTCCGTTCCCGGCAGGCTGGCGAAGCTGTCGCGCAGGTGTTTCATCAGGCCGTTTGCGGCGTCCAGCGGCAAGCCTTCGTAATCATGGCGCGAATACACGTTGCGCCCGTATTTCGCCCAGTGGTCAAACACGATGGCTTCCACCGACTGCTTGCGGGCAGCCACGATGTTGAGCCAGAACAGCACCGCCCACAGGCCGTCTTTTTCGCGCACGTGGTCGGAGCCGGTGCCGAAGCTTTCCTCGCCGCACAGCGTCACTTGGCCTGCGTCCATCAGATTGCCGAAGAATTTCCAGCCGGTGGGCGTCTCAAAACAGGGGATGCCGAGCGCTTGCGCCACGCGGTCGGCGGCGGCGCTGGTCGGCATGGAGCGCGCGATGCCGGCCAGTCCCTGCGCATAGCCCGGCGTAAGCGTGGCGTTGGCGGCGAGAATGGCGAGGCTGTCCGAGGGGGTGACGAAAAAGCGCTGCCCCAGGATCATGTTGCGGTCCCCGTCGCCATCCGAAGCCGCGCCGAAATCCGGGGCATCCGCGCCGTACAGCACCGCCACCAGTTCATGCGCATAGGTCAGGTTGGGGTCGGGATGGCCGCCGCCGAAATCCGGCAGCGGGGTGGCGTTCATCACGCTTTCCGGCGTAGCGCCCAGGCGGTTGACGAATATCTCCCGTGCATACGGCCCGGTCACTGCATGCATCGCATCGAACTTGATACGGAAACCGCCCGCCAGCAATTGGCGAATCGCGCCGAAATCGAACAGCGCCTCCATCAACTCGGCATAATCCGCCACCGGGTCTATCACTTGCACCGTCATTCCACCCAGATTGCTCTCACCCGGTGCGTCCAGCGCCACATCCGGCGCTTCCAGGATGCGGTATTCGGTCAGCGCCTTGCTCCTGGCGAAAATCGCTTCGGTGACCTTTTCCGGCGCGGGGCCGCCGTTGGGGGTGTTGTACTTAATGCCGAAATCGCCCTCCGGCCCGCCCGGATTATGGCTCGCGGACAAGATAATGCCGCCGAAGGTGCGGTATTTGCGGATGATGCAGGACGCCGCCGGCGTCGAAAGTATGCCGCCGCAGCCCACCAGCACCCGCCCGAAACCATTGGCTGCGGCCATTTTCAGGATGATCTGGATGGCCTCGCGGTTGTAATAGCGCCCATCGCCGCCCAAGGTCAATGTTGCGCCTTGCGGCACAGCGATGCTGTCGAAAATCGCCTGGACGAAGTTCTCCAGGTAATGCGCCCGCCGGAACTCGGGAACGCGCTTGCGCAGCCCGGAAGTGCCCGGTTTCTGGTCGGTGAACGGTGTGGTGGCAACGTTGCGAATGTTCATAGGTCTCCCGGTAAGGCTGGTTAGAGTTATTCCGGCTATTACGCCAACATGATGTTACACGGATATTATCCTAGAAAGCTCAGTTGACCGCTTGCCAATATGCGTAACATAGTGGTTCTAATAAACTTTGTCATCTATTTTGCGCTCACCCGTATGGTGAGAACGCTACGAACTGGATTGCACGGTTTTCCGGGCGCATGGCGGCGTTGCAACTCCAAGAGAAGGCAATGGAACGACCATTCCGCGTCGTTGCGCCTCTTGTGCCCAGGCCGAAGGCCGTCGGGTATGCCCTGCACCCGGAAAACCGCACACTCCAGCCCGTTCAACTGAGCTTTCTAGGATTATGCCTTGCGCCTTCGTTAAAGAATATGCCGGGTCGCACCGATATATTATGATAGAGCAAAAACCACCGAGGAGAAGCAATCATGGACGTAAACAGCATCGCCAATCTGGCGACCAATATGGCACAAGAGCGCACCGGTCAGGCAATCGGCGTCACTGTATTGAAAAAGGCGCTGGACGCGCAAGCCGGCTCCGTGATGTCGCTGATCAACGCGCTCCCGCCGACTACGCAAAATCTTCCGCCCAATCTGGGGCAGAACGTGAATACCACGGCATAATCCTAGAAAGCTCAGTTGAACGGGCTGGAGTGTACGGTTTTCCGGGTGCAGGACATACCCGACGGCCTTCGTCCCAGGGTAAATTTGTTCTCAGAAATTCATGATAAAAATCAATGATGGAAAACATTCATGAATCCCAGGCAAACTGAGCAGCAACGCTGCTCAACTCATGACGGCAACCCATAAAGACAAAACCTTTTTCACCGCAGAGGACGCGGAGGACGCAAAGGAAGAGCATGAGGGTTTTCCTCTGCGTCCTCTGCGGTGAATCGGTTTTTTCCGTGCTGAGAACAAATTTACCCTGGCCCTCGGCCTGGGCATCAAGAGGCGCAACGACGCGCAATGGTCATTCCATTCCCTTCTCCTTCTTGAGGAGTTGCAACGTACCATACGCCCGGAAAACCGTGCAATCCAGCCAGTCGCGCTCTCACCAAGCGAAGAAAGGTGGATGCGACTCGCGCTTATCCATCCTTCTATGACGCCCGCTCATAGCCTCTACATTTTTTCTGAGAACAAATTTACCCTGTCCAACCTCCCCAAAGGCAAGAAGCGCAACAAACAGGGTAGTATTGCGGAAATGGAAT
This sequence comes from Sulfuricellaceae bacterium, assembly GCA_041674485.1. Taxonomy (GTDB): domain Bacteria; phylum Pseudomonadota; class Gammaproteobacteria; order Burkholderiales; family Sulfuricellaceae; genus JAGXQV01. The sequence continues at coordinate 4,155 of JBAYVP010000010.1, forward strand.
AACGTAAAGGATATGACGACATGAATGTGGCGCAGGAATTTTCCCTGGATTGTCGGCGCTGCGCGCGCCTTTCCGGGTTTCTCGACGAGGTGCGGCGCGATTTTCCCGCTTATCACGCCAGGCCGGTGGCGCCGTTCGGCGACGATAGCCCGCGTCTGCTGATCGTCGGGCTGGCGCCCGGCATGCATGGCGCGAATCGTAGCGGCAGGCCGTTTACCGGCGATTATGCGGGGATTTTGCTGTATGAGACGCTGCATCGCTTCGGTTTCGCCAGCCGCCCGGTTTCCGAGGCGGTGGACGATGGGCTGGTTCTTTCCGGTTGCCGCATCACCAATGCGGTGAAATGCCTGCCGCCGCAGAATAAGCCGGAGCCGGGGGAAATCCGGCAATGCAACGCTTATCTGCGCGAGGAGATTGCCGGTTTACGCGCCGGGACGGCCATCCTGGCGCTGGGTACGATAGCCCATGCGGCGGTGCTGCGCGCGCTGGATTTGAAGGCGAAGGATTGCGCTTTCGGCCACGCTGCGGTTCATGCCTTGCCCGGCAGGCTGATGCTGTACGACAGCTATCATTGCAGCCGCTATAATACCCAGACCAAGCGCCTCACCCCCGCGATGTTCGAGGCGGTGTTCGCGCGCATTCGCGATGATGCAAATCAGGAGTAAACGCCATGCCCTATATCAACATCCGTGTCGTCGGCGCGCTGTCGCGCGAGCAGAAACAGCAGATCGCCGAGGAAATCAGCGATACGTTGGAGCGCATCGCGCACAAGCCGAAGGCCATCACCCATGTCGTTTTCGAGGAGTTGCCCGGCGAAAATTGGGCGGTGGGCGGCAAATTGCTCGACGACAAATAATCCAAAAGACGGCAATTGCCTAAGCCGGGCTGGCCGGAACTAAAAATATTCACCGCAGAGACGCAGAGAAATCAATGGGTCATAATAATTTACGGCTTCACCTGGAAGGTAAGGCTGTTAAAGGCTGTTAAATGCTGTATATCGTTGTTTAAAATCAGATGTTCTGCGTCTCTGCGGTTTGACCTGGAGTTTTAGTAACTTATCGGCCAAGTCTTTACATTGTTTGCGAAGAATGTGTCGTAGATCAAGCACTGGTGCGGTTCTCCAGCTAAAATGCTTGCATCGCAGAGGTTCTGTGATTTCTCCGCGTCTCTGCGTCTCTGCGGTAAATATTTTTTGGGTTCCGGCTCGTCCGGCTTAGGTAAAACCTTGTTCGACGCCAAGCCCGTTCTCGCTTCTTTGCCCCATTTGCCGGGCGTCTACCGCATGCGTAACGCTGCGGACGAGGTGATTTACGTCGGCAAGGCGCGCGATCTGAAAAAGCGGGTTTCCTCGTATTTCCAGAAATCCACGTTGGCGCCGCGCACGGCGGTGATGGTGGCGCAAATCGCGCGCATCGAGACCACCGTGACGCGCACCGAAGGCGAAGCGCTGCTGCTGGAAAACAACCTGATCAAGGCGCTGGCGCCGCGTTACAACGTATTGTTCCGCGACGACAAGTCTTATCCTTACGTGATGCTCACCGGTCACCGTTTTTCGCGCCTGGGGTTTTATCGCGGTGTGCTCGATAAGAAAAACCAGTATTTCGGGCCGTTTCCCGCCGCATCGGCGGTGCGCGAGAGCATACAGTTGCTGCAGAAAGTGTTCCGCTTGCGCACTTGCGAGGATAGCGTGTTCAGCAACCGCACCCGCCCGTGTTTGCTGCACCAGATCAAGCGCTGCACCGCACCCTGCGTCGGACTGATAACCGAGGCTGCCTATCGCGAGGATACGACCCAGGCGGCGCTGTTCCTCGAAGGCAAGCAGCACGAGGTGTTGCAGCAGTTGAGCGCCAACATGCAGGCGGAAGCCGATGCCCGGAATTACGAGCGCGCGGCGCTGTTGCGCGACCAGCTCATGGCGCTGCGCAAGGTGCAGGAGAAACAGTTCGTCAGTTCGGAAAGCGGCGCCGATGCGGATGTGGTGGCGTGTATCGCGGTCGGCGGTGTGGTGTGCGTCAATCTGACGATGATTCGCGGCGGGCGGCATTTGGGCGACAAGCGCTTTTTTCCGAAGAACGCCGAGGATTGCGACCCGCAGGTGGCGCTTGAGGCGTTTCTGGCGCAGCATTATCTGAACCGCTCTGTGCCGCCGCAAATCATCGTCTCGCCCGGCGGGCACCCCGGCGAGACGCTGGAAACGCTGTTGAGCGAGCAGGCGCAACGCAAGGTGCAGATCAATGTGAACCCTAGCGGCGAGCGGCGCGTGTGGCTCAGGATGGCGCTGGAGAACGCCCGCCTGGCGGCGGAGCAGCGCATCGTGCAGCAGGCCACTCAGGAAACGCGCCTAGCCGCTCTGCAGGAGGCGCTGGGGCTGCCGGAGGGCGCGCAACGCATCGAATGCTTCGACATCAGCCACACCATGGGGGAAGCAACCGTGGCGTCCTGCGTGGTGTACGACCAATACGCGATGCGCAATGGCGAATACCGCCGCTACAACATCAGCGGCATCACGCCGGGCGACGATTATGCGGCGATGCGCGACGCGCTGACGCGGCGCTACCGCAAGATCGCCGCCGGTGAGGGTGTCGTGCCCGATCTGGTGTTGATCGACGGCGGCAAGGGGCAGCTCGGGGTGGCACTGGAGGTGATGGCCGAGGTGGGGTTGAGCGATATTTTCCTGGTTGGTGTAGCGAAAGGCGAGGAGCGCAAGGCGGGCCTTGAGCAGTTGATTTTTCCGGGCGGCGAAAAGACGCTACAATTGCCGAAAGATCATCCTGGTTTGCACCTTATCCAGCAAATCCGCGACGAAGCGCATCGCTTCGCAATTAGCGGCCACCGGGCGCGGCGCGGCAAGGCGCGCACTCAATCGACACTGGAGGAAGTGCGCGGCGTGGGTGCAAAGCGTCGGCAGAAATTGCTGGCGCATTTTGGCGGGCTGAAAGGGGTGCTGGCGGCCAGCGTAGACGAGTTGGCGCAAACCGAAGGCATTAGCCGCGAATTGGCGGAAAAAATTTATCAGGAATTGCATTAGGCGATGCCTTCAAACACTCCCAATATTCCCAATCTTCTCACCTGGTTGAGGATTTGGTTGATCCCGGTTTTCATCGCGGTGTATTACCTTCCTCCCGGCTGGCTGCCCTCGCAATGGATAAACCTTAGCGCCACCGCGATTTTTGCCGTGGCGGCGGCCACCGACTGGCTCGATGGCTATCTGGCGCGCGTGTTGAACCAGACTTCCGCATTCGGTGCGTTTCTTGACCCGGTGGCCGACAAGCTGATGGTGGCGGCTGCGCTGATCCTGCTGGTGCAACTCGGGCGCGTGGATGCGGTGATCGCGCTGATCATCGTCGGACGCGAAATTGCGATTTCCGCACTACGCGAATGGATGGCCGGCATCGGCAGGGGAAAAAGCGTGGCGGTGTCCTTCATCGGCAAACTCAAGACTACGGCACAGATCAGCGCCATTTTGCTGCTGCTCTACCATGACCGCTTGCTGAACGTCATCGACGCGCAGATTTGGGGTACGTGGCTGATTTATATCGCTGCCGTGTTGACATTGTGGTCCATGGGGTATTACCTAAAGAAGGCTTTTGCAAAAAATTGATAAAAAAACGGTTCAGCCAGCTTGACATGCAAGAAAAATCGCCTATAATGGCGGCTTCTTGATTGCGGGAATAGCTCAGTTGGTAGAGCACAACCTTGCCAAGGTTGGGGTCGAGAGTTCGAGTCTCTTTTCCCGCTCCAGTATACATAGAAGTGTTTTTTGAAATTGCGGGAATAGCTCAGTTGGTAGAGCACAACCTTGCCAAGGTTGGGGTCGAGAGTTCGAGTCTCTTTTCCCGCTCCAGCATCACAGCAGAAAGGGAAAGCGCATGCTTTCCCTTTCTGCTTCTCCACATTAAGGCGGGGTGGCAGAGTGGTCATGCAGCGGCCTGCAAAGCCGTCTACGCCGGTTCGATTCCGACCCCCGCCTCCAGTATTTCATAGAAAAATCAATCAGATAATCGTTTTCATGAGTCCTTGCCCGCTCTGTGACGTGGAACGGTATAAAAATCTCCTGCTTGGCTGTTGATCGTTTCCACGCTCCGGCGCTCATCGTTACACACAAGTGTCAGGGCAAGGGCGAGCGCAGGTTTGCTCCCTTCTCCCGCAGGCGGGAGAAGGGCCGGGGATGAGGGCGTTTGCGCTTCGGTAAGGCGTTGACTATGTGCAACATCCCTCACCCCAACCCCTCTCCCGCCTGCGGGAGAGGGGCTTTTGGGCACTTGTGTGTAACGATGAGCGCCGGAGCGTGGGAACGATCATGTTGTCGATATTTGCGCGCTACTGTACTAATACAGCAGCGCGCAATCATTGTTAACCCAAGATCGTCAACAAGCACACGAATCTCGCGTCTTCGCGTGAATCAACAGCGCCGTAGGCTGGGACCCCAGCATGTTGAGGTTGCGTGAGATGCTGGGGTTCGTTCCTCACCCCAGCCTACCGTGCAATGAACCGACCTGGATGGCTTGTCGAGCCATGAACGGGGAAGATTACAAACAACGTTAACAATATTTGCGCGCTGCTGTACTGGTTGCTATGTGCGCCTTTGGAAAGGCACGGTCTAATTCATGCTGCTTAAAATAATCCTGTTGGGCGTAGGCGTCTGGCTGATTTACCTGTTTTTCGTGAAATACAGCAGGAGCATGCGCCCTCCGCCTCCACCTGCGCCCGTACCGGAAGAAGACATGGTGCGTTGCGCGCAGTGCAGCGTACACCTGCCGAAGAGCGAAAGCATCCTGAGTAGTGGAGAATTTTTTTGCAGCCAGGAGCACCGCCGACTGCGCCAGGATAAATCAGGCGCGTAGTCAGGAACGGCATTCGCGGCCAATGCCGCTCCTTTAGGAAGGTTTCTAGACTTAGTGCAGCGTGGTGAAGTTGCTGTCGGCTGGGCGACCATTGGCGATCTCAGCCGCTTCGGCGGCGCGTATGGCTGCCACGGTCACTACGAAGGTCACGCTCTGGCCGGCCATGGGGTGGTTGCCGTCCACGGTGAGCTTGCCGTTGGCGATGCGGGTCACCTTGAACATCATGCTTTCTTCGCGATCGTTGGTGAATTCCACTTCCGCACCGACGAAGCGAAATTCCGGCGGCACATTGTCGATGTCGTCGGTAAAAGACAATTCCGGCTGATAGGGGCCGAATCCTTCCTCCGGCGTCAATGTCACTTCGACCCGGTCGCCTATGGTGAGTCCTTCCAGGGCGTTCTCGACTTTCTCGAAAATTCCGCTGTTGGCGCGATGGATGTAGCCGACCGGCATGTCCATCTGCTCAAACACCTGGCCGTGTTCGTCCACGATGCTATAGGTGATGTATACCGCTTTGTTTTTGCTGATTTTGTCTTTGGACATCTAAATTCCTGGAGAACATTAAAATCGGGTAGTCAGTTACGTTGAATTTGTGCGATGGACTCGTATCGTCAAAATGGGTCAGAAATTGATTTGAGGTGTGTGTTAAGTGCCTTTTTGACTTCCGGAGTTAACTCAGTACTACCAGAGTTTATTATTTGCCAAGCGGTCGTTTCATGGCTTGCGCCGTAAAAGTCGGCAAGATAATTTATAACCTTTTCGGTTGTTTTGATACGTTGATCTGGTGTATAAACGAATTTCATCTCTTTAGTGAGATGGTCTCTTGCTGCGAAACGAGGCAATAATAATTCCGCAGCAAATGCATTTGCGCGCCGCTCAATGACATAGGGGACATTACCCCCAAAAACTTCTGCTGCAGGTAGCGCTTCGTTTATATCTACCAGTAGGTGGCAAATTTCATGCGCAAGAGTTGATCGGGTTCCAGAAGGGAGTTTGGCACGAGCCCCCTCTGCATTAAGCAAGATTGTTGGCGCATGCTTTTCCCCCCAAGCGGCAATTGCATCAAGACGAGAGTTTTCAATCTTAAAGTCCAGGATGGACACACCCCAATTTATAAGAATATCCTTTGGTTCAACTTTCCCAATTATACTGAGATGCTCTCTTAGCATGGATGCCAAGAGGCGGCCTTGGATAGCTGGATCGATACTCTTTTGTTCCTCAATTAAACGGGTGGTTTTTTGATGCAGAACACCTAAATCAAGAGGTTTGCCATTAGGCAGGCTATTGATTTTTTCAAGGATAGTTTTCAGTTGGTCATCAGGCAGCTTGCCACCAATCATTCTTGCAGCCGCTTTTAGTTCATACAGTCTGTCATTCGCAGCTTCGAGGTTAGTAGGCCAGATGCGGTCAAGTAATGACGCATCTATCCCAGTTGCAATCTGTAGTCTTTTTCCTTCGGGCATAGAATCGCGGCTTTCCCAGCGTGAACGTGCTATTTCAGATCGCGTGTCTTCTAAGGGCGCAATTTTTTCTTTGACTACCTCGCTCAACTTCTCAAGTGTCGACATGGTCACGGCAAATGGCAGCACCCATTCTTGTCGTGTTGTCGCAACCAGCATTTGGTTTCCTTGCCTCAGAAGTAGCAGTTGTGAAGGTTGAGCGCCATGCAATGCTTCAGCCAAATCATGAACTGCAAGGAAGTCTCGTAGAAGCGCGTCTTCTGCATCAACCTCTTGCTCATTTAATTTACTCCAACGGTATTTTGCACGACCGCACAATTCACCAAGATGTTTGGGACTCTCTTCGCGATGGTCAAAAATAATTGGGAGCTGTTCCTCTTCTATTAGGTAGGGCCATGCGTTCCCAAGGAATTCCAGAAGCTCAATCCAACTCCAGGTTACGCCTTGTATTTGGCCTGAAGCGTCTAGCTGCCCCCAAACCAGGGTATCACCTACCCATAGCTGTAAATCACCCCAAGTCTTTCCGATAGGGCCGTCACTTTCGAAATCATCCCTCCACTCAAGGATGATACGTAATGCCCCGCTGTTCCCGAAACTTATTTTTTCGCGTTCCATCGTTTGTCCAGCCATTCTTGAATATTGGCTTCTTCACCTTTTTCGCGGGCTTGTTGCATCAATTGCCGCATAATTTGAGATGGGGGTTCTTTCATTGGATACCCATTTGGAAAGCCATGCCATGTATTTCCGCCGTCCTGTGAGCGGGCAGCATATATAGCGCCGTTAAAATATGCCCAAATCCGATAAGGCTTTTCTGCTGTTGTCTCGCGAAATTCTGGTATGCCATACTGGAGCAGAATCTGCGCATCTTCTAAGGAAAATCCTTTTGGGCACTTCCCGACCCAATGACCGCCCTCTCCTTGTACCATTTGAGCGTCGGTTGCTTTACCTAAATGCTTTAGCCGATTCTCGCCTTTTTCGTATTTCAATGTTTTGTTGGGGAAAGGCCAACTATCCGCATCCATAAAGTTCTTTTCAAGTAACTTCTCATTAGTCACAGGTAAGCTTATTTTTCAATAAGTTAGCGACCAGCAATTGGCACAAATCCGACATTCATCCCAACCAAAGTATACCCTAACCGGGCGTCAGGGGCGCACCATAAAGCGCGTCAGACAGAGTAAATTTGTTCTCAGAAATTCATGATGAAAATCAATGATGGAAAATGTTCATGAATCCCAGGCAAACTTAGCGCAACGCTGCCCGACTCATGGCGGCAACCCATAAAGACAAAACCTTTTTCACCGCAGAGGACGCAGAGGAAACCCCCTCATGCTTTTCCTCTGCGTCCTCCGCGTCCTCTGCGGTGAATCGGTTTTTTCCGTGCCGAGAGCAAATTTACCCTGCAATTTCGATCTTCCTGCCTTGACGATTGCCCTCACAAGCACGTATTATTATTTCCGGGTGATTTCCAGCACGATGCGTTGCTCGCTCCCGGCTAGTGGCACACGCCAACGTAGCGTCAGTGTCACCGCCTGCATGATTTTCTCAAAGCCGGCTTCCGACTGGGATACGGAAAAATACGGGTGGGCGTGGAAATGCACCGCATTGCTGGTCGAGAGCTTGATGGCGCCGCCCAGCACGTCGTCGTCGAGGATGATTTCCTGCGTTTCTTCCAACTCCAGCAGTTGGCCGAAGCCGCCGGGGATTTCGCCCTTGACGATGAACTTGCCCGCCGGGCCGTCGCAACTCGGCATCGCCAGGTTGATTTCGGTGGTGAAGTCGCCCGTTATAGCAGCGCCGAAACGATACGCTACGCTCAGGCGGTTGCCTGCCACATCCAGGGTTTTCTCCACCGGATAGGCCGCCGAGGTGAAGATTAGCGCCTGCTCCGCGCTCTGCAATGCGTAATCCGCCAATTCCTGCGCTACGCCGCCGTCAGGACGGAATGTATCGAGGAACAGGGCGCGCAGCCGGGTGTCCACGGTTAAATCCGCGCTGCCGATTTCGTGCTTGAAACTGACCCGGTCATGCGCCGAGGCGATGCCTGTCCCACCATGCCCCACGCCTTTTTCGTGCTGGTGTATCTTGCGGTGATAATGTTCGGCTTGGCGCGCCAGGGTGTCGCCGAAATTATGGTTGAGGGCGTAGGCGTCCAGTTCTTCGATGGCGGCCAGCCCATCGATGCGGACGACCGCCTGCAATTCGCCGTTTTGCAGGAATAGCTCGTCATGGCCGTCCAGGTTGAAATCGCTCATGAAAACCGCCGGGCGCGGGGCGCGCCGGTCGAGTTGCGCTTCCAGCGCGACGATGGCGTTGTACACCGCACGGCGCAGATGGGGCAGGTACGACCCGCCGAACAAGCCGTGCCAGTAGGCGTCGTTGGCTTGTGCCTGGTAGAGCAGCGCGGTCATTTCAGGGGTGCGCTGGTTTTCCGGCAACGCGTCCAGGCGCTGCGACAATCCCAACATGCGCTTGTGCATCCAGTTGGCTTCCGGGTAGCGCGTCAGGAAATTTTTCCAGATGCCGCCGCGCAAGAATGCCTTGTGTCGCTCGAATTGGCCGCTGTTTTTTTGGCCCTGCACCAGGTCGGCGTAAGCATTGGCCTGCGCGGCGGGCAGGCTCCACTCGTTCATTTCGATGTACGAAGTGGTCGGCAGATAGACGATGCCATGCGTTCTGGCGCCGGCATGGAAATCGCAATAGCGCATCGGTTGTATCTTGCTGGACGCCAACACGCCGTGTATGAATTGTTCCAGCCATTTTTTTTCATAGACCCACTCGTAGGTCTCCGGCCAGATGCCGAATTTTTCGATGTCGTCGAAATAAATCGCCGCTTCGTGGCCCGCGTCGGCCAGCGATTCCAGGTAGGCCACCGCCTCGTTGGCGGGCGAGAACGGGAGGCGGTAACGTAGCGCTTCGGAGATCGGGAACAGATCAAGCCGACGCCCGTTTTCCTCGGTCGTGTAGTAACCGTCGAGTTCTTCGGCGGTCTTGCCGGCGCACAGGAAATGGTAGTCGTCCACCGTCACATAGCGTATGCCGGTATCCGCCAGCGCCGGCACTACCGTCGCTTCCCACACCCGTTCGGTGAGCCAGGCGCCTTCCGGTCGCTGGCCCAGCCGCTTTTCCAGTTTGGAGGACAGCGTTTCCAGTTGCCCGACGCGATCCCGATAGGGGATCACCGCGAGCACCGGCTCGGTGTCTCCCGCGCCGAACAATTCCGCCTGCCCGCGCTGCACCATTTCCCGCAGCAACGCCATGTCCTCGGGATAATTTGCCAGCAGCCAGTCCAGCAGCCAGCCGGAAAAATGCACGGCAAAGGGGAATTGCGGAAAAAGATGCAACGTCTGGAGGTAGGGGCGGTAACATCGTTTATGCGCGTCATGCAGCACTTCGGGGAAATTGCCTACCGGTTGGTGCGCGTGAACGCCGAGCAACAGAGCGATGGGTTTAGTCATAAGTCCAGTTTTTCCGAATCCATTGATTGTGTTGATTATGTTAGTCGAATTTTTCTGCCACTATCCGGTCGATCAGCGCCAGCACTTGGTCGCTTGCCTGTTCGGACTCGGTAAAAGCATTGATGATCTTTTTCTGGACATCGCGATTGCGCGTCCAGTCTTCGCTTAGATACTGAATGGCCTCGTGCGTTTTCGCGTGCAACTGGCGATGGGGAGGCTCCAGGCTGGCGAAAGACGACAAATGGCTGAATAGCTCCCTGCCGCGACCGGTGTCATACCACTGCCCCAGGTTGCAGTGGTGGTGATCGACTTTCACCATTTCAGCTTCCTGCGAGTCGGCGCCGCTGGTTACTACCATATAGGCATTCTGCTTGTAGAGCAAGTGTTCCACTTTGATAAGGGAAGCAAAGGTAATTCCTTGCGCATAGTTGATTCTATCCAGGGTGGTTTTGGCGGAATCGGCCAGCTTGCCGAATTGGCTTTCGAAGGAAACGAAGGTCTGCCGGGAAGTGTCGATCGCTTCCTTCATCTGGCTGGAATTGGCGTACATTTCCTGCAATTCCTGCTGGAATAGCTGAATCACGGAGCGGATTTCGTCGGTGGAACGCTTGGTCTTTTCCGCCAGCTTGCGCACTTCATCCGCCACCACCGCGAACCCGCGTCCCTGCTCGCCGGCGCGCGCCGCCTCAATGGCGGCGTTGAGCGCAAGCAGGTTGGTCTGGTCGGCAATGGCGGTGATGAGGGTCACAATGTTGGCGATTTCCGTGCTACGCACATTGAGATTTCCGATTTGCTCGTTAGTGTGGCCTATCAATTCCACGCTTTGGTTGAGCGAAGTCACCACCTGCTGGATGGCGTGCTTGCTATCCTCGGCTTCATGTACGGTTTCCTGCGAGATTGCCGTCACATCCTCCATTTTGTTGCTCATCGAGCGCAGGTCTTCCTTGTTGAGCGTGAGATTTTTCAGTAGATAACTGGAGTTGAGCTGGCTTAAGCTCGACAGCAATTCGTTTTTTAAAACATTACGGGAATTTTCGCTCACGTTATCGAAGTAATGGCTAACGTCTTCCAGCGATTTGCGAATGGAACCATGGAGGCCAACCGGCATGGGTTTGCGAAACCCCTTGCCTTCGCTGATGTGCGATGCCGAGGTTTGCACTTCGCGAAAATAGGCTTCGAGCTGGTCCAGCATTTCATTGAGCGCCCAGGAAATCTGCTGAAAATCGTCCTTGCATTTCATCTGCACGATGCGTTTGCTGAAATTGCCGTTGGTGGCCGCATTCAGCACTTCGGCAATCTGGCTGATGGGGGTGGAAAATTTGCGAATGCGGCTCTGGATGAAAAGCGTATACGCCACGCATAAGCCCAGCAAGACCGCCAGGAATGGGTTGAATCCTCCTTGCAGCATTCCGCCGCCGACGACAGTGATGGTCAGCCCGGCGAATATCGTATTCCAGATAATGATGCCCTGCTGGATGGTGAGACGGTCAAAGACTGAAAATAAGCTCGTCATAGCTGATGCCCTTTTCTGTAAGAAGGTTTACCAGGATTTTGGTCGAGGCCGCGATAGCGTCGCGCGCACCGGCTTTTTTTTCGGCTTCCAGCATGGCCTGATAGAGTCCGCTGACGATTTTGACCGCTTCCGCCTTGGGTTTGCGCCGCACTGAAAAATAGCCGTTGATGTTGCCGCGTTCGTCGAAATCCGGCGTAACATTGGCAAACACCCAATAAAAACTGCCGTCCTTGGCCAAGTTCTTGACGTAGGCGGAAATTTCCTTGCCCTTGGCGATGGTGTCCCACAACAGGCTGAACACCGCGCGCGGCATGTCGGGGTGACGGATGATATTGTGTTGGGCGCCGATCAGCTCGTCCTCGTTATAGCCGGAAAATTCGATGAAAATCCGGTTTCCATAAGTGATGATGCCCTTCATGTCGGTTTTGCTGACGATGAAGTCATTTTCGCGCATTACCTTTTCTTTGTTGTGCGGCACAATCTTGTTTTTCATCCGTACCCCCTTATTTTAGTTTGACGCCCCTCATGTAGACCGGCGCATTGCGCCGCCCGTATCCTCTCCACCTTTTCTGCCGTAGCTGATCGGCAGGGATAATTTTTCCGGCACCGGCAATTTAAGCAAGCGGTACAAGTTGCTCAGGTTCTCGCGATACAGCTTGTCGAAGCTTTCCACGCTATGCTGCGGGTTGTAGTCGCCGAACCACCAGAACCAGTCGGAGCCTTCGCACACCGCCAGTTGCTTCATCGCTAGGCGTCGTTCCTCTTCGTTCAGGGAATTTCCCGCCATGACCAGATCCAGGCTATGCTTGGCCGAACACAGCATGTCCCAGGCGTGGTTTTTTTCCGGCGAGCCTATCCAGGTCGAGAAATTGCCATACACCCAGCTACCCGCCACCAAGTAGGACAGTACGCCCATTTCCCGGCAACTCACGTCGCTGGTCGTGTGTTCGTCGAATTCCAATTCCCCTTGGCGCTCGGCATGGCCGGCGCATACGTCGAGGTAGTCCCTGAAGGTGGTGGTGCGGATGAAAGGGTGGTGCTCCAGCGCTTCGTATAACTCCGAGAGAAAATAATAGCCGTTGTACGGGTAATATTCCCAGGCGTTTTCGCCATCCAGAATGACGGAAACCACCGGGCTTTCGTCGGGCGGAGTATGGCGCCAGATTTCTTCGAGGGAGTGGATGAAATGGTTGACCGCATCTTTGCCGAACCACTTGGCGTATTCGAAACCGATCATGTCGGAAATGCGGTCGTCGCGGAAAAAGCAGGCGATCTCGCGGTCGTCGAAAATCAGGCGGTAGGGGCGGTACAGGTAGCTGTTGCGCTCCGGCAGATGGCCGTGTCCGTCCAGGCCGCGCAGGCTGTTCACCAGCACCTGTTCGCCGCTCGCCATCCAGCGCATGCCGTTTTGCGCAAAGAGCAATGCGGCTGCCTGCGAAACGCCGCCTTCGGACGGCCACACGCCCTGCGGCGCCATGCCGAAGCGCTCGCGATGGGAGGCGATGGCCGATTCGAGATGGTTGGTTGCGCGCCGCACCCCGCCCGAATAGCTTGGCGTCATCGGGAGCGTTGCGCCGTGCATGCTTTCGCGCGCCACCTTGAAGTCGATCAGCAGCGGCACGATAGGATGATTGTGCGGCGTGGTCGAAAGTTCGATCTGGCCGTTTTGCGCCAACAGGCGATAACGCGGGATCAGCCCCCCGATCACGTCCCCGATCAGGTCGAACAACTGGCGCCGGTCAGCCGCCGTGAAATGGGCGCCTTTGGTCATCAGGCGCACCACCAGGTCGTGCCCGCGCCGCACGCTTTCGCCGCACCACACCAAGTGATACCAGGTCAGCAAATCGCTCAGGTATTGCCCGGAGAGATAGGCCAGATTCACCTCGTTTTGCGCCTGCACGAACCCGAACAAGTCGAACAGGCGCTTGTAGGTCGGATAAGGCTCTATCATCTTGGTGTGGTTGCTGCGGAAGCAGCTATCCAGCACCAGCCGGCGCTGTTCATCGTCGATGTGGTCGAGGTCTTCCGCCGCCAACAGCGCGAGTAGCGGATCGCGCATCGCGCCGGTGGCGAACTGCCGGCAATAATCCTCCAACTGGTCGAGAAGTATCGGCACAAAATTGAACACCGCACGGGCGTTGGGATGGGTTTCCAAATGGAACGCCATGTCGGAATAATCCTTGATGGCGTGCAAATAGGTCCACGGCAGGATGAATTCCCCGCTGGTCTGGTGGCGGTAATCCGGCTGGTGCATGTGCCAGCACAGGATCAAGTTGAGTTTTTTATCGGACATTTTTATTTAGAGGTAGGGTGGGCACGCTTTTGTGCCCACGCGGTTAGCAAAGGTAGTTTCCGCGTGGGCACAAAAAACGTGCCCACCCTACCAGTTCAGCACTGAGATTTACCTTATGTGATGTATATCCTGTCCCAGCATTTCCGGGGTGATTAGGGTGATGCCCTTTTCAGAGACGTAGAAGCGTTCTTCGTCCTTTTTGCGGTCCATGCCTACCACCATGCCATCCGAGATTTTGCAGCCTTTGTCCACCACCACGCGGTTCAGCACCACGTTGCGACCGATTTCGACGTTCGGCAGCACCACCGAATCGGTCACTTCGGCGTAGCTATGCACATGCACATTGGAAAACAGCACCGAGCGGCGCACTACCGCGCCGCTGATGATGCACCCGCCGGACACCATGGAATCGACCGCCATCCCGCGCCGCTCATCGTCGTCGAACACGAATTTGGCAGGCGGAAGCTGCGCCTGGTAAGTCCAGATCGGCCAGCTTTCGTCGTACAGGTTGAGGTCCGGCGTCACCGTGGTGAGGTCGATATTCGCTTCCCAATAGGCATCCACCGTTCCCACATCGCGCCAATAAGGTTCGGCGCCCGGCGAACCGACGCAACTGTCGGCGAACTTGTGGGCGAACACGCGGTAGCGCGACATGATGTGGGGAATGATGTCCTTGCCGAAATCGTTGGTGGAACGGGGGTCGCCGGCATCGCGGATCAGTTGCTCGTACAGGAAATCGGCGTTGAACACGTAAATACCCATGCTTGCCAGCGCCTTGCCCGGATTACCGGGGCTGGGCTGGGGATTTTCCGGCTTTTCGTGGAATTCCACCACGCGCTGGCTGGCGTCCACCGACATGACGCCGAACCCCTTGGCGTCCTCCAGCGGCACCTCAATGCAGGCCACCGTCATGTCCGCCGCGCTTGATGCGTGGAAAGCCAGCATCTCGCCATAGTCCATTTTATAGACATGGTCTCCACCCAGGATCAGGATATAGGAAGGCTCGTAGCTGCGCAGGATGTCCAGGTTCTGGAACACCGCGTCGGCGGTGCCCTTGTACCAGCTTTCCTCGGTGCGTTGCTGCGCCGGCATGAGTTCGACGAACTCGTTGAACTCGCCGCGCAGGAAATTCCAGCCGCGGGTCAAATGCTGGATCAGACTGTGCGCCTTGTATTGGGTGATGACGCCAATGCGGCGGATGCCGGAATTGAGGCAGTTGGACAGCGGAAAGTCGATAATGCGAAACTTGCCGGCCAACGGCACCGCCGGCTTGGCGCGCCAATCGGTCAGCGCCTTCAACCGGGAACCGCGCCCGCCGGCGAGCACCAGCGCAACGGTGCTTTTCGTCAACAGGCTGACAAAACGTGGGTATTCTTTTTGCACTGCATCCCTCCTAAACTAACAAGTCCAAGGCCAACCGCGTCTTCCCCCAGGGGAAAACTCCCGCAACAACTGCGCTTGCCATTATAATCCTAGAAACCTCCGTTGAACGGGCTGGAGTGTATGGTTTTCCGGGTGCAGGGCAAGGCGCAACGACGCGCAATGGTTATTCCATTGCAAGGAGTTGCAACGCCGCCATGCGCCCGGAAAACCGTGCAATCCAGCCCGTAGCGCTCTCACCAAACGGATAAACGCAAAATACATAACAAAGCTTTTTAACACCACCATGTTACACTTCTTAGCAAGCGGTCAACGGAGGTTTCTAGGATATGGCTCAATTGTGACGATACTATGTTTTATCTTCACCCGGCGCGACCCGCCGAACGGATTAAAAGTCCGGTAAGTGGCAGCCCTCCCGTAGTAACCACGAGGAGAATACCGCGAAGGATAACGATACCGGTGCGTCCGGTCAAATTTTAATATCGCCCTAAATAGGGGGAAGACTACAGATCGGAAAGGCAGCTCGATGAAAACTCCAGATATCAAAGTCAATCCACAGCTTAAAGCATTGCTCCAGGCGCGATTGCACGACCCGTTCGGCTATCTCGGTCTGCACTGCACCGATCATGAATCCACGGTGCGCATCTTTGCACCGCACTCCAGCCGGGTTTCGCTCGCCATTGGGGAAGACTGGACGCCGCTTGCGAAAGTCCATGCCAACGGCCTATTCGAATGGCGCGGCGCAACAAAGCCCGAGCGTCCCTATCGGCTGCGCTTTGAGGCGGGCGGGCGCACCTGGGAATGCTTTGACCCTTATGCCTTCCCCTCCAGCATATCCCCCATCGACCTGCATCTGCTGGGCGAAGGCCGCCTGCTCCAGGCCTACCACACGCTGGGCGCGCAACACGTGATAAGCCTGGGCGTCCCCGGCACGCGCTTCGCGGTATGGGCGCCCAACGCCGAGCGGGTCAGCGTGGTGGGGGATTTCAACAACTGGGACGGGCGTCTGCATCCCATGCGCAACCTGGGGCCGAGCGGCGTATGGGAGCTGTTTATCCCCGAATTACCGACCGGCAGCCTGTATAAATTCGAGTTGCGCACACGCAGCAGCGGCCATGCGATCACCAAGATCGACCTCTATGCGCGCGAATTCGAATTGCGCCCCAGCACCGCCTGCAAAACGCCTGAGCCTTCGCGCCACCAATGGCATGACGCGGCGTGGCTGGAAAAGCGCCGACAACTCGACTGGCTGCATGCCCCGTTCAACATTTACGAAATCCATCCCGGATCGTGGAAACGCCACCCGGACGGCAGCTTCTACACCTGGCGCGAACTGGCGCAAGACCTGGTTCCCTATGTCCAGGAAATGGGCTACACCCACATTGAACTGATGCCGGTTTCCGAGCACCCGCTCGACGAATCGTGGGGCTACCAGGCCACCGGCTACTTCGCGCCGACTTCGCGCTTCGGCTCGCCGGACGATTTCCGTGCTTTCGTCGATGCTTGCCATCAGGGCGACATCGGCGTGATTCTCGACTGGGTGCCGGCGCATTTCCCGCAGGACGCCTGGGCGTTGGCGCGCTACGACGGCACGGCTTTGTACGAACACGAAGACCCGCGCCTGGGGCTGCACATCGACTGGGGCACGCATATTTTCAATTTTGGTCGCCTCGAAGTTAAAAGCTTCCTGCTTTCCAGCGCGCACTGCTGGCTGTCCGATTTCCACCTCGACGGCCTGCGCGTGGACGCGGTGGCTTCCATGCTGTACCTCGATTATTCGCGCAACGCCGGCGAGTGGATACCGAACAAATACGGCGGACGGGAAAACCTGGAAGCCATCGAATTCCTGCGCGAACTCAACATCATGGTGCATGACGAATTTCCCGGCGCGCTCACTTTCGCCGAAGAATCCACCTCCTGGCCCATGGTGTCGCGCCCCGTCCATCTCGGCGGCCTGGGTTTCTCGATGAAATGGAACATGGGCTGGATGAACGATACGCTACGTTACATCGGCTTTGACCCGATCCACCGCCGCTATCACCAGAACGAACTGACATTCGGCCAGCTTTACGCCTATACGGAAAATTTCGTGCTGCCGTTCTCCCACGATGAAGTGGTGCATGGCAAAAAATCGCTGCTCGACAAAATGCCCGGCGACGCCTGGCAGAAATTCGCCAATCTGCGCTTGTTGCTGGTCTACCAGATGACCTACCCCGGCAAAAAGCTCAACTTCATGGGCAACGAATTCGGCCAGGGGCGCGAATGGGACGTGGGCGGAGAACTCGACTGGAAACTGCTGGAGATAGCCTGGCACCAGGGCGTAAAGCGCATCAGCCGCGATCTCAACCGCCTCTATTGCGATATTCCGGCATTGCACGAACGGGACTTTTCCTATGAAGGATTTTCCTGGATAGACTGCCACGATGCCGACCAATCCGTGCTGAGCTACCTGCGCTATGCGCACGACGGCGCGTTTGTCGCCATCGTCCTCAATTTCACCCCGGTGCCGCGCACCGGCTACCGCATCGGCATCCCGCATCCAGGCCATTACCGCGAGATATTAAACAGCGACTCAGCATGCTATAACGGCGGCAATGTCGGCAACGGCCAGGGGCTGCAAGCGGAAAACGTGCCGTGGATGGGGTTCAGCCATTCGCTGGTCGTCACCTTGCCGCCTTTGGCGGGGATAATTTTGAAGCGCGAAGGATAATAAAAATCCATTGAACCGCAGAGACGCAGAGGCGCTGAGAAAAACAACACAAGGAGGCGCCAGGAAAATCATGCTGTTATCAGCGAAATCTCTGCGCCTCTGCGCCTCTGCGGTAAATCTTTAATTAGCTCCGGCTTAAGATAACCATAAGGAACCCCCATGTCCGCCTTGACACAATCCCCCGCCTGGGTTGCCTTGCAGGCACACCGTGAAGCCATGACCGCCGTACATATGCGCGATCTGTTCGCCGCCGACCCGGCGCGCTTCGACAAATTTTCCGTCGAAGCTTGCGGCCTGCTGCTTGATTATTCCAAAAATCTGGTTGTTGAGGAAACCCGTTCGCTGTTGCTGGATTTGGCGCGGCAAGCGGGGGTCGAAAGCTGGCGCGAAAAAATGTTCAACGGCGACAAGATCAATTGCACCGAGCAGCGCGCAGTGCTGCATACTGCGCTACGCAACCGCTCCGGCCATCCGGTGATGGTGGACGGCCAGGACGCGATGCCGGAAGTACGGCGCGTGCTTGCCCAGATGCGCGACTTCTCCAGCCGGGTGCGCAATGCCGAATGGCGCGGCTACACCGGCAAGGCGATCACGGATATCGTCAACATCGGCATCGGCGGCTCCGACCTCGGCCCGGCGATGGTGTGCGACGCGCTCCGTCCCTATGGCTATCCGGGGTTGAACATGCACTTCGTCTCCAACATCGACGGCACCCATCTTGCTGAAACGCTGAAATGCATCGCCCCGGAAACCACGCTGTTCATTATCGCCTCCAAAACCTTCACCACCCAGGAAACCATGACCAACGCCCACTCGGCGCGCGCCTGGTTTCTCGACCACGCCAGGGATGAGGCGGCCATCGCCAGCCATTTCGTCGCAGTCTCGACCAACGCCAAAGCAGTAAGCGCATTCGGCATAGCCGGCGCCAATATGTTCGAATTCTGGGACTGGGTGGGCGGGCGCTACTCGCTATGGTCGGCCATCGGCCTGCCCATCGCGGTGTATATCGGCATGGACCATTTCGAGGCGCTGCTGGCCGGCGCGCACGAGATGGACGAACACTTTCGCACCGCGCCGCTTGCGCGCAACCTGCCGGTCATCCTCGGCCTGCTGGGGGTGTGGTGCATCAATTTCTGGGATGCGCACAGCCACGCGGTGCTGCCCTACGACCAGTATCTACACCGCTTCCCTGCCTATTTGCAGCAGCTCGACATGGAAAGCAACGGCAAACGCGTTGAACGCGACGGCAAAGCGGTCGATTACGCCACCGGCCCGGTATTGTGGGGCGAAGCCGGCACCAATGGTCAGCACGCCTTCTACCAGTTGATCCACCAGGGCGCCCAGATGGTCCCGGCGGATTTCCTCGCCCCGGCAATCAGTCACAATCCGCTCGGGAACCATCATGCTATTTTGTTGTCCAATTTTTTTGCGCAAACCCAGGCGCTGATGAAAGGCAAAACCGCGGAAGAAGCGCGCGCTGAGCTGAGCATGAGCGGCCTACACAGCGTCGAACTGGAAAAATTGTTGCCGCACAAGGTGTTCCCCGGCAACAAACCGACCAACTCGCTGTTGTTCCGCAAGCTGACCCCGCACACGCTGGGCGCGCTGGTCGCGCTCTACGAACACAAGATATTCGTGCAGGGCGTGGTGTGGAACATCAATTCGTTCGACCAGTGGGGCGTGGAACTGGGCAAACAGTTGGCGCAAAATATCCTCCCGTCATTGGCAAACGGTGAGAAAATCGACGCCTACGATGCCTCGACCAATGGCTTGATAAACCATTATAAGGCCATGAATTTAACTAACTGAACACAAAAAGTTTTCACAACATGACGCTTGAACTCACCACCGACGAGCAAAAAGAATTTGAAAAGCTGCTAGGCAGTGGCATCACCCTTCCGGCGCAGCCTGGTATTATGCTGGAAATTGAGCACATGATCCACAGCCCCAAAGTCCGCATGGATGCGCTGGCAAAATTGATCAGCAACGATACGGCATTGACCGCGATTATCTTTAAAATCATCGGCTCACCGATCTACGGCCTGAGCAATCAGATCAACTCGGTGGAAAAAGCCATTTCGTTGATCGGCTTGACGCAACTGGGCACCGTCGTCAAATCCGCGGCGTTGCGCCAATCCATCAGCGGCGCCGAACCGTTCTACGAATGGTTCTGGGAACACTCCGGGGAAATCGCCCAGTTGTGCTCCATCATCGCCTACAAGCAGCGTTCGGTGTGCAACATCTACGCCGACGAAGCGCAACTCGCCGGACTGTTCCACGATTGCGGCGTACCGCTGCTGATGCGGCGCTTTCCCGAATACTGCAAATCGTTCCGCCTGGCGGATGGCCGGAAATGGCCCAATGTGGTAATGGAAGACCACGCGTTGAACACCGACCACGCAGTGGTCGGCTACCTGATCGCACGCCACTGGAACCTGCCCGATTTCGTTTGCCAGGCGGTGCGTTTCCACCACGAAATCCTGCATACAGAGCACCGCGCCACCACCATGGTCGCCATCCTGCAAATGGCGCGCCATATCTACAATGTCTACCGCAACGCCGACGATTCGGAATGGGAAGCCAATCACCAGCAGGTATTGGAAGAAATCGGCATCGGCCAGAAAGGCCTTAGCGACTTCGAGGAAGACGTGTACGATATGTTGAAGAATTCGTGAGGCGAGCATCGCCATATTTATTCTTGACCGGGTCTACCTTCTCCGGCTTGGGCGGGTCTGGCGCAAGCGCGGAACCGACCGCAGCGGATGCGGCTCCGCCAATAATCCTAGGAGCCTGTCGGACTTAAAGGAATCGGCTGCAAAATGCCCTCGACCAGCTCATTTTTCGCTTCGATTCTTTAAGTCCGACAGGCTCCTAGCATTGGTGTTATCAGGCGCCGTGCAAACTGAATACCCCGTTCGTTCCCACCTGTCAATTCAAATTCGCGTTGACAAACGCAACAGAAATGTTTGACACTCACGCCATGAACTCGAACGAATTTAAACGCTGGCTGATCAAACAGGGCGCTACCTTCCAAACTACCAAGGGATCGCATACCAAAGTTTTCCTGAATGGTCGCCATTCTATTTTGCCCATGCACAACGCCGATCTTAAAACCGGTACGGTAGAGGGCATCAAGAAACAACTTGGTCTGAAAGGAAAATAAATCATGTTCGATTACCCCGTTATTCTTGAAGCTCAGCCGGAGGGCGGCTTTGTCGTCACTTTTCCCGATGTTCCCGAGGCCATCACTCAAGGCGAAGACGAAGACGAAGCGCTGCTCTACGCCGTGGACGCGCTGGAAACCGCGCTGACGTTCTACGTTGACGCCCGCCGTCCCTTGCCCGTGCCGACCGCTGCCGCTGGCCGTCCCACGGTTCGCCCGTCCGCCATGGAATGCCTGAAGCTGGGCGTTTATCAAGCCATGACCGAGCAGGGCATCCGCAAGGCCGAACTCGCCCGCCGCCTGGGCTGGCACATGCCGCAAGTGGATCGGCTGTTTGACCTGAACCATGCGTCCCGGCTCGATCAGGTTGAAGCGGCGGCGCGGGTGCTTGGGCGGCATATCGAGGTGCGGATTGCGTAGTGCGGTAGTCAAGTAGAGTGGGCACGTTTTTTGTGCCCCCGCAGTCAGCGGTGGTTGTTCCCGCGTGGGCACAAAAGCGTGCCCACCCTACCGGGCTCACGCCTCACCCCTCACCCCATCACCCCTCAGAAACAACCACCTGATTCCGCCCATTCTTCTTGGCGCGGTAGAGCGCTTCGTCGGCGCCGGCGATAAGTTTTTCGGCCAGGATTCCTACTTCTTTTTCCGTTTGCGTGGTTGCCAGCATGGAAATGCCGATGGAAATAGTGATCGGGATGCTTGCGCCGGGAAGCGTCTGAAACGGCTGGGCTTCGATCGCACAACGGATACGCTCGGCGACATCGCAAGCGTTGCTTAGGGTGGTCTGCGGCAGCAACACCACAAATTCCTCGCCGCCGTAACGCGCGGGAATGTCGCTTGCGCGCAACTGCGACTTGATCAGCGCGGCGATGCGCTTCAGCACCGCGTCCCCCGCCTGATGGCCGAACAAATCGTTGATGCGCTTGAATTTATCCGCATCGAGAAACAAACAGGCAAGCGGCAACTCGTGGCGGCAGGCGTAGGCGACTTCCTCCAGGCAGCGGTGCTCGAAATAGCGCCGGTTATTGATGCCGGTGAGCGGGTCGGTCAGCCCTACCAGCTTCAAGCGCTCGTGGTTCAGTGCGTTTTCCAGGCAGATGGCGGCGATGGCCGCCAACCGTTCGAGAAAATTCGTGCCGCTATCGTCGGTGAAACGCTCCGGCGCGCAACTGCCCATGTTAAGGCTGCCGACCAACACCCCCTGGTGCGTCAACGGCAGCAGCCCCACCGAAGCCGGCGTGCAGGCGGATGGGACGAACAGCGCACCATGCCGGGCGGCATCGTAAGCGCCGAGAAACGGCGTGATGGCGCCATCGTACAGCGCCTCCAGCATGACCGTGTCGTGCAGCAGAATCAAGCCCGGCATCCCACCTCCGCCCGCGTTTATTTCCTCCATAATCCCCAGAATCCGCGCCGCCTCGCATTCCGGGTCGGCAAGCATCAACGTCACGGCATCAAGGTCGAAGACCGTCTTGTAATCCTGCAGCAGGGTGTGCATCAGGCCGGCCAACGAATGCGTGGCGATGATGCGGCGCTCCAACTGGTCGAAACGCCGCAGTTTGTCTTCATTCTCGCGCGCTTCGCTCAGCATCAACTGTAATTGCCGGCGCAGGTACTGATTTTCGGCTTGCAGATGGTTTTCCATAAACGTCCATATCGACTGCATTGAGTTACGGCTGACTTTAGCACGATATGCCTTCTCGCGGGGGGAAATTGTCCGGTTTGATTGCCCCACTCACCGCGTTGCACATGAGAAGACCCAAGCGGTGCAATTTGCGTCTTGCATTGCATCCCGCGAAGGAACAATCCAATCCGGATGGCGTATCCGTCACGGATGACGAGCAATCCACGAATAACAAACCATGTGCTGAGTGCAGACAACCCGCTGCCACAGTCAAGCGAAAGGTTGGACGCCAGCCGGGTGCGGCCCCCGCGATAGCGCCGTGCGCGTCAACGTCGGATCGCTCTCTTTCGCTCAAGGATGTCTTCGGAAAGTCGCGCTTATCCAGCCTATATTTTTTTACCCTGCCTCGACCAACGTACTGCGTGGCGACAAGAGCAACCGGTTTATGGTATCTTCGCGCTTTGCCCAAGCATGGCTGATTGCGTATTTTGAATAGACAATGGCCTTATTTTCTGCTGGTTTTCCTGCTACCCGTCGCCGGCGTCGTCTGGTGGTGGGGCGTGTTTGCGGAAACCCGCATCGTCGCCGACCAGACGTGCGGCCCCTACCATTATGCCTACCTGGTGCAGAACGGCGATTTTTCCAAGCTGCCGGAAGCGCAGCAGACCGCGCTACGCGAACTGAAACACCAGAAAATCGCAACCGGCGCGCCCATCACCGTATTGCTCACCGACCCGCGCACCACCGCGCGCAAGGAATGGACCGCGCAAGTGGGCTATCTGGTGGAAGCGGATGCCAAAGTCGCCGAACCGCTCAAGCTGGCCGACATTCCGGCGCGGCGCGTTATTCTCGCGCAAGTGCGCGCCCACCCCAGCCTCGCGCCGGGCAAAGCCTACGCGGCGCTGATCGCATACCTCGACGCCCATGGCATGAAACTGGTGCTGCCCACGGTGGAAACCTACCAGGGCAGCGAATTGACGGTGGAAATGGGGAATTGAAATGAGCCTGTTTTCCTTGATCGCCGCGTTGTTGCTGGAGCACTTCCGACCGCTCTCAAACCGCACCCCGATATTTCTCGGCTTCATCCGCTACGCCCAATACCTGGAACGGCACCTGAACGCCGGCAAGGACCTGCACGGCGTAATCGCCTGGTGCCTCGCCGTGCTGTTGCCGACAGTATTGATCGGCGCGCTTTATGCGCTGCTGCACCAAGCCAACCTGACGCTCGCGTGGCTGTTCGGCGCGGCGGTCGTGTACTTGACCGTCGGCCTGCGCTATTTCTGCGCCCCCGCCGAAAAACTCGCCGCAGCATTGCGCGATGGCGACCCCATCCTGGCGCGCAAACTGCTCGCGCAGTGGAGCGGCCATAGCACCGGCGAATGGGACAGCACCGCCATTGCCCGCGTCGGCATCGAACACACCCTGGGACTCGCGCACAAACACCTGTTCGGCGTGGTCGCGTGGTTCCTGATGCTGGGGCCGGCTGGTGCTGTGTTCTACCGCCTGGCGCAAGTCGTCGGCCAGAAATGGGGCAACCTGGACGAAGCCGAATTCGGTCGCTTCGGTCGCTTCGCGGAGCAGGCCTTCGAACTGGTGGACTGGCTGCCGCTACGCCTGAGCGCGCTGAGCTTCGCCATCGTCGGCGATTTTGAGGACGCCGTATATTGCTGGCGCACCCAGGCCGAAACCTGGGCGCAAAAAGGCCTGGGCATCGTCCTCGCCAGCGGCGCCGGCGCGCTCGGCGTCCGGCTGGGCGAACCGCTGCCGGTCGGCGGCGATGTCGAATTCCGCGCCGAACTCGGACTGGGCGACGATGCCGACGCCGATTACCTGCAAAGCACAGTGAGCCTGGTATGGCGCGCCGTGGTGCTGTGGCTGGCGCTGATCGTGCTGTTCACCGCAGCCACCTGGGTCGGCTGAAAAACGCATACCTTAATCCCCATAGGAGCGTCCGGTCGCGATAGCGGCGCCAAACGAAGCGGCTGCGTTTCGAATGGAGGCAGTCGCGACCGGGAGATCGCTCCTACGCATTGGATGAGCAGGGTAAATTTGTTCTCGGCACGGAAAAACCCGATTCACCGCAGAGGACGCGGAGGACGCAGAGGAAAAGCATGAGGGGGTTCCTCCGCGTCCTCCGCGGTGAAAAAAGTTTTGTCTTTATGGGTTGCCTCCATGAGTCGAGCAGCGTCGCGCTAAGATTGTCCGGGATTCACGAACATTTTCCATCATTGATTTTCATCATGAATTTCCGAGAACAAATTTACCCTGATTGGATGAGCCAAGCTTGACTCCCCTCGCGAGGATGGTAAAATTCCGAAAAATTTCAAATCAAACAAGAACAATGCGTCTTTTTTATCAACTTTTCCCTGTTATGGTCGCCGTATTGTTTTCCGGCGCTTGCGTTGCCTCTGACGAAATCGAACCCAACAGCGTACACCAGTTGTCGTTCATGGAAAGCTCCATCGACAAAGCGCACAGCACCCTGGTCTACGCCTTGAGTCTGGTCGGGGTGAATTACAAATCCGGCGGAACCTCGCCGGAAGCCGGATTCGATTGCAGCGGCTTCGTCAGCCACGTATTCAGGCAGGCGGCGGACATGATGCTGCCGCACAACGCCAAGGCCATCAGCATGTTCGGCAGAAAAGTCGCCATTGCGGAACTTCGTCCCGGCGATCTGGTGTTCTACAACACCATGCGCCACACCTATTCCCATGTCGGCATCTATCTTGGCGACAACAAGTTCGTCCATTCCTCAGTCACCGGGCGCGGCGTCGAGGTGGTGGACATGAAGGATCGTTACTGGGTCAAACGCTTCAACGGTGCGCGCCGCATGCTCACTTCCCGGGCCACTTCTGGATTTTCGCCCGAATAAGCGGCAATGCGGCCAAGGCCGCTTTCTCCCCCTCCATAATCGCCGCATGTTTCTGTTCGAATTCGGTCGAACCCATGGCGCCGATGTTCGGCTGAATCACCACCTCGGCTTCGGCCATCTCGTAGCGGCTGATGCCCTGCCCCATGATATTGAAGGTTTGCAGCAGAACATCGACCGAATCCTTGATCTTGGCATACTTGGGCTTGCTGGAAATATCCACCGCAATCACGATGTCCGCGCCCATGCCGTGCGCCGCCTTCACCGGCAAC
This sequence comes from Sulfuricellaceae bacterium, assembly GCA_041674485.1. Taxonomy (GTDB): domain Bacteria; phylum Pseudomonadota; class Gammaproteobacteria; order Burkholderiales; family Sulfuricellaceae; genus JAGXQV01. The sequence goes on from JBAYVP010000010.1 coordinate 29,738, forward strand.
GGGCTGGTCAGCCCGCCATCAACATATTCCCTGCCGCCGATCGTCACCGGCTGAAATATCCCCGGCACGCTGCTCGACGCGCGCACCGCCATGCCGGTGTTGCCGCGCCGGAAAACCATCATATCCCCGCTTTGCAAATCCGTCGCCACCGCAGCGAACGTCTTGTTGAGGCTTTCGATGGGGCGGTTGCGCAAGGCTTTATTGATATAGCCCTGCAACTGCTCACCCTTGATGAAACCGCGGTCCGGCAGCGCATAATCGCTCACGCTGTCCTGCTCCAACTGAAAAGCCGCCTTTTGCAGATCGAAACCGCCAAACCCGCCGGCATACAACGCCCCGACCACACTGCCGGCGCTGGTGCCGACCACCATATCCGGCACGATGCCGTGCGCTTCCAGCGTTTTGATCACACCGATATGGGCAAAACCGCGCACCGCACCGCCGCCCAACACCAGCGCGATTTTCGGCGAAATCCTGGCGGACGGACTGGAAGGCGTCGGCTGCTGCGTGCCGCAACCCGTCAGGATCAATAAAAAAAACAAGATAAAACGATACATGGCGTGCGGCTATTCTTCATCATCCTCATATTCATCATTATAACAGGGATATTGTTCTGGATTGGTGCCGTGACTTTCAATCACTCTAGGATAAGCGACTGTCGGCTCCGGTTCTTTGAGCTTTCGCGATTTTTTGATTTTGAAAGTCCAGCTATCCCCAAAGTCAAACAAATAATAGAGCGTCAATCCTTTGGGAAGTGGATAGACTTGGTTGAGTAAAATGTCACAAAAATCATCTTCATTTTCTTCCCAATCCTCGGAATCGCCGAAGACTATTTTACGATTGCGTTCATTGCGCCCTGCATAAAATTCATAAAGATGGTCGCTATCAAAACCAAAGGCATCTTGAATTGCATCATGAAGATCGAAAAGGGATGCCCCTTCGTCAATTTCAATGACGCGAATACAATCATGATCCCAATACATACCGGAAATGCTATCAACTGTTAGAGTGTAAATCATAATTTTTCATTGAATTGCGTAACGTTAAAATTGAGGGGCTGGCCGATTACAAAACTTGGCAGTAGCCCCGGAAGTTCAAAAAATTACCAACCGCGTCGGGTATGCCCTCATAGTAAATTTGTTCTCATCATGACGGCAACCCATAAAAACAAAATCTTTTTCACCGCAGAGGACGCGGAGGACGCAGAGGAAGAGCATGAGGGTTTTCCTCTGCGTCCTGTGCGTCCTCTGCGGTGAATCGGTTTTTTCCGGGCGGAGAACAAATTTACCCTGGGTATGCCCTGCACCCGGAAAACCGCACACTCCAGCCCGTTCAACGGAGCTTTCTAGGATTATTTTTTGCGAAAATAGACCAAGGGGGAATAGCGCCATCTCTTGCTTGGCGCCACCTGGCAAAATTTACCTTACTCGAATCTATGTATACTGAGCCATCACGAAGTTTTGTTGTGCCGGTCAGCGTTGTTACATAGGTTTCGGTTCGCCGACTGCCCGTGTCGGAATTGACCTTGCTGCCCACATAACCCCAATCCGGGTTTGGATGCCGGCACCCATTCAGCTTGGCAAACATGATATGAACAAACTTAATATCGCCATTTTCAACAAAATTGTAGCAAGCCACGACATGCCATCCACTGTGACCGTTATGACTTTCCCCCCCTTTGCCGATGTTAATCGTTGTTTTTACCTCAAGCCCGACACCGGCGCCGTCGTTGCCTTTATTGCAGACAAGATCGGGGTATTTCTGATCGTGATTGTGTTTGTAAGGCGAGCTTTCATCCATCGCATTGCTAAAAATGTTTGAAACAAGCCCCGAGAAGTTGTTGCCTTGAATAAGAGATTGAAGCGTTTGACCAATCTCCAAGGTCATGTTTCGATTGATGCGGTGAATGATCGACTGAGTGAGATTTGCCGCCGCTTCAATGTGGGAGATTGCAAGCCCTTCAGGCAATGGAACTTGTGGCCTAAAATACTTGAATTCCAGTCGCGGAGACTTAGCTCCCGCATCATTATCATAGGCGGCGGCGACAAGCGCCCTCACGGGTAGCTCAAGAGACCTTGCCAGAGACTCTAAGACTTGAATGCTAAAGTTCTCTTTTCCGGTTTCCACGCCGGAGAGGTATTGGTAACTGATTCCAGCCTTTGCGGCAAGGTTCTCTTGGGAGAGGTTTCTCTGCTCTCGAAGTGCGCGCACACATGCGCCAAGTATTTTTTGGGTTTCGCTCATGGTCGGGTAGTGTACCGGCCATTATCTTGACAGTCTTTCAACTATAGACGAAACTAGGTGCATGGCACACTATAAATTACATCACGCGAACTGCTTCGATTGGTTGCGCGAACAACCTCTAGCAAGCATCCAAGGCGTATGCACAGATCCACCATTTGGGATTGTTGAATTTTTACCTCATGAAATGGCAAAACTGCGTAGCGGGCGCGGGGGAGTTTGGAGGTTGCCGCCGACAATTGGCGGAAGTCAACGCGCCCCGCTTCCTCGTTTTACCACATTGAATCAACAAGAGAGGGAGCATGTTCGTACCTATTTCCGTGAATTTGGTGAGGCTTTGATCCCTGTGCTCGCACCTGGCGCGCATGTATTTGTTGCGGGCACACCGATGTTGCAATATTTGGTGCAGAGCGGAATGGCTGAGGCGGGTTTTGAGGTTAGAGGCGCAGTTATGCGTCTTTATCGTGGATTCCGTGGCGGCGACCGTCCAAAACTTGCCGAACAGGAATTTCCGGAAGTGTGCGTTACCCCGCGAGGAGCATACGAGCCATGGATGCTTTTTCGCAAGCCCATTGAAGAAAAAACAGTGGCTCAAAATTTAAGGCGGTGGGGCACAGGAGCGCTGCGACGGATTAACGCCGATCAGCCGCTCCCGGATATAATTCAAAGCGGGAAGACACCAATAATCGAAGAGTCCATTTCAAATCACCCCACCGTTAAGCCTCAACAATTGCTGAGAATTTTGGTGCGCAGTCTTTTGCCTTTGGGAGAAGGGGAAGGAGAAATTTTAGACCCGTTTTGCGGTTCAGGCTCAACGGTTGCAGCTTGCAAAGCCGTTGGGTACGACGCTATTGGCGTAGAGGTTGATGAGGAATATTTTTCGTTGTTAACAATGAATATTGATGAGTTTTCTGCGCTATATCCAAAATACAAGGGCGAGACGCTCGAATTGCCGACTGAGTGCTTGCCCATCAAATCAAAACATGCAAAAAACCGGCAGGGGAGCCTGCTACTGTTGCCTTGACGTTCAACTGAGCTTTCTAGGTTATGCCTTGCGCGGGGGAAATTGCCCGGTTGGATTGTCCCCGGCGGGCGCACTGCCGTGTTGCAAATTGCTTGCGTGAGAGTCACCACGCGGCACAATTTGCGCCTTGCATTGCATCCCGCGAAGGATCAATCCAATCCGGACAATTTCCCCCGCGCAAGGCATAAATGCTGTTGCTCGCCAACATCCGTAAATCTGGCTACATCATCAAGGACGGCGTCCAAACCGGTGTACAGCGCATTCATAACCTCATGTGCATGGAAAACCCGGTTCCGCCGTTGCAAATTACTCACCCGCAGAATATCCATAGCCACCAACTCGTTAACTGCGTCATTGGCTGCCGGGAAAGTCACGCCAAGACGATCCGCCACGGACTTGACCGTCACCACGGGCTGCCCAAGTAGCAGGTCGGCAACACCCCAAATTGTAGCGTGCCGCCGCTTGGCTTTTTCGCTGAGAATGCCTTGCCAACGCTCTTGTAAGGTTCGCAGATTGCCGAATAGCTGTATGGTATGGCGACATGACGCAACAATCGTCTCCAGAAAGAGCTTGATCCAGGGCGTCCAGTTCAAGCGCGTCTGTACCTGCAACAAGGCATCGTAATAATCCTGTTGCCTTACTTTAAGGAAAGTCGCCAGGTGGATCGGGGGTTTACCATCCGCCGCCAGCATCAAAGGCAGCAACAGGCGACCTGTGCGTCCGTTCCCGTCGAGGAACGGGTGGATTGCTTCAAACTGCACATGGGCGATTGCCGCCCGCATCAGTATTGATATTTCCACAACACCTTCCGGTTCGTATTGCAGCAACCGTACCAGATCATCCATCAAGGCAGACACCATTTCAGCCGGGGGCGGAATATAGCGAGCCGTCTCCAGACGCGTCCCAATGTAATTTTGTTTTTTGCGCCAAGACCCAGGCGTAACACGTTCCTGCCCATCCAATAGCTTGGTATGTAGGTTGCGAATCAAATCCAGATTTAATGCCCCCTGCCCACGACTGGCGATTTCGCGCCTTCCTAAAATGAAGGCTTTAACATAGCCAAGCGTTTCATCGGCATCTTGATCCGATTTTGCATCGTCGCTGTTCGCCTCAATCTCATGGATTAAAAGTCCGTCGAACCCCGTGTGCGTTCCTTCAATCTGGCTACTATCGACGGCTTCCCGGCGATTCAGCATGTGGAGCACCAAGCTGGCATACTGCTCATTACGCTGGATCGTCTCACTCAATGCCTCCAACTCCCGCTGAGCCAGCATAAAAAGCCCTCTACAGGACGGGACATCGACGAACATCGGAACGGGGTTTGGAACAACCGCAAAGCATCCAGACCGCTCGGGGATTGGGACACAAGTCGCTTGCAACTCGGGATGGAGATCAGATTTACGCATCTGAAACCTTGAACAAGAATTTAGGTATTAAAGGTTTTCAGTATAAACATTTAATATGTGAGCCGGTATTAAAATTTCATTAAGCTCCCTGACCGTATAGGTTTCTATCAAATAAGCAAATAAGGGATCAACCCCTTTAACCCTTAACCCATAGCTGGGTAAGAGCGGGCACAGCTTTATCGTGCCCACACGGGAAATGCATTAACAGCGTGGGCACAAAAAACGCCACCCTACCGGGCTGTCCCAAGTCCTTTCTGTGGTCAGTCGATCAACCGCATACCGCAATACTTGGCGGCGTCAAGATCAAATGTTGCCGTACAGCCACATCCAGCGTCATTAGCTGACCGTTCTATCAGGCAGTCGGCAAAATCAGCCTTGCCTTCCTTGAATAACCGTAAAGCTTTCCAGACGGTATCGGCATGGGCCACCACAATTTCCTTGGTGCGCAATAGCGTTTCTATGACCTCACCTATCTCGCTTTTGGTTGATGCGTAACAGCCTGTCAGCACCCACACCAATTCCACCACCGAAACAATGCTGACGTAGCCAGGCGCATCTACTGTCAACGACTCGATCAGACGCGTTGCCTTGGGCGACTGCTTCAAATCGTCCTGTGCGATGTAGCGCACGAGAACATTGGTATCCAACCCCATCATCGTATTTTTGCCCCTTGGGCTGCGATAGCTTCATTCATCGCCGTAATCGTGACCGGCGAGGCAGGCATGCGCACCAACCCCTTCAAAGCAGTCACCGATTGCGTAGCGGGCGCCAGTTCAAAACATCCTGGCGCAACCTGGACGAACTCCACCCGATCTCCGGCTTCAACGCCGAGAACAGCCCGTACAACGGCTGGAATGGTAATTTGACCCTTACTGGTCATGGTTGCAGTAGACATAAAGCCCCCCTGTTTGGTTATCCTTACTTTACGGTAAGGCACCGAGAAAATCAAGCCAAGTAAGGCGGACCCGCATGGTAAATTTGTTCTCAGCGCGGGAAAAAACCATTCACCGCAGAGACGCTTCAGGCGCAGAGAAATCAATGAAAATGGTAAAACTGTTAAATTCCACAACCCATTGTTTTTCCTCAGCGTCTCAGCGTCTCTGCGGTGAAAAATGTTTTGTCTTTATAGGTTGCCGCCATAAGTCGAGCAGCGTCGCGCTAAGATTGCCTGGGATTCATGAATATTTTCCATCATTGATTTTCATCATGAATTTCTGAGAACAAATTTACCCTGGGGAAATACATCGCGCTTGACCCCCAGCATCCCCGGTGCTAGTCTGGCTGCTCGCTCAAAACAACTAGCAGCACCCCGGCAACCGCTGTGAAGCCGGTATTTTTTTGTCTCTCGTTTTCGAGCATAGGCATTGCGCCGTGCTGTCGGTCACGGGGGTATCGGGCAGCGGCAACGCCCCGGCTGCTCTAGTTGGCAGTGAGAGTACCCCCACCCTTTACCCGGTGGTTTTCTCAAATCTCAAAGCAACTAGCCCGGATATTGCATAAATTCGCGTGATGAAAAGCGCAGGATTTTGATTGATATGGGAATTTTGTGAAGGAGCGTCGTAGTTATTCATACGACCGACTGAACAAAATTTTCATATCAATCAAAAGACAAGCGAGGGCGCGCGTAATTTATGCAATATCCGGGCTAGGAGTGCATACCATGCCAAACACCACCCACAGCGCGCCAGTTCCGCGCCTTGCCCATCATCCTAGAAACCTCCGTTGACCGCTTGCCAAGGTGTGTAACATGGCGGTTCTAAACAGCTTTGTTATGTATTTTGCGTTCACCCGTTTGGTGAGAGCGGCTGCGGGCTGGATTGCACGGTTTTCCGGGCGCATGGCGGCGTTGCAACTCATCGAGAAGGCAATGGAATGACCATTGCGCGTCGTTGCGCCTTGCCCTGCACCCGGAAAACCGCACACTCCAACCCGTTCAACGGAGGTTTCTAGGATCATCCGTTTTTTCCCTGCAATCCCGAGCAAGATACGCAAGCTTGCAGTGTCCGGGCGCGGGAGGATAAAGCGATTTACCGCGCCACCAAGATTCTTGAAAAACGCTTGGGCAAAGAAGGCGAGGAACTAAACGCACCTGAAGCTGTGCGCGCTTATTTGAAAATGAGACTGACCGGCGAGGAACGGGAAGTATTCATGGTGTTGTTCCTGAATGCACAAAACCGGGTGATTTCCGCCGAACCCATGTTTTACGGTACGTTGACTCAAGTACAAACTTATCCGCGTGAGGTGGTGCGGCGCGCCCTGCATCACAACGCTTCGGCGGTAATGATCACCCAAGCGGATTATCCGAACCCAGTGCCAGCGACGGCAAAATAACACAAACCATGAAAGCGTCCTTGGCGCTGGTTGATGTCAAGGTGCTGGATCATTTCATCGTTGCCGGGAAAAAGATGATTTCATTCGCCGAACGCGGCTTGATCAAATTGTTTTGCCGCGCCTGTCCTGACGGGACGAAAACCGGGAAACCCCTTCCCCGGCTGGCGTGGTTTCTGATTTGAGGGGACGGATGTTCGCGATTGATGCGCGTCGTCTCCCAACTCTTCGTGCGCGAGCTATTAACTACAACACTACGAGGACTGCTTTTTCATGAACACACTCAATGTATCAATCGCTTTTAGAAAATAAGGGGTCTGACCCATTATCAACATTAGCGGGGAGGTTAATAAAGGAACCGCACTGGGCAGCGAGCGGTTCAACCTAAATTCCTTAGTTGAACGGGCTGGAGTGTGCGGTTTTCCGGGTGCAGGGCATACCCGGACGGCCTACGGCCTGGGCACAAGAGGCGCAACGACGAAGAATGGTTGTTCCATTCTCTTCTCTTGTAGTTGCAACGCCGCCATGCGCCCGGAAAACCGTGCAATCCAGCCCGTAGCGCTCTCACCAAAC
>JBAYVP010000011.1:0-35523 GCA_041674485.1 Sulfuricellaceae bacterium
CCACAAACCTAACCGGAAACACGCACGTATGCCTGTCGTTGGCTGGCTGTTTGCACTTGTGGCATTGGGCTTGAACGGCTGTTGCTACGGCTGACTTAAATGCTTGTTTCATGGCTTCTTCTCGAACAGTGTTTTTGCAAACTCTGAAATATTCATCTTTTTGTTTGCTTTCAGCTTTTGGAGTTTCTGCTTCCTCTTGCGTTCTCGGTCTTTTGTTCTGCTGAATTTCATTTCTTCCTCCGCGCTATTGGGGTGATGAGGACGGGTACTGCACGGTCGCCCTTGGAACGGCAATAACTCCATGTATTGCTTTTACCACGGCAATGTTCGTGAATAGCTTCACTGCGAGTCTGCCACCATCCAGTGTGCAGGCCATAAGTTCCAGTTATCGCCCATCCTTTTTCCGCCTTAACCTTTGGCATCTTTGGCTCCTTCCGCGTGTAATTCTTTTAAAATTTCTCTGGCTTCTTCGAGCGACCTGTATTCAGTCAAAGTTACCCACCAGAAAAAACACTTCTTTTGAACTTTCCACCATAAACCACATGAGCCATGAGGCATTTTTCTGTACATCATCACCCACCCGCCTTGAACTTGGCGAGGGCTTCACGCAGCTGGTTGATAAAGTCTGCCGTAGCTGGCGCGTCTTTCCAGTTCGGGGTATCCCATCGTTGAATTACGGCATCAGCTGCTAGTACCAGCCCCTCCACAGCCTTTGTGTCGGGTTGCTGGGAGGTGGCTTGGATATACCTGCTGGCTGCAACCCGTAAAGTTTCAATCACCCCAATGGGCATTGCAGCGAAAGTTTCCGTTCCAAAATCTTTAATATCTGCGCCGTTGGGAGAGCCATTATTATAGCGCAAAACGTGTATCCATTTATATTTTATAGCGTCTGCGAATGTTCTGCGTTTTTCTTCTTCGCCAGCCAGTTGCCATTCATCGTCTGTCGGGATAGCCCCCGCCACATTCTCCGGCGTTGCTTGCGGCGTAGAGGTGGCGGCGCAATCACAGGTCTTTCCAAGTTTTTCCATTTGCTATGTCCCTTACTGTTGTTCTCGCCACTCCGAAACGTGACGCAATGTTAGAATGAGAAGCTGTGCCTATCATTCCCCTGATCTCAAATACATGGCTGTCAGATAGCTTCCTCGGCATCCGCTTTAGGCCGGTCATATGGGCATGTTTAAGATTGTCGCTGTATGAGCATAGTTCTAGGTTCTCTAGGTAATTGTTCTTCTTGTTCCCGTCTTTGTGGTTTGCGACTGCCCTGCCAGTGCCTGTATATTTCAGGAAACAATCAGCAACCAATCTGTGAACAGTTTTGGTTTTAGACCCGCCACCAGAAGCTCTGAGCGATACTATCAAGTATCCATTACCGTTGTCGGTGCTACTCAGTATCTTGCCAGTTGTTACATTTTTAATCCTCCCACGGTTGGAGGCTGCGTAGATGGGGAGTATTTCTGGCAATTGAATTGCCGCCCATATTTCTTCCTGCATGTCCGTCATGTCACTCCTCTTTTTGCTGCGCGGATGAGGGTTTCAATTGCCGCGACTCCCTGCTCGGAAAAATTGTACTTACGAAGAAAAGCAACAGCCTCCGCAACCTCCATCTGGGCGGGGTGGGCTAGGATATATTTTTGACGCTCTTTTTCCTTTAGAGAAAACCTGTTATCTAAAGTTTGCGGATAGTCCTTATCCACGAATATCTCATCAGGCATCAGCGGCTTGTCAGCCTTGTCGGGCGGGGTCATGGGGTTTCCTTCATGCTTTGTAAGATTGCGTGTCCGATTATTTCGGGGATTTGGGGCAAGACGGCGTTTCCGAGTTTGTTAATTCTGTCCACCGCATCGGGAAGCCCATAAGCCACTCTGTCCACATCGGGTTCAACCCAGAACTGCACATCTGCTTCCTGACTTTCTCGCCTACCATCTTGTCCAACTTCTTCCTCGCCTGCGCTCCCCCCGCTAATCCTACTGGCCCACCGCCCGGTAAACCTCGGCTGCACGGGGTAGGCCACAATCCAAGTCCTGTCCCTCTCTTGAGGGGAGCCAACGGCGTATGCTGGTATGCAATGCCATTCCGCATCGTACCCGACCTCGAACAAATTTTTGAGAATTTCAAAGAGTCCGTTGCTTCGCAGTCTCCCGACATTCTCAATGATGACAAATCGCGGTTCATGAGTCTTGATAAGGCGCAAGTAATCGGCCCAAAGGCCGCTTTGCTTCCCTGCAAGACCAGCACCCTTTCCTGCTCGGCTAATGTCTTGGCAGGGAAATCCCCCGGTAATAACGTCAACTGCTCCGTCATAATTCAGCGTCCTCACATCGTTAAAGATTGGAACATCAGGCCAATTTTTCTTCAAAACCTTCTGGCAGAACGGGTCTATCTCGCAGAAGGCAACCGTTTCAAAACCTCCGGTGCGCTCCAGCCCGAGGCTGAAACCGCCAATGCCTGAGAAAAGGTCGAGGACTTTAAGCTTAGCCATCACCTCACCCTCCCTCTGCCTTGGATAGCTTGAGGGGTGGGGGCGGGAGTGGTGTCCAATATTTTTCCGTCCATGCGTTTGAAATTTCGCTGCCGTCAAACGTGAAGCCCTCGTTAATATATTTACATGGTGATATGATGCGAAGATTCCCGCTGTCACAACCTTCAATAACCGCCATAAATTCCGTCCCATCCCTCGGCGCACTCTCAATTTTTTGCCACCCCCCATCGGTTTTGCTCTGGCTGGCGGCTTGGAGGGCGGCTTGCCATGCTTCCCACTGTAGATCTGGAAAATGCTCCGGCTTAGAAGCTGTTTTCAGATATTCCTCGAACGCTTCCCGCGCCTTATCCATGCTCATGTTATTCTTCCTCGTCGCCTACATTGAAAAAATTGACTTCCTGCATCCCGTTCAGGCGTTCGATGTTGGCCATTATTTCCTTGCGGTATTCGCCGCGTGTGAAAATAACGATATTTCCATCTGCACCTTGAAGCCACTGCACCGCTCCATATTGCCCTTCTTTGTGGCAAGCCTTCCAATAGGCGTTGGCAGCCTCAAGTAAGACCTCTCCCGCCTTGTAACGCTCACTATCCGTTGAAATATCTGCCATGTTATTTCCCTTTCTGGGTGGCTGCTGATTTGCAATTACACGTATTTGAATGTGACGCCATTTCTAATATCCTTTACTGCTGATCTGCCAACACCGACTAAACGCGCAGTTTCTTTTAAAGATTTTCCGGCCTTCAGGTGTTCCCTGATTATAAAAACCTTCTCAAAGGGCATATGCTTACTTCTCATCAGGCCATTGCGGAATGCATGGCCCATGTTTTCCTGTTCCGTAGCCCATTCAAGGTTCGATAGGGTGTTATTGGTCTTAATTCCGTCCTTATGGTTTACCTGCTTTTTCCATTCATGCTCTGGCGTAAAGCTTTTCATCATCAGCCTATGAACGCTGTGTGTCTTGGCTTTACCATCTTTATATATAGATACCTGAGAGTAACCGTGGGTGTGCGGATGCTGCTTCAGAATAATGTTGCGCTGCACAGACCTTACAAGTCCGGTGTCCGAAACTTGATACAGTCCGACATATCCGTAAACATCTACCCAATGAGCCAATTTCGCTGCCGTGGTCATGCCTTATCCTTTACTATTATGCCTTGTGGGTAGTGCTCCAAATATTCTGAAACCTCCCTATGGCTGAGAAAAGTTACGCCTTTTGAGAAATTGGATAACCCCTGTTGAAACTCTTGCGGTGTTTGAACCTCCGGCCCCTGCTCGGTGAGAAGGGCGCGGATGGTGGCGACAACGCTGCTATGCAAACATATCATATGCATATCGGGCGCAATTTCAGAGCCGAAACTTATAGCACGGCAGAAAGTATGAAAAGCCGCAGCGCGTTGTTGGGTGGTTATGGGCATGTTAACTCCGATACGATAAAAAGGTTAACCGCTATCCAGAAAAGATTTGTCACCCAAAACCAGCGGAAAAGAGAATTATACCTTCCCCAAAGTTTGTCGTAGTTTTCAGGCTCATAATATACTGGCATGTTACCGCACCTTTTCCGGCGAGTGTTTGGCTATCATGCGATCACATATGCCCATAAATGTATGCGCCGTAACTGGTGCTGGCTTCAAAGATGTGCCATCTCCGTATGTCAACGTATAAGCTATCGCGCGTATCTCCACCAAAGCCTCCACCAACTCAGCAACCGCCTCCTTATGCGCTGCGTGGGTGTTCCAGCGATGCACAACCTCTGCGGCCAATGCTTCGGCTGTTTCCTGTGCGCCTTCTGCGTAGTGCGAAAACCCTTTGTGCGGCCAACGGATAAGAATGTCGGCAGGGCTGTGAAAGTCTGTAAGAAGTCCATACGAAACGCCGCCAGAATTACCGCATTCCGTCTTGTCGAATACCAGATCGTAATCGTATCGCACATCAGGAGTAGGGCTATGCTTGTCTGTCATGGGGTGGCTCCGTTGAGGGGGTTACTGCTGGCTGGGTGGCTTGAAAATACCGTTTTCTATGATGAAACTAGGGGCGTATCCACCGTTCACGATGTTCTCGGCTGATTTCCTATTCCATGCCCCATCACCTCTTTTTTGATCCCAAAAGTCGCCATTCTTGACAAGGTATTCAACCAGTTCTTGCTTGGTGGCGAATGGTGGCGTGACGGGCGAACCTTCGGAAACGGTCTGCCAGATTTGAAACCATGTGGCTTCCTCGTCTTTCCAAGGGCGGTAATATGCGGGGTCTGGAGGATTTCCTTCATCGTTCAACCAATCGACAAGGCCTCTTGGATAGACTTCTTTTTCAAGGTCTGAAAGATCACCGCTGCGGATACGGTCAAATTCTGCAAGCCATTTTTCCATGACTTGTTCGAGGTTCTCGTCATACATAGGCTGGTCACACATTTCTCCCGAGTAGTCGTGCCTGAATTTCGGGTGTTCCCAATTCGGAGGAACCATTCTTAATTCTCTTCCCATCATCTATCTCCCTTGTTAACCGGCATGTTGTTATTCATTCCCGCTTTTCTTGCCCAGCGGTGGAAATGGGGCCAGCGGATTTTCTCGATGAATAATTGCTGGCTGGGTAGCTTGTTCTCATCCCATTTCATCGGGCATTTATGCTGCGGAAACAGTAGCGGCATCATCACACTCCTTCGTTTTTGCGCAGTACTCATCACAAGCCTTCCAGAAAGCAATCTGCTCAGGCGTGGGCTTGGTGATTTGTTCCAGAAATTTGTTGATTGGAAGTTCCCACATGTCACAGCCCCCTATTCGCACGGCTCTCGGCCATGCTCATCGTGCCGTAGCTGCGGCGGTGTCTGGCTGGTTGCGATTTCTCCCAGCGTTTGCGCCGCATGTTGCCGATGGTGTCATACAGCGCGATTAGGCTGCGGGTGATGATTTTGTTTTTCATTGTTTGCTCCTTCGTTAACACCAATCTAGCGGGTTTTGTGGCGTAGTCAACAAATATATTTGCTATTTATCGAGAAAATAAGAAACGGGCTTTTTCAGGTATTTAGCAATTAAAACAGCCGTTCCTACCTTGGGCTGCGTGCCTTTTTGCTCTATTGCGCCGATATTCTGCGCTGTGCAATTGGCAAGGTAGCCTAGGCCGTCAAGGGTGTAGCCCATGACTTTGCGCTGGGCTTTTTGGCGTTGGCCGTTCCAGTTCATTTCATTTTCTCCTGCTCGGAGTCAATTATTTCAAAAGCATGTTTCATAGCCGCCGCCGTTAAATCCGCATCTGATAAAAACCTCACAGGCTTGATGGTTATTTCATCAGCACCTGTTCTGGTGGCTTCGCATTCCATTTGGCCATCCATGGTAACAAGCGTTAGCTGCGTTGTGTCACCGATACGCATTTCAGAAATATCTATTGTTGCGCTCATGTCCTCTGTTCCTTTCGTATTGCGGTTATGGCTTGGGTCATGGCTTGGCCTCGCAAACGTGCATGATGTACCCGCCATCAGTAGGCTCTTTCCATTCCTTGACGTAGAGGCAATGCGTCCGGTGAATGTGATAGGGGTTAACGCAATTGGCCACGACGATTGCACAAAGCATTATCGTGATGATAAAGGTTAAGTAAATTTGCATCTCTCTCATCCCTCCAACAAACAATTAAGCTCATCGCCAAGTGTGGTTATGGCGGCTTGGGCTGCTTCCATCGTTGAAAAATACGGAAGCATGAAGTTGTCCATTGTGAACGTCCGAGCGGTTGCAACCCACTCTTTCTGACTGTTGTCGAAAACAATCGAATATATGCATTTTCCATTGCCCCAAACAGGCTTGTACCCTCCCGCCAATTCACGCAGCTTCTGGATGACATTCAGCTTCTTCACATGCAGTTCGGCGGCTTCTTTTGTGGGGAAACAGTTGCCGAAATAGTTGTACTCGATAGCGTCAAAGCCGTGTCCAGAGCCGCATACAGACCCATTGCCAGTTACACAATAGCCCTCATTAAATTTTGCAGGCTTCCAGCATCCCTCCGGCTCATCCAGCATCTTTCTCAATTTATCGATATGCGCTGCTGCCTCGCGCTGGGTCTGCTCGGCCTTGGTTATCTCGGATAGTAGGTTTTGGCGGTTCATGGTTTTTCCTCCGTTTTTACAAGACCACGCATATCACGATGCTCAATCGGCTCTTGGGATTCAGTCGAAACTGAATAAGTCACCATCACAGGCACAAGGCGCGTTTCCCAGCACCAGTGGCTACATTCCTCGGTAGATTGAATTTCAGCCAAGAACCAGAAGCGTAATGCGTTTGCCGCTTCGTAGGTCATAAGGCCGAAAATATCCCCCCATGCTTCGTAACGGGCTTTGGTAGGAACACCGCCTTGGCCTTTTTTGAAATTCAGCCTTTGCCAGCGGTTGTCAAAAACATCTCCACCGAATGCTGTTGGCTTGTAAGAATTAAACCGCACTTCGACAACATAGCGGAGATCGTTTCCAGCCATAGACTGCTCAGGTTTCTTTTTATCTGTCATCTCACTCCCCCTTCACATGTTCGCGGATTTTGGTGGGCATGGTTATTGATCCTTCAGGTGAACATTGCCCAGCTGTCATCATCGATGTGCCAGCCAAGTGTGGTTAACAGTTTTCCGTCTTCTGAATTTTTGGGGATTTGGCTATCATCACATGGCCCGAAAAGGATTTCATGGCCTGTGTACCACCCGTATTTGGTGTCTAAACCAGCGGGCAGATTTCTCGCAAAGATATCGATTGCCAGTAACATTCCCCTGAGCGTCCTCGCCTCTGGATGTGTGAGGTACGTATCCCCGCTGTCTCCTTCTTCGTCCGTCATTCTCTCTCTCCTTCGTTGTCTCGTTATGCCTTTTTACAGGCAGTATGAATTTACAATATCTTTGATGCGTTTCATAGATGAAACCCCATCTTCCATGTAAGCCTCGTTAATTCTGTTAATAAATTTTCTAACATAGGCAATCTTTCTTTTTTCAGCTATTTTGTTGTTTCTCCACTCAGTCCAGTATTTTTCAAGGATGTATTTACGATAAAGGTCATAAATATTTTCGTAGTGAAAATAAACCATTAGCGGGTCGGTAAAATGTGGCCTTTTGTACACAAGGTTGTGGCCGGAAAAATCAAGGTTAACTTTCATATCGCACCCATTTTAAAATCCAACCGCAGCGTATTTCCTCACCTGCGGCATTCTCGTTCGTTTCAACCTATGCACCTTCCCCGCAATCAGGTAGCGGGTTTGAGTGGGGGGCCAGATCATTAAATCATCTTCTCAGTCTTGAGTTTCGCAGGAAACATCATCGGCTCTCTAACCGCCGCTTCAATTCTCCTGCATGACAGATCAAAATACTTCATGCTTTTTTCAACGCCGATAAACTTACGGCCTAACTTCACGCACGATACCCCACCTGTACCACTTCCCATGAAGGGGTCTAAAACTGTGTCGCCTTCAAGGCTTGCCTTGTTAACCAGCCAATCCCATGCCGCTTGAGGCTTTGCGCATGGGTGTTCATCCGTGCTGGCCTTCTCTGTAACCTGCCTGTGCAGATGGTCGATGGTTTTACCTAGCCTCGGGTCATCACCGTAGAACAATATCGGTTGCCAAGTCGTGCGCCCCCAGAAGGACATTCCACACGCGGCGGGTTGAAAGAATATGCCTACGTCTTTTGGCTCTGGATAAAACATCATAGCCTTAGGCCCCGGTGTTATTGCCGCCCGTTTCGTTGTACCAAGGAACTTCGCTATCGCGGGGATGATTTTAGACCTGACATTGAACATCGTATCATCGTGTTCATCATAGGCGTTCTTCTTACGTGATACGCCAATCGTTCCAGTTTTCTGTCCCAACCCATACGGAGGGTCAGTAATAAGAGAGTCTGCGAATATCTCCATATCGTAGCAATCGCCAAGATACAGCGTGCAACCTCCAATGACCTCTGTGCGCATTTTAATCACCCAGCTGCCCCCGCCAAAAATCCAGCCATTTTTGCCAGATGGTTCGTTTCTTTGTGCGGTAAAAACGGTTGTCGTTCATGGCATCACCATGAGGACGCAAATCATAATAGCTACGTCTGCCAGAAATAACCCAAGTGCTGCAAGCCTTCCACAAATCGAATCCGCGATAAAAGCATTTGCGAATGCCCCTACTGCATTGAAACCTAAAATGGTCAGGATAAAGATTTTCACGTTTTCTTCCTCCCGTAATACTGTGCCAGCGCGTACTCAATCTCTTGGCTCTGGCTGCGGTTGTTCTTCTTTGCCGAGTTGACCACGGCTTGTTTCAGCTTGTTGTCAACGTAGCCCTGTAGGCTTGCTTTTGCGGTTGGCATTAGAGGCTCCCTTCAAACGGGGCAAAAGGAATCTGATCGATTTCCTCGTTAAGACCGCCGCCAGCCTTCGGGGCTTCCTGCTTCGGCTCTGGCTGCTCGTCCTTGTCGCCCTTCGGCTCGAACATCGAAACCATGACTGTGTTCCCGCCTTCCTTGAACGGAACGCCAGCGGGGTTAAAGCTGCGTTCCAGCAGAATGAATGTGCCGCCATCGTCCTTTTCCATCACCACGCCAATGTTCTGGTAGCGGTTCTTTTCTTTTCCGTTGCTGGTGTAGCTGCCGACTTTTACGGCGAGATCGTAACGTTTTTTAGCCATAGTTATTCTCCTGTTTTCTCTGTTGAAATTCCGGTTGTCTGTTCATCAAGCACCCTTTGCAATTCGGCCTTAACCTCGTCCTTCTTCTGGATAAGGTCTGCGGCCAAGTCCTCGGGAAGGGATTTTAGCGTCTTGGCGTACCCTGTCCATGTTTTCTTGAGCGCGTCAAGGTCGGGTGATGCACCGATTTTCTTGATTGCCTGTTCATGCACCTGCTCGGCCTGTTCACGGTCTATTGCCATGCTGAAATTCTGCGAAGGCTGTTCAACCGTTGACTGCTCCATTTCGTCATTCGTATACAGGCCAGACAATTCCTGCGGAAACGCCTTGCGCAATGCCAGAGCTTCGGCGCACTTCGCAATCATGGTGTCTCCCATGGATTTCCACATCTTGGTTAGCTGGCCCTCTTTATTGCGCTGGGCATAGGCATTGAACCGCGCCACGCCCCAGCATGGCTCTTGGAAGCCCTTGCGCCACACGCCCACGCGGCTTGCTACGGGGCTTTCATCGGATACCCATACATCCTTCCAAACGCCATCAGTGCCGCACCAGAACGGCCCGACTTGGCCTGCATAGTCGCCCGTGCGCTCTGCGATCAGCCGGAATCCATCGATGGAAGTCTGCATGGCCATGACTTCCTTGCGCAGGTTGTTATCCCAGCGTTTGATAGCGTAAATCTGCCGTGCCAGCGGGTTAAGTCCGGTTTGCTTGGCTTGGTACAGGAACAGTTTCAATTCCGTATCCGTTGCGCCCTTGCAGATGGTGTCTTTGATAAGCGTGATTTCTTCCTGCGAAAACGATGCAGGCTCGATTGTTTGTAATGCGGTCATGTTATTATCCTTCGGTTATTGTTCTTGTAATCACTTTACTACAAAGCAACCCGAAGTCAATAATATTTGAAAATTATTTTAGCCGAGGGTTATAACGACTTTGCCGTTTTTCTCTATATTATCGGAAATATCATAGGTAACTGGCCGGAAATACTTATCATCCAGCCCGATAGCTTCGGAAATAGCGTCAAATCCGGCCTTCATGGCGGTCATTAGTCCGTCACCGTCACGGCTGCGCTTGTCTGGTGGCACGAATACCACGCTTAAATGCTGCCTGCCACGCGGTGGAACGCCGGAAAGCTGCGCCCTAAACGAGTTCCAAGCTATCACATAGCACATAGCGCGGTATGACTTGGCAATCTTGCCCTTTGCAGCCCAATGCATCCCACGCGCCCTGTTAGGCATTAACTCTTTCGGCGGCCACGGCAGCTCAATTACCAGCATCAGATACCTCTTTGGCTGCTTCTCTAAGCATCTTATATAAATCCCAGTTAATAATTATGTTTTTTTGATGTTTGAAACCAAGTTTTGAAACATAGTTAATCGTTGAAACTAGTGGTACGAAATGCTCGTTTTCAAGAAATTTATTGCCATCATCATAAGCGTCTTTCAATGTTTTAAGGCAACCGCATATTTCTTTCGGGTCAATTTCCCTGTATCCGCTACCGAATTTAGAGATAATCGGATATGCCCACAATTTGGCAATTGCCCTGCTATATAATTCCTCAAGGTTTCTACGCCTGTTCTTTCTTTCTTCCGGACTTAAACTGGTGACATAGTGAATTAAATCCAGTGATGAAACTGAATTGTCACCTTTTTTATACGGATTTATTATTTCACCCATGAAACAGCTTCTCCCTAGCATACAAAATCTTGTTTGACGCGCTCCAATAGTCCGAAGTCAGCAGCTGCAGATCATACGCGAATTTATCCAAATCAGCCCGTTCCTCGCAAGCCTTGAACATGCAAGCCCCATCGCCACAGGTCGGCAGGCCGTGCTTATTGCCCCGCATCACAATCGTGCCAGAAGTTGCGCCGCAGCATACGCATGGCAGTTTGTTCAGAAACGCTGTTATGTCGGGGTTTAGGGGGAGGTATTTGGGGTATTTTCGGGTCAAAGCAATTCACCTTGTCCTTCATTCGGATTTATGAATGTGATTTGGCTGGGCAGTTCGATACCATGACAAAACCACGCGCTGAAGAATTGTGCGCCCGTTCCTTCACCTGAAGGCGTTTCGTAGTTAATGCGCTCAGGCGGCATTAGAAGGCTGATACCATTCTTTCGGTACATCTGGACGCGCTCTTGCTCTCCGAGTGCGGCAAGCGGCATCAGCAGCGCAAACGGTCTGCAAAGCGTATAGCACCGCGATATGATTTTATCTTTGATTGAATAGGGCGGGTTCATCACAATCAGGTCGAATGCTTCCGGTTGCCAGCGCAGGAAGTCATGGCCGGTTTTAATATCAGTGCCGATAACGTCAAAGCCATCCGTTTGAAGGGTACGCACGATGTTTCCCTTGCCGCATGACCCCTCCCAAATAACGCCTTTTGGCAGATATGGGGTAAGCCAGCGCACAGCATGGGGTGGTGTTTGGAAGTCATCAGGCGCATTTACGCGCATGGGCGGCATGTTGGACTTAGGCTTTTCGTCTGGTGCGTATTCTTCGCCCAGCATATCAATTGCAACATCAGCCAAGATACACGCACCCTTTCATGCCGGATTGCAGCCATTCAAGCACCGTATTGTGCTGGACGCAGCCCATGGGGCAGAGGTTGTCGCGGCCTAGCACCCAATTATCGAGGTCATAGCTGGCATATAGCACAGCAGGCTCTGTCGGCTCCCATGCAATGACGTTCCATGCTTCGCCATCGTTGACAAGCAGTGTTACCACGTGCCGCCCGTTTACCACGCTGCGGCGGGGGGTGTGCGTAAGCTGTAGGATTGTTTCCCATGAAACACCGGGCAATGCCTTATCCATGGCGACAATCTCGGGCATATCGTAGAACGCCTGAAACATGCTTGGAACGCCTTTAAGCGTCTTATGCAGTGCGTTGTGCTGCTCAAGCCAGATCAGGTGGTGTGCATGTTCCATGGGGTGGTGGGGGGCTGTGGTGGGCATGTTAACTCCTATTGCAGGGGAATGTCGTGATACTCTGGTTCTTGCAGGGGCATTTGCTCAGGAATAGGCTTGACGCGCTCCCAAACCTTTTCCGCTTTCTTGCCTGTCCATCGCGTGACGTTTTTAAAGCCGATTTTCTTCAGGCAGTTTATCACTCGGTTACGCGCCCTGCCGTCCTGCTTGCCAAGATCTGGGATGATTTCTTTAAGGACTTTATCAAGTTTTACGTGGTTAAGACCATCAGTAAGAGATGTAATGGCCGATTCCCAAACATCTTCCTCAAGCCTTGATGCCTGCTCCTGCTCGACCAGCGCATAAACCCTATCACCATGGTCAATGTGGAATTTCTCGCCTGATTTATAAACGTGCACGGCTTCGGCCCAAAGCTGCTCGCGGTTGTCAGCGATAGCTTGGAAGTCTATCTTGCCGACCTTGACAGGCCAATAACGGCGGTTGCCGCTGGGGTCGCGCAGCCATTCATCCTTGTTTGTCGTACCGGCCAGAATAAACTGGCGGGGGTAGCGGGTAATAGCGTTTTCATATTTCTTCTGGATTTCATCGCTTTGGAGCGTAATCCATTTCTTCAGCTCGGTGTCATCCTTCTTGCCCATGCCGTCCAGCTCTGCAATCTCGATGATGACGCGCCCCTGAAGCTGCTGGATGGCCTTGCGGTCGTTGATTTCAGCAAAGCTCAGGTTGTCGCAGAAGTATTCAAACTTGCCATCGAACGTAGCCAGCATACGCAGCGCGGATGATTTGCCGCTACCCTGAGTGCCTTCAAGCACAAGCATATGGTCAAACTTGATGCCTGCGTTAAATATACGTGCCGCGCCGCCTACAAGCCATGATGTGCCAACCTTGGCTAGGTACTCCGCGTTCTGTGTAGAACCCATATAGTCGCGCAGCCAAGTCGCTAGGCGGGGCTTTCCATCCCATACCATGCGGTTCAGGCGCACTCTAAGCGGGTGTATCTTGTGATTGTGCGCCACAACCTTGATAGCGTCTGCCGTGCGCGTATTCGTACAATCAAGGCCCAGACGCTCAAGCTTGGCCGAAAGGTTGATAATGTCGTACTGGTCGAACGGGCGCGGCACGAACTGCCTGCTGTTATCCCATGGTGGCCGCTTGCAAAGGAAAATCTCATCGGCAAATTCGTTTAGAACAAACAAGCCTTTGTAATTCGTTTCAATGGCGGCGATTGTGTTCTCAATCGAGTCGCGCTTGAACTTGCCGTTTTCCTTGGTTACAGGGCTGAAAACCTCTATGCGATTGTCGCCATAGTCAGGCTCGTACCCCGTTAAATCATCACCCCCGATATGGTGCAAACTACTATTAGCAGGGCCAACAGGAGACATATCGGGGGCTTCACCGTCAATAGACGGATTACTGAAATGCTGAATTTCTGATTTTGGTTCCAAGAATTAGCCCCTGATTTCGTAGTTTGCAGGTAAATTTTACGATGATTGGAACTAAAATGGCAAGAGGAAATTTAACGATTATTAACATAAAGTTAATAAATCTTGCGAAAAACCTTACCGCATTACCGCCCTTACCCCTCCTTACCCCTAAAAACGATATCTCATACCCTCTATATATCATATATATTTATAATATAATATTAGGAGTAAGAGAGGTAAGAGGGGTAAGGTGCTTGATATTAAAAGCGTATTTCCTTACCGCAACATTACCGACCATAATACTGCGGTAATGAATGGTTAACGGCAAGAAAAAACCCCTCCGGCTTTCACCGAAGGGGCTGAGTTGGATTGTCGAAGGAGATTTGAGGTTAGCATATCCTGAGAATTTTGGTATAGTGTTTTGAGCATCGTTCGGAGGAAAAACACGTGGAACAATTCCCAATCAAACCATTCACGCTTCCAAAATGTGGTGGGTTTGTTGAAAAACCTAGAATTCGGGTCAAGGCTTGGCGCGAACCAAAAACTTTATGGACATTTTCATATCCTTGGGGAAAGTCATCAACGTGGATTGGCGCATCGGAATTTTTCCTTTTGCGTTAACCAAAAATTAATATATAATCCTTTTCGGGGCAATGTGCCTATTTTTTAGGCATATTATTTGATAATCAAAAGGAAAATCGTTAATAAATGGCTGGAAACAAAAATTCAGGCCACCGAATTGACAAGGCTGCAATGCTCGTTGCTTCTTTAGCCCGTGAACATACTGAAAAGGCTATCAAAAAACTTGCAAAGCTTATCGATGATGGCGAAACCGATGCTGTTAAACTAGCTGCGGCTCAGGCTTTGCTAGATCGCGGCTGGGGTAAACCCGCGCAATCCGTCATGCTACAAGGCGATGAGGATAAACCTCTGCAAGCGATGATTAAGGTTACCTTTGTAGGCGCAGAGCCTGATGCAAAGTGAAATAGCCCTGCAAATCCCGAAGGCGTATCAAGAGCTATTCCTGCCTGCGGATTACAAGGTCTATTACGGAGGTCGCGGCTCTGGCAAGTCGGAAAGCTTCGCACGGGCTTTGCTCGTTCAGGGAATGCAGCAGAAGCATCTCATTCTCTGCACCCGCGAGTTCCAGGCATCGATGCAGGACAGCGTACACCGGATGCTTGCCACAACCATCCTAAACAACGGGCTGGCTGACCAGTACGAGGTGCTGCAATCGGTTATCAGGCATCGCTCTAATGGCACGGAATTCATCTTCAAAGGCCTTCGCCACAACATCACCGAGATTAAAGGCTTGCATGGAATAACGCGGGTCTGGGCGGAGGAATCGGAAAATATCAGCTATCGCTCTTGGGAAGTGCTGATGCCAACCATCCGAACCGAGGGCGCGGAAATATGGGTATCGTTCAACACGAAAAACCCGACTGACCCGACTTACGAGATTTTCGTCAAAAACCAGCTACCCAATTCCATCGTGCGCAAGGTGTCGTTCAAGGATAACCCGTTCTTTCCTGAGTTCCTGCGAAAGCAGATGGAATACACCCGCGAACGTGACCCCGAGAAATTCAGCCACGTCTGGATGGGTAACTTTGATACAAGGCGCACCGGCGCAGTTTATGGCCGTCAGATCGCCGCAATGCGCGAGGATGGCCGCATAACCAAAGTTCCGTATAATCCCGGCCATGAAGTTTTCACCGCATGGGATTTGGGCTATGGCGATGCTACCAGCATCTGGTGGCTGCAATGGGTTGGGCGCGAATTGCGCTGGCTTGAATGCTATGAAAACAGCGGTGAAATGCTCGGGCATTATGTCGAGGTTGTGAAGGCGCGGAAATACAATTACGCGCAAACGCCTGTGTATCTGCCACATGACGGCGGGGCTGGCAACATTCGCGGCGATAGCGTGGCGAACCAGCTGCGCAGCATGGGCCTTGATAACATCGTCATTCCACGTGAAACAGACATAACGCCCGGTCTTGAGTTGATGCGACAGACGCTGGCATTCAGCGTTATGGATGCGGATAATTGCAAGGATGGCATTCACGCGCTGGAAAACTACGGCTACGAATGGGATGAGGACAGGAATGTTTTCAAGCCCAAGCCGCTGCACAATTGGGCATCGCATTACGCCGATGCGGCACGATACGCGGCGCAGGCTGCAAAGCTTGCAAGGGATTCACTCACAAAGCTGGTCGTAAACGAACCGGGCAGCTCGGCATTTAACGCAGGAGTTTGGTAACCATGGCAATCAAAGAACAACCCGAAGTCATCAGGCGCATGATGGCCAATTTCAAGCTGTCCGAGGACGCAAGCTCTGAGAACAGGCGCAACGGTCTGGACGCTATGAAATTCAGGCGCGGTGGCAAAGACCAGTGGGATACCAGCGTTTATACGATGTTCGGCGAGCAGAACAAGCCCCGCGAAAGCTATAACCAAATCCCGCAGTTTGTCCACCAAGTCACGAACGAGATGCGGATTAACATGCCGCAGACACGTTTCGCACCCGGCACGAACGGCAGCGAGAAGGTTGCGGAGGTCTACGAGGATTTGGCCCGTGCAATTCAATCAACGTCAGAAGCGGAAGTTGCCTATGACATTGCCGCAGATAGCCAAGTAACCATCGGCTGGGGCTATTGGCGTTATCTGACCAAATACGAAAATGATATGTCCTTTGACCAGATTATCGTCATCAGCGCAGTTCCGAACGCATTTATGATTTACGATGACCCCGGCACGCGGGAGCAGGACAAGTCAGATCGCCGCTGGCTGATTGAGGTGTCGGACATTCCGCTGTCCGAGTTTAATACCGATTACAAAAAAGACCTGAGCCTGACCGACCTTGAAAGCATTGGAGACAGTTCCCCCAAATGGGCGACAAACAACAGCATCCGCGTGGCCGAATATTGGGAGGTAGAACACCAGAAAAAGATTCTGTACCGCGATGCAATGGGCGTTGTGTCTGACCAGCCGCCGATTATCCCCATCCAGTTCGAGCAGCGTGAGGTAATGGTTCCCGTTGTGAAATGGTACAAGTGCAACGCGGTTGAGGTGCTGGAAGAAGCTACATGGCCGGGTAAATATATCCCGTATGTTTTCGTGGCAGGCGAGACCCTGAACGTGGACGGCCAAATCTATTATACCGGCATTGTCGAGGGCATGATGGCCCCGCAGCGGCAGTACAATTATTGGCTGAACAGCGCAACCGAAGTTGTGGCACTTGCCCCCAAAGCCCCGTTCATTGGCGCGGTTGGGCAGTTCGAGGGGCTTGAGAAGTTCTGGGATAATGCCAACATCAAAAACTATCCATGGCTGCCGTACAAGCCCATTACCATCAACGGCACGCTTGCACCTGCCCCGCAGCGCAACAGCCCCGGCGCGGATATTAGCTCAATCCTTGCCCTTGTGCAGCAGGCACAGAACAACTTCTACACCACCACCGGCATTTACCCCGCATCGCTGGGCCAGCAGAGCAACGAGAAATCAGGCAAGGCAATCATCGCACGGCAGAAGGAGGGTGACGTTTCCACATTCCATTTCCAAGATAACCTTGCCCGTGCCCAGCGCTTCGGTGGCCGTATCCTTGCCGACCTGTTCCAGAAAATCTATGACGGCAGCCGCGTATTGCGCCTGTTGAAAGAGGACGGCACGAAATGGACGGCAAAGGTTAACACGCCTGAAATGGGGCCTGATGGTCAAGAACAAGTCTTGGATATGACAACGGGCGTTTATGACGTTGCCGTCACCACCGGCCCGAGCTACACCACAAAGCGGCAGGAAAGCGCAGAGAGCATGACACAGATGGCGCAGGCTTACCCGCCCCTGATGCAGATTGCAGGCCCCCAGATCGTGCGCAGCTTCGATTGGCCCGGTGCAAACGAGATTGCCGAAGCCATGGAACGCGCCATGCCCCCGCAGCTGCAAACCCCGCCGGATATGGAGGACGTACCGCCGCAGATTATCGGCAAGCTACAGCAGCAGGAGCAGCAAATCGGCCAGCTTAATCAGGCGTTGGAAGTCGCCACGGCTGAATTGCAGAAGGCAACGGCTGAGGTCGAAAGCAAAAACGCGGATATTCAGCTTAAAGGCACTGATATGCAAATTAAGATGGAACAATCCCAGATGGATGCGCAAATCAAGATGGAAGAACTTGCGCTGAAACGCGAGGAACTGGCACTAAAACGCGCCGAATTGGAGCTTGAACACCAGCGATTACTTGTGGAAGCAAGTAAACCGCAAGTATCCGAGAATAATACTTGACGGTTGCCTAATATTTAGGCAAACTACTCAAAGTTAAACTTTGTCCTGAAGGGGTATGGAGTGACTGAACAAAATAATGGCGGGTCTCCCGCTGTCGAGTCCAAATCGGACTACGTATTGGCATCCGAACAGGAAGCCGCAGAACAAAAGCCGGTGGAAACCGCTGGCGAACCAGAAAAAACCGACACAGAGGAAAGCCAACCCAAGCCCAAGAAGCTTGGCGGGTATCAAAGGCGCATCCAGAACCTGAGCGCGGAAAATATGCGTATGGCACAGGAGCTTGAACAGCTTCGGGCCGCGCAAAATCCGCAAAAGGTTCAACAGCCCGAGAAAACACCCGCTGCGGCTCAGGCAAAAGCGGACGGCGAACCTGACATGAACGATTTCGAGAATGTCCTCGATTACCTCAAAGCGCACCAAAAATGGGAAAGCGCAGAGGCAATTAAGGCATTTAAGGAAACCGAGACCAAAACCGCGCAGGAGCAGAAAGCTGCGGTAGAGTTCGAGGAAAAGCAGGCGGCATTTGATGAACGCGTTGAAAGCATCATCGACAAAGTGCCTGATTTTTACGAACGCGCCAGAGCTTTGTACCAGCAGGGTCTTGTCACTCCGGCAGTTGAAAGTGCCGTGATTGATTCCCCTGTTGGCGAGATGGTTACGCTGTATTTTATGGCGCACCCTCACGAGCTTGAAGCCCTGCATGGCAAGTCAGAAGCGCAAGTATACCGCGCTGTGGCTTTGATCGAGGCAAAACTCGTTGGTGTTCAGCAACCTGTGGTCGGCAAGCAAACACGTGCTGCCGCGCCTATTAATCCGGTGAAATCCACCCAAGGAACGCAGAAAACCCTTGCGGACGATCTGCCCTACGATGAGTGGAAGAAGCTTAGGAATGATGGCCTGCGGCGGTAATCTTAACCGCTAACCTACAGGTCTTAAAATGTCAAATACTCTGCTTACCATCGGGATGATTACCCGCGAGGCTCTGCGAGTGCTCGAAAACCAACTCGCCTTTACCAAAAACGTCAACACCAACTACGAAGACCAGTTTGCACGCTCCGGCGCGAAAATTGGCGATACCGTCAACGTGCGCGTTCCCCCGCGTTACATTGGCCGTACCGGCCCCGCGCTGCAAGTGGAAAGCTCGACTGAATCGAGCGTGCCGCTGACGCTGAGCCAAGCTGGTTGCGACTTGTCTTTCAACACGAAAGACCTCACCCTGTCCATCGATGACTTCAGCAAGCGTTTCATCACGCCTGCGGTTGCCACGATTGCAAACAAGGTGGATTTTGACGGCCTTCAGCTGTACAAAAAAGTCTACAACACCGTTGGCGCATCGGGCACTCCCCTGACCTTCAACACGCTCGGCCTTGCGAATGCTACTCTTGACAGCATGGCCACCCCGTTTGACGGTCTCCGCACCGCCTGCCTTGAGCCTTTCTCGACTGCTGAAATCCAGCAGGACACGAAGGGTCTGTTCCAATCCTCTAGCGTTATTTCCGACCAGTACGAGTCGGGCCGCTTCATGGAAGGCGCAGGCTTCAAGGGCTACACGGCGCAGAACGTTGCAACCCACACTGTCGGCACGTACGGCGGCACTCCCGTGACCAACGGCGCGAACCAGACCGGTTCCAGCCTTGTGACGGACGGCTGGACGGCAACCACCACGACCCTGAACGTTGGCGATACCTTCACCATCCAAGACGTTTACTCGGTCAACCCGCAAAACCGCCAATCGACCGGCAAGCTGCAACAATTCGTTGTGACGGCTGCCACGGTTACGGACGTTTCGGGCAACTCGACCATCGCAATCAGCCCCGCAATCATCGCTTCTGGTGCTTTCCAGACGGTGAGCGCAGCTGCTGGCGATGGCAAGACCATCACGGTAACCTCGGGCGCATCTGGTGCAACCACGAAGATGAACATGGGCTTCCATCGCGATGCCTTCACGTTCGCTTCGGTTGACATGATCCTGCCCAAAGGTGTCCACATGGCTGACCGCGTAACCAGCAAAGCATCGGGCATCTCGCTCCGCGCTGTGCAGGCTTACGATATCAACTCTGACCAGATGCCGCTTCGTCTGGACATTCTCTACGGCTGGGCTGCTACCTATCCGCAACTTGCAACCCGCATCCTGCGCTAACAGAAGGAAACCAAAACTATGTCGTTTAACACAGAAGTCTCCCCCATTATCAGCAACCCGAACCCGTATCCCGATGGTGCGATGGCTGCTGCTGCATGGGATGCCGTTGTGCCTGCCGGTTCTGCTATCGGTGACGCTACGGCACTCGCCAAGCCGCTCTCGGTTGTCACCGGCGCGGACGGCACTAAAGGCGTGGTTCTCCCTACGCCTACTTTCGGAACCGAGCAGTTCATGGTCTATTCGGCCACTGCAACCTCCGGCCTGAAGATCTACCCGCCCTCCGGCGGCGCGATTAACGGCGGCTCGGCTTCGGCGGCAATCACGATTGAGGGTAAATCCCTTGCTCTGCTGATTGCGCTGGATACGTCCGGCAACTATGCGGCCATTTACACCGCTAACTCGTAAACAGAACGGGCGGGGGCTTAAAACGCTCCCGCCTATTCTTTTCAAATTTTAAGGAATTACAATGACCCAGCAGACACTCACCCAAGAAGGCGCATTTTCCAACGACCAGCGCAAACAGATTAACGAAAACTTTGACGAGCTTTACACGCTTGTCGGTGCAGGCAACTTCGCAGTTTCGGCTGAATCGCTGGAAGTCGCGGAAGCAACGGAACTCAACGGCCCTGTCGATATGGCTGAAACGCTCGATGTTGTCGGCGCAGTCACGGCGGCTTCGTTCTCCGGTATCGGCGCAGTGGCTGTTGCACGCCAGAGCGCAGACGTTGTGGTCGATGAAAGCGCAACGCTGACGGCACTCACCGGCCTGTCTCATACGGTTGTGGCAGGCACTTACGCCTACCGCATTAACGTGCAGGCACTCTCCACGGCCAACGGCGGCGTTAAAGTCGGCTTTGCCCTGACCACGGCTGTGCTGACCTCCATCCAGAACGTGGGTAAAGGTACTACGGCAGCAGGCGCAGGCGCATCGGCACGCACCACCACGGCAACCACCGGCGCAACCCTGTACGGCTCTACGGCGGCTGTTACGGGCGTTGTCATCGAGGGTACGATGGTTGTGGCTACCGGCGGCACGTTCGCACTCCAAGGCGCACAGAACGCTTCCCATGCGGATGAAACCACGTTCTACACGGGCAGCACGTTTGAACTGACACGCATTGCATAAGGGGAATTAATATGGCTAAACCAAAGAAAATAGCGGTGGTTGAGAATGAAGCCATCCCCGATGCAACGGCACTTCCGGCTGAGGTCGCCGCCCCCGCTATGGCGGCTCCTCAAGCGGAAGTGGTTTGCGGTTACACGGGAGCTAAAGACCCGACAAAACTGGACGCTTCCGACCTGAATTATACCCATCAAGGAAGCCCCGCGCATCTCGCATGGCTTAAACTCAAGGGGCTGTAATGGCCGATACATCGCTGACACTCATTACGGATGCAATGCTTGATATAGGCGTTTTGGCCGCTGATGAGGTTCCAACCGCTGGCCAAGCTAATCAGGCATTACGCCGCCTGAATAACATGATTGACAGCTGGAACACCGAAAACCTCGCCGTTTATGGCGCAACGCAGCAGATTGTGCAGCTTGTGGCGAACCAGCAGGAATATACCATCGGGCCGGGGGGTGATGTTGACATTCCCCGCCCGAACGACATTACGCAGGCAGCAGCGCGTCAAATGTCACTTCAGCCCGAACAGCGCATCGATTACCCGCTATACATCCTGAACGATGCTGAATGGCAATCCGTGCCACAAAAGAAGCTGCAAAGCTCATGGCCGAATATGGCTGTGTATTTCAATATGACATATCCGCTGATTACGGCGCATGTTTACCCCTCGCCCACAACGGGCGAATTTGCGCTTGTGTTCTGGTATATCGGCATCCTGTCTAACCTTGCGCTGAATACGGTCATCAATCTCCCGCCCGGATACAAACGCGCACTGACGGCGAACCTGTGCATTGAAATTGCATCATCCTATGGCGTTGAGGTTCCGGCCAGCGTGCAGCAGATCGCGGTATCCTCGAAAGCGGACATTAAGACGCAGAACCTTCAAATCAATGAAATGAGCCTTGACAGCGAATTGCGGAACGGGCGTTACAACATCTTTACGGATTTGTTTAACAGATGAAAGCCGGTCTAGTAGGCCCATCTTACATGCAACGCTCTTTGCCGTTTGACGCGCAGAGAACCATCAATCTGTTTCCGATTATGGATCAGTTCGGTAAAGAGCCTGCTTCGCTCTTGGGAACACCGGGCAAGCTTCTTTTGGGCACAACGGGCGTAGGCTCTGGCCGTGGGTGCTATCGTGCTTCCAACGGGCGCGGGTTCACCGTCACCGGCGGCACGCTGTATGAGGTTTTCAGCAACGGTGTAAGCACCTCACGCGGCAGCCTTCCCACGGCATCAGGCCTTGTGCAGATGGCTGACAATGGCTTCCAGCTTGCGGTGTGCGATGGCGTAAACCTGTTTATGTTTACATTCGCCACAAATACCTTCGAGCAGATTACCGGCGGTGCGCAATACGTCACGGATGGCACGTTTCCGGCGGCCACGGCAGCATGGACGTTGGGCGCAAACTGGACGCTGTATACCGGATATGCCTTCGGCAATAACGCAAGCTCGGATTTGAGCCAAACGGCGGCTTCATCCCTGATTGCCGGAAAGCGTTACACCGTCACCTACAAAATCGGCGGCATCCAGTACGTCACCAACGGCACATTTGACACAAACACCGGCTGGACGCTTGGCGCAGGCTGGACAATCACCACCGGCGCGGCGCGGCGAACGGTTGCAGGCTCGGATGACATAAGCCAAACGGCAGCAAATACGCTTGTCAACGGCGAGAATTACATCTTTACCATGACCGTTTCCCGCACCTCGGGCAACTTGGCGGTGACGCTGGGCGGCGGTGCAGCAGGCGCAACCATCACGACCTCCGGCACGATTACGCAAACACTTACCGCTGGTGCGACACAGATTATCAACATCAACGCAACATCCTTTGTCGGCTCGATTGACAACGTATCGGTGACGAACGAAACCACGGGCGATATTGTTTTTGACCTTGGCGGCACTCTGGGCGTGCCGCGCACAGCACCGGGTGAATATGTCGAGACGCTTGTGGCAGGCGCAACGCAAACCATTAAATTCACGGGCACGGCATTCACAGGCACGGTTTCCGAAGTATCGGTGAAGGATATTTCAGCAGGTTTCACATCAGCCGCCACAATTACCTTCATTGACGGCTATTTTGTCATATCTGAAACGCCAACATCCGGCATTTTCCGCATATCCGGCCTTTATGACGGTTTCACATGGGCAAGCCTGCAATTCGCCACGGCAGAAAGCTCACCCGACAATCTGTTGAAAGTGACCAACGTAAACGGGCAGCTATGGCTCTCCGGAACGGAAACGACAGAGATATGGGCTAATACAGGGGCTTTGTCTTTCCCCTTCCAGCGTGTCTCTGGTGCGAAAATCGAGCATGGTGTTCTTTCGGCCAATTCCGGCCTTGCGCTTGATTCGTCATTCTTCTGGGTGGCATCCTCCCGCTTCGGTAAAGGCATTGTTTACCGCGCTGATGGTTTCAGCCCACAGCGGATTTCCACGGAGACAATCGAGCGCATCATTCAGGACGCGCCCGACCCCAGCACCATAAAGATATTCGCCTATGAGGATGATGGTCATACGTTCCTAGCCGTCACGGGCGGCGGCATGGATACCAGCTTCTATTATGACCTTGCCACATCTCTCTGGCATGAACGGGCATATTTGAACGAATTTGGCGAGTTCGAGCAGGAAACTGCGATAGATATGATGTTTTTTGCTGGCATTCAGGTGGTGATAGACCGCGAAAACGGTAATTTTTATCATCAGTCGCACGATTATTTCACAGATAACGGCGATTTAATCGCCCGTGAAAGAACTTTTACGCATATATTTGACGAAAACAAAAGGATGTTGTATCGTAATTTAACCGTTGGCTTCGAGACTGGCGTGGGCAATCAGAGTAATCCGGGACAAGACCCGACAGCTACTCTGTACATCTCAAATGATGGCGCAAAAACGTGGTCTGGCGGTTACATGCGATCAATCGGTAAAGTTGGCGAATATTTAAAGCGTGTCATTTTCTGGCAGCTTGGGCAGACGCGTCAACGCACCTTCCGCATACGCATTGCCGAGCCGGTAAAGGTCGCAATCACGGGGGCATGGTTCAATGCCTAATCGTTCATCGATTATCCCCGCATCAGAAAAGATTGTCGATAAGGCAGGCAAGGTTGTCATTCCATGGCTGTTGTTTTTCCAGCAGCTTATCAATGGTGATGCTGGAACGTCTTTTGTACCCGAATTTACCGACCTGACGCAAAACGGCGTTGCGACAATCGGTGGTGTTTATTACGAAAACGCAGGCTTTGCCGACTTTTTTGTGCGTATCACCCCATCAATCGACACTTCGGCTGTTGCTGGCGATACCTATTTTGAACTGCCGTTCCAGCCGACCAGCGATGCGCCGTGCTTCGCCACAACCGTATTCAATTCATCCCTCGGCGGCATCGTTGCGGCAACCAAACGCTGCTACACCCCCAGCTGGACGAGCATCACAACCCCTATCACGATCTCGGGAAGGGTTCCGTTGCAAGCATGATGTTCATCAAAGTCGCACCCAAGAATATCGAATATGTATGGCCTGATTGCGCACGGTTTTTCAGCAACATGCCTGAGTGGAAACTGCCGCAGTTTGACTCTGCAACCGCATTGGCGCGTATCAAGGCCGGAGAACATGCCCTCCACGCTGTATTTAACACAAACGGCAATATCTGCGGCGCATATATCAGCCATGAGGAAACATACGTCAATGGAATCAAGTCTCTTTTTGTCGATGCTTTCTGTGGTGATGATTTTAATGCATGGAGTGCAGAATTTTTCGATGCAATCGAGAATTTTGCCAAGGAGAGCGACTGTGGGGCCGTCGAATACATTGGCCGCAAGGGATTTGCAAAACTAGACCCGACATATCAAGAGGATGGTCGGCTGTACGTTAAAATAATTGAGGGGAAACATGTCTAAATTTCTTAAAAAGGCTCTCGGTATCGCTCTGCCTTTGGCGGCTTCTTTTATTCCCGGTATCGGGCCTTTTGCAGGCGCGGCTCTTGGCGCAGGCGGTGGCTTGCTTTCGGGCGGTGGGCTTAAAGGTGCGCTGCTCGGTGGCCTTTCCGGCGGCTTGGGCGGGGGCTGGGGTAATAGCATTGCAGGCGCGGCTGGTTTGTCCGGCACAAGCGCAAACGTGCTGTCAAGGGCACTCTCCGGCGCAGCAGGCGGTGCAGCAACGGGCGGTCTCAAGGGCGCATTGCTCGGCGGCGCACTCGGTGGCGCAGGGGGCGCATTCCAGAGCAACGGCGGGTTTGCCGGTCTTGGCGACTTGTTCGGCAATTCCTCGGGCGGCATGGATTTGGGCGCAGGCATCGGTGGCGCATTGAAGAACGCAGGCGGCGGTCTTGCAGGCCCGTTGGGCATGGGCATAGGCGGTACGCTCTCCAATGTGGGTGGCGGGGGCGGTTCTTCTGCCTACAGCACTGCGGCTCCGGTGGCATCAGGTGCTATCAACGCATTCTCCGGTAACTCGGCGGCTGACGCGCTGGAAGACCAGCAAAAACGTGCGCTGGGCCTGATTACGCCCATCATGCGCGAACAATTCGACCCGGGTAACCTGCAAAACACCCCCGGCTACCAGTTCAACCTCGACCAAGGCACCAAGGCCCTGAACAACGCAGCCTCGGCCCGTGGCAATTACTTCTCTGGGCAGGCACTGACGGATGCGACACAGTTCGCCTCGGGGCTAGCTGACCAGACGTACAACAACGCATATCAGCAATGGCTGGCTGACCGTCAGCAACGCCTCGGCGCGGCTGGTGCGGCGGCCGGCATCCATCAGGGCATCGGTGAAACCCGCGCAACCAACATCCTCAACCAAGGCCAGAACGCTTCGCAATCGCTCTCGGCATTGCTCGGGCAGCTTGGCGGCGGTAATCAGCAGTATAACCCGCAGAATGGCACGTTCTCGAACCCCAACCAGCAAGGCATGGGCATTGAGCAGCTGCTTATGATGCTCCGTCAAGGCGGTATGCAGTAATGGCTGACCCCTCGCAAATCCTAGCACCCCGCGCTAGCTTGCTGGATTACCAGAAGCTTCAGCGTGAATTTGATATGCAGAAGGCACTGACCGGAGCGCAAATCAAAAAGCTGTCTATGGTTGACGTTGACCAGCTTGGGGAGCAGGCATTTATGAAGGCTGCGCAGGGCTTGGAATTGACCCCGCAGGAATTGGCGGCGGCGAAGTTCCTTGATGCGAAGTCGGGCGGTATCCAGTTTGACCCCGTAACTGGTGCTGTGGTGCAGAAGCCGCGGATCTCGGACAAGATCGGGCTGGGTGGCCTTCCTGCTTCTGGCGGGATGGCTGCGCCTGCTGGGGCTGGTATGCAGCTTCCTATGTCTAACCGAAAAAGCGGCGGCGCAATGGACTACGCAGACCTTGACGCTGAATTGGCTGCACTCGGCACTCCGCAAAATATGGGCGGCAATCAGCAACAGGCCGACCAATGGGAGCAGGTATATCAGGCACAGATGCAAGCCGCTGCCGGTAATCCAAAGCTTCAACAGCAAATCACCACGGATTACATGAAAAGCCGCCTAGCACCGAATGAATCGGAAGCCAAGGCCGCAGGTTTTTCTGACCGCATCAGCTCTGCAAATCCACTTATTGACCAGTACGGCGAAGCTTCGACAAATCCCGTTGACCAAGTTCTGTCAAAGGTTCCGCTTGTCGGAAATTACATGGTGTCTGACGAATACCAGATGGGCGACCAAGCGCGGCGCGACTTTGTGAACGCACAACTGCGCCGTGAATCAGGCGCAGTTATTGCCGATAGCGAATTTGCCAACGCTGAAAAGCAATATCTGCCTGCCCGTGGTGACAGCAAAGAAACGCTGAAACAAAAGGCGGCAGCACGTAAAATCGCGCTGGATAATATGCGTTTCTCTGCTGGGCCGTCTTACAAGGCTCCGAAAGAAGCACCGAAAGCCACGGGCGAAATCACCGCCGAAGATATTGCAGAATACAAACGCTTGAGGGGCATTAAATAATGGCTCTTACGCCGGAAAAAATCGCTGAACTTGACGCGCAATTCGGGGCGCAGCCGCAAGGTAGCCTTACGCCCGAAAAAATTGCAATTCTTGACGCTCACTTTGGCGTTAAAAACCCCGACCCAATGGCGCAGCTTCAGGGCGAGTTTGAGGCGCAGAAATCCGGCTTCGGCAAGGTTATGGCTGAAGGTGCGGCGCGTGAGGCTGCTATCCAAGGAACTCAGGATAATATGGGTTCTAAGGCTCTACAGCGTTTAGGCTCTGGGGCGCAAACGGCAACGGGCTTGGGCATCGAAGCAATCAAAAAAACCATGCCGCAGAACCTCAAGGATATGCTCGGCGCGGCGGCTCAGGAAGCCCTTGCAGGCGCGAATAAGCTTGGCAATGCCCTGCCCGATGTTACCCCGCAGATCGACTACAGGTTTTCGCCGGAAACCACGCGCAATATTGAAGCGGGGCTTAATCTGGCGGGTGCTATGCCTATTGCGGGGGCTGCCCCTACGGTGGCGAAGGCAGCACTTCCTGTTGCTAAAGCAGGGGTTAAGATTGCCGCAACCCCTTTAAAAGCCGTAGCAAATGAAGCTTCTGCGCTAAAAGCAGGCTATCAGGCTAGGGGCGTTGATGAATTGGTTGACGCTGCCGATATTATCAAAAATAGGTCTAGCGCGGCTTATGCAAATATGCGACAAATGGGGGCTGAGTTTACGCCTGCCACTTCCTCGAAAATTGCCAAGGAAGTCGGGGATGCGCTAAAGAAAGATGGAGTTTTAAATGAGCGTCTGCACGGTAATTCTATTGGTCTATATAATGACTTTGCCAAGGAACTACAGTCTGGAAATGTAGGGCTTGAAGGTCTTGACCAATGGCGGCAGCTTTTTGGCGAAGTCGCCGGAAACTTTAACGACCCGATAAACCAGCGCAAAGCGTCGATTATGATTGACGCTATTGATGACGCTGTTGATAGTTTACAACCCACTGACCTGCTTTCCGGCAGTAAAGACGCTGTTGACGCTCTCAACCTCGGGCGGCAGGAATGGCGCAAATACAAGAAATTCTCGGCAATCTCTGAAATCGTCAAAAAGTCTGACGGTGACGCGAATTATTTAAAACGCGAACTTAAAAAGTTTGTCGATAATCCCAAAAAAACACGCGGCTTCACCAAAGAAGAAAAGATGAAGCTGCAAACTGCGGCTGAATTGTCAACCGGAGAAGGCATTTACAAGATGCTGGGTAAATTCGGTATTGACCTCGGAAATTCCCGCCTTGGATCTGGCGTTGGCGCGGTTGTCGGTTCTGCTGCCGCCGGTGCGCTCGGCGGCGCAAGTGGTGCGGCTCTCGCCCCCGCTGTAGGCACTGCGGCAAGACAAGCCCAAAAATACAAAGCGCGTGGAAAAGTTGAAAATCTCTTGAAAGAGATCGAAAGGTAATATTATGGCCGTTCTCGCAGTACCCTTCTACCTCCAATTTGTCGATGAAAACGGCATCCCCGTTAACGGCGGCTTTGTTTACACGTATTCGGCAGGCACTAACTCGCCCAAGGCAACCTACACCGATTACACCGAAAACACCGAAGCGGCGAACCCCATCGAGCTTGACAGCGCAGGCCGTGCCACGATCTGGATTAACGGCAGCTACAAATTCGTGCTGACGGATGCTGACGGTAACGAAATTGAGACAACCGACAACGTGACCTCGTTTACAACCCCGCAGGATGCTGGTGACAGCTATTTTGAAGCGTTCTCCGGCACGGGTGCGCAGACGGTTTTCACGACCTCGGAAAGCCTTGGCACTGATGAAAAGGCCCTGATGATTTTCATCAATAACGGCGGCTGGGCTCCGATTAACCCCTCGGCATATACCATCAGTGGCACTACACTAACCTTTGCTGTTGCGCCTGCATCTGGTTCGAGCAACATTTTCGTTTATGCGCCTAGCCTGTTGGCGGCTGCTGCGGCGGCGAGTGCGAGTGCTGCGGCGGCTAGTGCTGCTCAGGCCTCATCTAGCGCGGTGGATGCTGACACAGCGAAAGATGCGGCTGAAACCGCAGAGACGAATGCGGAAACTGCGGAAACCAACGCGGAAGCTGCTGCTACAGCGGCTGCGGCAAGTGCAAGCTCGGCTTCGACCTCAGCCAGCACAGCTACTACACAGGCTGGCATTGCCACCACGCAGGCCGGAAACGCTGCGACCTCGGCTAGTGCGGCTTCCACTTCTGCGACAACTGCCAGCACTCAGGCGACCAATGCTGCAGCCTCAGCAAGCACGGCGACAACGCAAGCCAGCAACGCGGCAACGTCTGCCAGCACAGCATCTACGCAGGCAGGTATTGCGACCACTCAGGCTGGGCTGGCCGCTACCAGCGCAGCTGCTGCGGCTACGGCAGAGACCAACGCAGAGACGGCTGAAACAAATGCAGAAACCGCAGAAACAAACGCAGCTGCCAGTGCCGCAGCAGCTGCCGCCTCCGCAGCATCCATTGAGGGCATTCCCGCAGGTGGAACAACGGGACAGGCGCTGACGAAAATTGACAACTCTGACTACAATGTCGAATGGAGTACAGTCGCCGGCGGTTCATCTGACTTTGCAGATATTACTAGCGGCACTAACGTAACGGCTGCCATGGTGGTCGGTACGGGCGCAACTCTGGGCGCATCCGGCAGCGGCACCATCACTGCTACGGCGGTTCCTGTGGGCGGTGTGTCGGGGCTTGGAACTGGGGTGGGCACGTTCTTGGCTACTCCCAGCAGCGCGAACCTGCGCGCGGCGGTGACTGATGAAACGGGTACGGGGGCGCTGGTATTTGCTGATGGCGCAATCGGCGGGGCAACGGCGACAACTCAGACCCCTGGCGACAACTCCACCAAGGTGGCCACGACTGCATATGTGCAGGCCGCTATATTTGCAGCGCCGGTTATCGCTGCGTGTAAATATGCAACTACGGCGGCTCTTGCGGCTTCTACGTACAGCAACGGAGCTTCTGGCGTTGGCGCAACTCTGACTGAGGTAGGGCTTGGCGCACTAAGCGTTGATGGAACAACGCCTTCTGTTAATGACAGAATCTTGGTTAAGAACCAAGCCAGCACGTTCCAGAATGGTGTCTATACCGTGACGGTTGTAGGCTCGGCTGGTGTTTCATTCGTCCTGACCCGCGCCACCGATTATAACATCGCCGCCGATATCGACTTGGGCGATCAGGTGTTTGTTTCCGCTGGTGCCACGCTCTTGGGCACCACTTGGACACAGAACGGCACTCAAAACCCCGTCATGGGCACAAACCCCATCACGTTCGCGCAGACTGCCGGCCCGGGTTCATATACTGCTGGTAATGGCATCACGCTGACTGGCACATCTTTTGCTATTAACACAGCGGTTACTGTTGACCTGACCACGGCGCAGGCATTGTCGAATAAGACGCTGACTGCTCCGGCGCTGGGTACGCCTGTCTCTGGGGTTTTGACTAACTGTACGGGATTGCCGGTCGCTGGCGGCGGCACCGGAGCAGCAACTTTCACCGATGCTGGTGTGCTCATCGGAAACGGCACCGGCGCATTGCAGGTGACAACCGCAGGAACGGCTGGGCAGGTGCTTACCTCGAACGGCGCGGGGGTTGACCCTACGTTTCAGGCGGCGGCGGGAGGCGCGTTCGTCCTTCTCTCCACCCAAACCGCAAGCGCATCTGCAACGCTCAACTTTGCTAGCGTTATTACATCGGCCTATGACGCTTATATGTTCGTCATCGCAGACATTAAGCCTGCAACGGATGCGCAAAAGCTTTGGCTCAGAACATCGACAAACAACGGCTCAAGCTATGACGCTGGTTTGAGTGATTATGGGTGGACTATTTTCAATGAGACCGCACCCGGCGGGTCGCCGAGCGCGGCATCGAATGACGGATCTGACGATTCAATTGAATTGACCGCAACAGGGACAGGTAATGCTGCGACGGAGGGGTTGTCTGGTAAAATGTGGCTTTATACTCCCTTGGATACGACGAGACAAAAAGTGTTTACGTGGGATGTTTTATCTCAGAACAACGCCACCGTGCAGCAATTCAACCAAGGTATCGGCAGCA
Source organism: Sulfuricellaceae bacterium (assembly GCA_041674485.1). Classification (GTDB taxonomy): domain Bacteria; phylum Pseudomonadota; class Gammaproteobacteria; order Burkholderiales; family Sulfuricellaceae; genus JAGXQV01. Next base: position 31,034 of record JBAYVP010000011.1, read on the forward strand.
GACTGTCAACTGCTGACATTGACGCTGTGCAATTCCTGTTTGCATCCGGCAACATCGCATCGGGTAAAATCTACTGCTACGGCATTAAAAACACATAACGTAAAAGGAAACAAAAATGTCTATCCTATTCCAAACTGACGCGGTAATTGCAGCATCCGGCACGACCTCCGGCGCGGTGGAATGCCCATCGGGTTATAATCTTGTGGGCATGTTTGCGCCCGTTTGCACAGGAACGGCTTTGACGCTCACAATGGCGAAAGCCTTGGCGGGTACTTATGTGGCACAGAAAACCGCAGCTGACGCGGCAATCACCCTGACCATTTCAGGCACTGCGCATTATATCGCACTCGACCCGCTGCTGTTCCAAGGCCTGCAATTCATCAAGCTAGTATCCGGCTCGACTGAATTGGCAGAACGTACGTTCACGCTGGTATTCAGGAAAGCCGCATAATGCTGCTGGTAGCCCTCATCATAGCCATGGCCTGCCTTGCCCGTATGTCCGGCGGCGGTCTTGGCATGGCGAAGGTTCCAAGCAAATTCCATATGCTGCCGGAAGCTGTGTTTGGGCTAGTGTTCGGGGCTGCGGCTTGCTGGAATTATGGGATTTATGCGGGGATTGCCGGAACGGTTTTATCTGCCGCTGCCATGCAATCATCTACGGGCCTTTGGATGCATATGGGGGCACTTCCGGCTACGGCGCAATCAGGGCGCAAGCAAACCCTTTCCCGCGTTGTAGACCCCATCTGTGCTCGTTTCCGGTGGCCTTTGGGCGGCTGGCAATATTGCTGGCTGTTCGGGGCGATCAAAGGGCTGCTCATAGGGCTGGCCGCGTATCCCATTGGGTTACTGCTTGCCGTGCTGTGGCCTGCAAGCTACTGGCTCGGGCAACTTCTGAATATGCCAAAGGTAAAAGAATTGCTTTCCGGTGCTTGCGCAGGATTGTGCATCTGGCTAACCTTGTGAAAACGGAGGGATGCACCATGATGACAATCGAAAAGCTAGGCGACAAAATCCAGTTGAATATCTGGACGGGCGAAATGTGGGAGAGAAATCTTTTTGATACAACCGATGAAATGGAGATTTATTGCCATGAAAACGGGCTTTTCTGCGAATGACAACACGGGGGCGAAGATGAAACATGATGTTACGGTGGAAACTGGCAAGTTCGCCATAGGCGGCGCAGGCGTTACGCTCTACGCCCTGACCCTGAATGAATGGGTTGCCATTGTCACCATCATCTATTTCATCACGCAATGGGTTTACCTGATTTGGAAATGGTGGAAAGAATACAATGCGCCGAAAGCAAAAAAAGGTACGGCTGCCGAGAAGCAAAGCCGCAAGAAACCTGCCGCCAAACAAGCGTCACGCAGATAAGCGGCGCAAGGTGTGGGCTGAAACGGATATTCGGCTTTATCCGGATAACGTATAATACGTATTCTCTGTATAATTAACACAAATGAGTTGTTGCAAAATCTGCAACAGCTGAAAACGGGTATCTTTCAAGATACCTATTCGGCTCAAAAAAAGGGCTTTTATGATACGATTGCGGCGGTTAATCGCGTCATTCTCCGCATAAGGTGATTGTGCAAGGTTGCTAGATTAACTAGCCGTGACTGCCAACTATTCGAACTATGACAGAAACCGGACGCTATCCGGTCATGCCGCGTACACACCGAACCTCACGAAAAGCATTATATACAATCTGTATTTAAAATTCAACAAAACTATTTGCCATTTTTTAACCTACGTTAACCGAAAATAAGTTATTCTATGCATTGGGGAGCTTAATGCATGGGGTTATCACGCATTAGAAAGTGGGGGCTTGCGGTTGGTTTTGTCGCCGCGCTCACTTTTTGCGGTGCTGTGTATTCTGCTGAGAGCCGCTATTCGTGCCTTCCGCTGGCTTCGCTCCTGAACATGCTCATAAAAGACCAGTTCGCCATGACAGCCATCGGTGACGTTCCGCACCGTGGCGCATCTATTGAGTTGGTTATCAATCAGAAAACAGGTGATTGGGTTATCTTCGGCATAGACGCTGACTTGAACGCGTGTGTGATTTTAGAGGGTACTAATTGGCGATTTATAGGGGTGCGCAAGGCATGAGGGTATGCTTTTATGACTTGGAAACCTCCCCAATAATCGCAGCCACATGGGCTTTATACGACCAGAACATCCCATACCAGCACGTTATCCAAGACACATTCGTTATCTGCGCAAGCTGGAAATTCCAAGGCGATAAAAAGATTGATTCCGTCTCCATGCTGGACGATGCCAAGCGGTTCATCAAAGACCATACGGACGATTTTATCATCATTAAAAAGCTGCATTGGGTATTCCAGCAGGCTGATGTAATCGTGGCCCACAACGGCAATAAGTTCGATTGGAAGCGGTTTATGGCGCGGGTTGTCTATCATGGCCTGCCGCCCATCGACCAGCCGCAGATGGTTGATACGCTGGTGGAAGCCCGTAAATGGAAATTCACCAGCAATAAGCTTGATGACCTCGCCACGCATCTGAAACTGCCGCGCAAGATTGAGAACGAAAAGGGGTTGTGGGTGAAGGCGGCGCAAGGTGACGTTAAATCCATCCGCGCCATGATACGTTATAACAAGGGCGATATTCCCCCGCTGGAAAAGCTTTACAACAAGCTGCTGCCCTACATGAAATCAACGCCTAACCGCAATCTGTATTCCGACCATGAGTGCTGCCCTAAATGCGGTAGCCTGAAATTCCAGCACAGGGGTTTTAATTATACCCGCGTTTCAAAGTTCAAGAAATATCAGTGCATGGAGTGCTACGGCTGGTTCACGAATAAGACGCGTGTGAAGGGGGTTGAATTTAAATGACCCGAGAGACCGTCAAGATCGGAAACCGCAAATGGACTGTGACCTATAGGCGTAAGCTGCAAGGCGATATGCTCGGCTGGTGCATCCTTGCGCCCAAGTGGGAAATCCAGATTAAGAAAGACCAAGGCGATATTGCCGACACAATCCTACATGAAATCCTGCACGCCATCTGCCATGACCAGAAACTAAAGCTTGAGGACGAGGAAGAAGAACGGATAGTATTGGCATTGGCAACGGGGTTAACACGGTTCTTCCGCGATAATCCGGAATTTACGGGCAAGCTGATGGGCGAGATTTATGCTGACGAATAAACAAAAAGCTACCGGCGCAGGGCTTGCCGCATTGCTGGGGGCTGTTGCGCTGTTTACGCAGCCATGGGAAGGGCGGGAATATGTCGCCTATTGGGATGATTTGGGCAAGGTATGGACGGTATGCGATGGCGACACGCACGGCGTTACGGCTGGAATGGTCGAAACCCCCGCAGGCTGCGATGCAAGGCTGAAGGCTAATTTAATTTCCGCAAACAATGACTTTGAACGGCTGGTAAAATACCCCGTGCCGGACGTTTCGCGCATTGCCTTTATTGACTTCATATTCAATGTAGGGGCCGAGAAATTCCGCAACTCGACAATGCTCAAAAAGATCAACGCAGGGGATTTGCGCGGGGCTTGTGGCGAGTTCATGCGCTGGACGTATGCAGGCGGCAGGAATTGCGCGGATAAGGTTAACAAGTGTTATGGCATTTACCTGCGCAGGGTGGCCGAAACAAAGCAATGTATGGCGGGTGTTCAATGATTGCATGGTTTTTGGGGCTTGGGGTGCGTTTCTGGGTGGGTATGGCCGTGGGCTGTGCCTTGACAGCCAGCGTTTTAGGGGGCATTCATAAGCTATCTAATGCCATGCTGACCCATAAGCTGCGCAATCAATGCGTAGCTGCCCAAAAGTTAACAAATGAGGTATCCGATGGTTTACAGAAAGAAATTGCTGCCCTTGATGCTCGGCTGCGTGATGCTCGGCGGCTGTACGGCAATACCTGTGCAACCTTCACCCCCCCGCGATATGATGCAGCCCCCGGTAGGCCACTTTCTGGAACGGTTCCTAAAGGAGCTGGAAACAGCGTCTCCATCCCCGTTGGAAAAATCATCGATTTAATGGGCGAAGCTGACAAAGAGGTGGCAAAGCTTAAAGCTTGCCAGAGGTTCCTGCGTGGAAGAAAATAAAAGACCGAAGCCCGTGCCGACAATGACCGCAGTATGTGACGGCTGCAAGGTAGAATGGTACGATTTCCAGTTTTACAAAAAGTCAAACCCGCCTGCCATTGATGCAGAGCCGGTTGTGCTGCCAATATTCGAGGGGATATTTGTCAGGAAGTAGCCCTAGCCGCCCTTCTAATCTGCGCCCTGATATTCAGCCAAGCCCGTTTGCTATTCGGCTGCTTGGCCTTGCATAAGATACCGCAGAATTGCCCGTTGACGTATAGCTTGGCATGTTTGCTGCCGGCCTCAATGCGCCATGGTAATGTCAGGCTGTCAAGTTCGGATTGGATTAGGGTGGGGAGTTTCATTTCCCCTCCGGTGTCTGGGTGCGCTCGTATGCTATGGCAGAAATAATGGCGTGGAGTTCGGCTAGTTCTTCGGTGGGCAG
>JBAYVP010000012.1:0-35168 GCA_041674485.1 Sulfuricellaceae bacterium
TGAAAGACCCGGCTTTGACTGTGCTGCCGCGCATGGACGGCACCGCGACCGCGACGGTCAACGGCCAGGCTTACATCCTCGCGCCGCAGTGGAACCTGATAAAACCCGCCGCCGGCAAACCGGCTTGGTGGGTGGAGAACGGGGTGGTCTACATCAAGAATGCAGACGGAACGGCGCAAGGGTTTACCGTCAAATAAACTTGGCGAAAGGCGTGAAGCTCAGGCCGGCAGCCGCAAGGTTGCCGGCATTTTTTATTCTAGGTAACGGCTCAGGAGGGCGGCGTTTTGCTCCTTCCCCCTTGCAGGGGGAAGGCTGGGATGGGGGTAGAGTGGTGGAACAATCGGAATATTTCGGCATTTTCACCTTTTGCCCCCCATCCTAACCTTCCCCCTGCCTGGGGGAAGGGACTGATGTGGTGGCATGCAACCACATCCTGAGTAGTTACTTTTTATCAATCGATCCTGAGCTATAATCAAGCCCATATTTGAATTTCAAAATACCCCATATGGCCGTTGTTAATCCCAAAAAGAAACTTTTCGAAAACTTCGCGCTCGTTGCGAAATCGCTTGCCAGCGCCAATCGGCTTGAATTGCTGGAGGCGCTGGCACAAGGAGAGCGTGGCGTGGACGGCTTGGCGCAAGCAAGCGGCATGTCGGTGGCCAATACCTCCCACCACCTGCAAATCCTGCGTGGCGGTGGATTGGTCCAGTCGCGCAAGGAAGGCACCCAGGTTATCTACAGTTTGACCGACGAAAAGGTGCTGGCACTGTTGGCGGGCATCCGCAACGTGGCCGAACAACATTTGGCTGAAGTGGAGCGCATCGTCCGCGAAAACTTCGCGAACCGGGACAATCTGACGCCCGTCCGTCGAGACGAGCTACTGGGGTTGGTGAGATCCGGGGAAGCGATGGTCATCGATGTCCGCCCCCCCGCCGAATATGATGCCGGCCATATCGCAGGGGCGGTCAATATCCCGCTTGAATCCCTGCCGGAACGATTGAGCAAATTGCCTCACGACCAGGAGATAGTCGCCTACTGCCGTGGCCCTTATTGCATGTTGGCCTTCGATGCGGTAGACCAGTTGCGCCAACACGGCTACCGCGCCCGCCGACTGGAAGACGGCTTTCCTGAATGGAAGGTTGACCGCCTTCCGGTCGAGCGCTAATCGCCTCTTACAAATCGTCCCTCCAATTAAGCATCAGTCTCTTAAAGCCGCTCCGCCCGGCGCCTGACCCATGAATTTCAAGCAGGGTGGATGCGGCTCTCGCTTATCCACCCAAAACTTTCCCGAGTGGAAGGCCGAGCAATTGTCGGCAGCGAACACCGCCGAATAATTTCCCCTTTGAGCGCCTGGTATGCTATCAAAAAAATTTCGGCTTGACTTTATTATTCAAACGTTCATAATAATATTTGATATTAGCGAATATGGAGACCGCCATGAAAACTCTCTTCATTCTGAACGACCCGCCCTACGGCACGGAGCGCAGTTACAACGGCTTTCGGTTGGCGCGCGCCTTGGCCAAGCACGAAGGCGGCGCCATCCGCCTGTTCCTGTTGGGCGACGCCGCACTGTGCGCCAAGGCCGGGCAGAAAGTGCCGGAAGGCTATTACAACATCGAGTTTTTCGCCCAGAGCATCCTCAAGCGCGGCGGCGAAATCGGTGTATGCGGCATCTGCATGGAAGCGCGAGGCTTGCGCGACGAAGAAATGATCCCCGGTGCGCAACGCTCCACGCTGGAGCATTTGGCCGAGTGGACGGAATGGGCGGACAAGGTGCTGGTGTTTTAACGGCATATTTTTGCCTGTAATTCAAACGCCCATCAAATACAAAAAGGGAAATCACATGATCCTGCTCGCCATCCTTGCCGGCGCCGCTACCGGCATCGTGCTTGGACTATTTGGCAGCGGCGGTTCGATTATTGCCATGCCGGCGCTGATGGTTCTGCTCAACGTACCGGCCAAATCGGCTATTGCGATGAGCCTGGGGATCGTCGCCGTCACCGCCACCATTTCGGCTTACGACAACTGGCGGCGCGGCAACGTGGACGTGAAAATCTCGCTGGTGTTCGGTTTCTTCGGCGTGATCGGCACTTATGGCGGCGCGCGCCTCGGCGTGGTAACGCCGGTGGCGGTGCAGCTTGCCGTGTTCGCCTTGGTGGTGTACACCGCCGCCTGGAAAATGCTGCAAAGGAGAGCGCTGCAGGGAGTGCAACTCGCCACCGCCGGCGGCCCATCTGTCGATGTAGAAACCGTCATCTCGGCAAATCTGGCCCACATCGCCGCGCACGGCATCGGTGTCGGCGCACTCACCGGGCTGGTGGGGGTCGGCGGCGGCTCCCTGATCGTACCGGCGCTGGTGCTGTTGTCCGGCATCCCGATGAAAATGGCGATTGGCACCTCGCTCGCCATCGTTGCCGCCAAGTCCTACGCTGGTTTCGCCGGCTACTACGGCGCGGTGCCGGTCGATTGGGGGCTGATGGGTTCCTTTACCGCCGTTACGGTGATTGGCAGCTTCGCCGGGACGCGCCTGGCGCACCGTTTCTCGCCGGAAACGCTGAAACACGTTTTCGGCTGGTTCCTGGTGGTAGTCGCCACTTATTTCTTGTTCAAGAGCAGACTTTAAAAAGAGACGATATGAACAAAACGATGTTTGCTTTGCTTTTGTTCCCCTTGTTCGCATTCGCTGATGCCCTGTCTGGCGCAGCACCGGAATTTGTCGGCGCGGCATCGGCAATCGCAGCACCCGATTGGGTAAGGGTGTCGCACCGGAAAGCCGCCTCCGGGGTGGACGATATGGGACTGCTGGCGCCCTCGCGGCAGTTTTTCACCCCGACCGGCGATCTGACGGAAAAGGGACGGGTATTGCTGGAAAAAGCCGAAGTCTTCGCCCGGCAAACGAACAAAAAATTGAACGTGCTAATCCCGGAAGAAAGCCTCAATGGGGTTTCCGTAATCTATGCGCCCATCGGCAAGGTGCAACGCAACGCGTTCATCGGCAACCACGTTTACATTTCCACCGAGGACTGAATCATGATCCATCTTGGAACCAACCCCGGCAAGCACTGCTCACGCTATTTGCATTACGCCGACTCTCCCAATAAACGCCAAAGCGCTCGTTCCCTCAAATGGCGGCGCTTTGTCGCCCCCGGATGCAGCGCCGGAATTGAACACTTTTTTCAGGAGGCATGAATGAACGAGAACACCCCAGGACTTTCCACCCGTTGCGTCCACGCCGGCGAACTGCAAGATGCCCACGGCTCGCCGCACACGCCGATTTATACCTCGACCACTTTCAAATTCGCTTCCACCGCCGATCTGCTCGATGTGGTGGACGGGCGCAAGCCGGGCAGCTTGTACACGCGCTATGGCCTCAACCCGACCATTTTCAGCCTGGAAGCCAAGCTCGCCGCGCTGGAAGGCGCCGAGGCCGCGTGGGCGTTCTGCTCCGGCATGGCGGCGGAAAGCGCGCTGTTCCTCACCCACGGGCGCAAGGGCATTGTGTGTATCGGCGACGCCTATGGCGGCACCCTGGAGCTCTTGTCCACGCAGTTGCGCGAACTCGGCATCCCCGCCTACTTCCTGCTCGGCAGCGAGTTGCACGGTTTGAAAGCGTTTCTGGAGGCGGGCGCCGGACTGGTGTTTTTCGAGACACCGACCAACCCTACCCTGGAAGTGCTGGACATCCGCGCCATCAGCGACATCGCCCACGAATATGGCGCGCTGGTGGCGGTGGACAATACCTTCGCCTCGCCGGTAAACCAGAACCCGCTGGCGCTTGGCGCGGATTTCGTGATTCACAGCGCCACCAAATATCTCGGCGGGCATAGCGATCTCACTGCGGGCGCGCTGATGGGCCCGCAACATCTGCTGGCTGCGGTGTGGAACTGGCGCAAGAACCTGGGCGCCACGATCTCGCCGGAAATTGCCGCGCTGCTGATGCGCAGCATCCGCACCCTGGCGGTGCGGGTGGAACGCCAGAACGCCACGGCGCAAATCGTGGCGGAAGCCATGGCGCGCCATCCCAAAGTGGCGCGGGTCTATTATCCGGGCTTGGCGGATTTTCCCGGCCATGCCGTGGCCCAGGTACAAATGAAGGGATACGGCGGCATGTTGACGCTGGAACTCAAAGGCAGTTATGAGGAAACGGTACAGGCGATAGACCGGCTTAAGCTCTTCGCCATCGCCCCCAGTTTAGGGGGCGTGGAAAGCCTCGCCACCATGCCGGTGACCACCACCCATCATGGCCTTGATGCCGAGGAGCGGGCGCGGCGCGGCATCGGCGACACCATGATCCGCCTGTCGGTCGGCCTGGAAGACGCCGCCGACCTGATCGCCGATCTGGGGCAGGCGCTGGTCTGATGGTCGAATTTGCCTCGTTTGCCTCGTTCCCACGCGCTACGTGGGAATGCAGTCAACGCCGCGCTGCGGCGAGTGTTCCTGCGGTCTGGGTAATGAAGCGCAACACGCCGGATTCGGGACGCGGCGCGTCCCGAACTGCATTCCCACGCAGCGCGTGGGAACGAGGCAAACGACGAGCACGGAGCGTGGGAACGATCAAACAGGCGTTGGTATGGTGATGAATGAATAGGAGGTTATGAATATGTTCAAGTTCTCGCTCGTCGAATTCTCCATCCGCCGCCCTAAGCGGGTTATCTGGGCGACGGTCGCGCTGGTGCTGCTGTTCCTCACCCAGTTTCCGCGCATCCAGACGGATACCAATCCGAAGCACATGCTGCCCGAGACTTCCGACGTGCGCCTGTGGAACGACGAGGTGGACAGGACGTTTGCGCTCTACGAGGACACCATCGTGGTGGGCGTGGCAAACGACACAGGCGTGCTCAACCGGGAAACGCTGGGGCGCATTGCCCGCATCACCGACGAAATTCTCAAACTGGAAGGTGTGGCCAGCCGCGACGTGAACGGTTTTACCACCATTACCAACGTTACCGTCGAGGCCGGCACCCTCAAGGTCGGCCCCCTCATGCCGGGCGCGCCGAAGACGGAGGCCGAGGTGGAAGCGTTGCGCGGCGCGCTGTTCGGCAACCCGCTGCTGGTCGACCGCGTCATCTCGAAGGACGGCAAGACCACGGCTATCTACGTGCCGCTGGAAAAGGGCGCCAACGGCGCCGTCATCGCCGACAAAATCCGCGCCATTGTGGCCGGGGAAAAGGGGACGGAGCGCTACTACGTTGCCGGCGACCCGGTGGCACGCGATACCTTCGGCGCCGAGATGTTCAAGCTGATGGGCATCTTCTCGCCGATTGCGGGCATGATCATGTTCATCGCCATCCAGTTGATGTTCCGCAACCTGTCCCTGTCGTTCACCATGATGGGGGTCGCCATGGCGGCGATCATCCTGAGCATGGGAACCCTGATCGGCGCCGGCTTCCCGGTGCATATCATGAGCTCGATGGCGCCGGTGTTCCTGATGGCTATCGCCACCGACAGCATCCACATTTTCAACGAGTTCTATTTCCGCTACCGCGAGAAGCACGATAAGCTTGCGGCGATCCGTGAAACCATGGCTGCGGTGAGCCGTCCGGTGCGCTTCACCGCACTCGCCACCACCGCCGGCTTCGCCGTGCTGCTGTTCATGAACATCGTGCCGGTGCAGGTGTTCGGCGGGCTGATCGCCTTCGGCACGGTGGTGCTGCGGCTGTTCTCGTTCAGCCTGATTCCGGCCATTCTGACCTTCGTCAAGGAGGAGAAAATCGCCAAGGCCGCACAGAACGAGAGCGCGGAACTGGATCGCACCGCGCGCTTCCTGCGCCGTATTGCCGAAGTGGGCGCCACGCGCCCGCTGGTCACCGCGCTGGTGGGCTTGGCGCTGGTAGCCGCAGCCATCGCCGGCGCCGCGCAAATCCATGTGAACAACAATCTGGTGGCCTGGTTCAAGCCATCGAGCGAGATTCGCGTGGCCGATACGGCGATGAACCAGGCGCTGGGCGGCACTTCGCTGGGCTACTTGGTGGTGAATGGCGGTGAGGCGGAATTCCTGAAGCGCCCGGAAGCCATGCGCTGGCTCGAAGGTTTGCAGCGCCACCTGGAGACGATGCCGGTGGTGGGCAAGACTTTCTCGGTGGCCGATTACGTGAAGCGCATCAACCGGGTGCTGCATGACGATGACCCGAAATTCGACGCGGTGCCGGAAACGGCGGACACGGTCGGCCAATACCTGTTCCTGTTCAGCATGTCGGCCAAGCCGGCAGACCTGGATAACGTGGTTGATCCCACCTTCCAGAAAGCCAATCTGTGGGTGCAGTTGAAGACCTGGGACGCGGAAGCCATGCGCCAGGTGATCCATGCGGCACAGGCTTACCAGGATGCCCACCCGCTGGCGGCGACGGTAAAACCGGCGGGTATTGCCTACTTCAACCTGGTGTGGAACGACGAGGTGCTGGGCGACTTGGTGCTCGGCTTGGGACTTGCGCTGGTGGTGGTGTTCATCATCCTGGCGCTGGACTTCCGCTCGGCCAAATGGGCGCTGGTCGCCTACGTGCCGTTGCTGTTCACCATCCTGTTGATTTACGGCGTGGTCGGCTTCGTCGGCAAGGATTTCGACATGCCGCTGTCGGTGATGAGCACCTTGTCGCTCGGCATGGCGGTGGATTTCTCCATCCATTTCATCAGCCGTTTGCGCCAACGCCTGGTAGAGTCGGGCGGCGCTACGGACGAGGCGGCAGTGCGGGAGGCGCTGCTGTGGACTGCGGCGCGCCCCGGCAAGGGGATACTCCGCAATGCGCTGCTGTTCGCCGCCGCCTTCTCGGTAATGCTGTTCGCACCGCTCACGCCCTATATGGCGGTGGGCGCCTTCATCGTCAGCATGATGCTGATTTCCGCGCTGCTCACTATCCTTTACCTGCCCGCCCTGGTGATGCTGGGAAGGAAGCGCTTGTTCGACTGATTTTTTCATTGCTTTTAAGGAGACTGATATGAAACGCTGGTGGATAAGGATAATCGTAGCGCTGCTGCCTCTGGTATTAGCGAGCCAAGCATGGGCATTTACAGGTGAGGAGGTGATGCGGAAATCCCAAGCGGCCTTCCTCTATCCGGGCAAGGATTTCAAGGCGCGGGTAGTGATGAAGCTCATCAACAAGGACGGCCAGGAACGCGTGCGGGAGATGACCATGCTGCGCAAGAACACGGGTGATGCGGGCGGCGACCAAAAGTATTTCATGTACTTTTTCCAGCCGGCGGACGTGAAGGAAATGGCCTTCATGATCCACAAATACCCCGCCAGGGACGACGACCGCTGGATGTTCATCCCGGCGATCAACATGGTCAAGCGCATCGCCGCGCAAGACAAGCGCTCCAGCTTCGTCGGCTCGGACTTTACCTACGAGGATGTTTCGGGGCGCGACATTGAGGACGACACTCACGCGCTCGAACGCGAGGAAAAGGTGGGCAGCCGCGACTGCTACGTGGTCAAGAGCACTCCCAAGGGCGCGGATGCCGACTTCGGCTCCAAGACCACCTGGGTGGACAAGGCAAATTTCCTGCCGCTCAAGGAAGAGCAGAGCGACAAGAAGGGCGCCCGCTACAAGCAGTTCAGCGCCGACGAGGTCACCAATGTGAAGAGCATCCCCACGGTGGTCAAGCGCACCATGAAGAACCTCCAGACCGGCCACCGCACCGAGGTCGCTTACCTCAAGACCGACTACGATCTCGGCATTGAGGACAGCCTGTTCTCGGAACGCTTCCTGCGCCAGCCGCCGCGCAAGTGGGTCGAATGATGTCAATCAAAACCAGCGCCTTTCTCATTTGCCTCCTCTCCCCTTGCGGCTACCATATGCGCACAAGTCAAATCAAGCCGTTCGTGCTGAGCTTGTCGAAGCATGAATGGCTTGATTTGACTTGGATTTTTAATCCGTCCATCCTTCGACAAGCTCAGGACGAACGGATTAAAAATCAGTGGGTTGGAAGATGTGCGCATGCGGTAGCCCCTTACGGGAGAGGGTTGGGGAGAGCAACTGCCGCCGCGCTCTGTTTCATTGCCCTGCTGGCGCCGTTCGCCGCGTGCGCGGAAACCGCGCTGTCGGGCTTCGTGCAGCAGAATACGGCTTTCAACACGGTGGCTTCGAACCCCGACGGACCCCATTACAAATGGCTGGAAGAACGGGTGCAACTCAAGCTAGATGCAAGCGAAGGAGCTTGGCGGTTGCTGGCAAAGGGCGACTTGGCCTTGGATCATCTCGGACGCCGGGATGAAAGCGAATTGCGCGAGGGCTACCTTGACTACAGCGGGGGCAACTGGGATTTGCGCATCGGTCGGCAAGTAATCACCTGGGGGCTGGGCGACTTGGTGTTTGTCAACGACGTTTTCCCCAAGGATTACGAAGCGCTCTTCGCCGGACGACCGTTGGAATATCTCAAGCGCGGCACGGATGCGCTTAAACTCGGCGCCTATCCCGATTTCGCCTCGTTCGAACTGGTGGCGGCGCCGAATTTCCGCCCCAGCCGGACGCCCGACCCAGGACGTTTCCGGCTTTACGATCCGATGCCCGGTGTGGCGAACCGCGAGACCGACACGCCGGGAGGCGGCGAATGGGGCTTGCGCATCTACCGCGACGTGGCCGGATGGGATGCCGCGCTTTATCTCTACCACGGTTTCCAGCGCACTCCCTCAATGCGCTCGGACAGCATGACGATGCCGACAAAGATCACCTACTTCTACCCTGAACTCTCACTCTATGGCGCCAGTCTTTCGGGACGGGTGGGCGAGGGGGTGTTGAGCCTGGAAGCCGCCTACTACGACTCGCGTCAGGATCAAACGGGCGCCGACTTCACCGTGCCAAACTCGCAGACCCGGCTATTGGCGGGCTACCAGATTCAACCGGTGGAAGACCTGTCGCTCGGCCTGCAATATTACGCCGAACACATGCACGACTATCCCGCCTATCGCGCCGCATTGCCGGCTGGGTTCCCTGTTGATGATCGGCTGAACCACACCGTTACGCTACGGGTCACGCAGTTGCTCATGCACCAGACCTTGCGCCTATCCGCCTATGCCGCGCATAACGCGAACACCGGCGACCAATTCATCAATCCCGAGGCGCGCTACAGCTTCACCGACCGAGTTTGGGGCGCAGTCGGCGCCAACCTTTTCAGCGGCAAGCCGTGGGGGCAATTCGGCCAGTTGTCGAACGACGACAATGTCTACTTGCAGATGCGCTATGAATTCTGACCGTCGGACTCCGGCTCAAGCGCGAAGAGCCACACGCGAATGATGGATGCCACAGCCTACGATGCTTGGTACGATACCCCGCGTGGACGTTGGATCGGTGACGGCGAATTCCGCCTGCTGGCGGACATGCTGCGCTTGCGACCGGACGAAAGTTTGCTCGACATCGGCTGCGGCACCGGGTATTTCACGCGGCGCTTCGCGCAGGAAAACGCGGCAAACGCGGCAAGCGTGACCGGCCTCGACCCGGATATCTCCCGGCTGCGCTTTGCCCGCAACAGTCCAGCCGGGAACGAATATTATGTCGCCGGCGACGGCGGCAAGCTGCCGTTTCCCGACCGCAGTTTCGATTGCACGCTTTCCGTGACGGCTCTGTGCTTTGCCGAGGATCAGGCATCTTTCCTGAGCGAGATGGTGCGCGTGACAAAAAAACGTTTCGTGCTTGGCCTGCTCAATCGCGCCAGCCTGCTATACCGGAGCAAGGGGCGGCAAGGCGGAACGGGCGCTTACCGGGGCGCCCGCTGGCGCACGGCGCGGGAAATCCGCGAACTGCTGGCGGGGCAACCGGTGGAGTGCATCGCCATCCGTAGCGGGATATTCTGGCCCGCCGGCGGAAAAATGGGACAATGGCTGGAATGGATCGTGCCGGGCTGCTTGCCGGTTGGCGCGTTTCTGGTGGTCGCCGGCCAAGTGGTGGCCAGCGACCATAAATGAAAAAATTCAGGAGTAATGAAAAATGACCGGAAACACCTGGTGTTATCTATTTCCCACCTTGCGCCGCTTGGCCTGCATCATGGGGATGCTGCTGGCGTGGAATGCCCATGCGGGGGAAGGCGAAACCCTTGCCCAGAGCAACCCGGAAACCGGCCTGGAAAGCTGGAAAGCCACCCGGCACGGGGTAATTCTGGAACTGGCCCAACTCACCCCCGACCAATCGCGCGCCTTCTTCATCGGGCGGGGTTTCGAGCCTGCCGAGGCGGAACACTATGCGGCTGCCTGCGTATTCATGACCATCCTGCGCAACGAAGCGGCGCCATCCGCCATCGCCTACCGCCTTGCCGATTGGCGCGCCATCACTGCCGACGGACGCGCCCTGCCGGCGAAACTCAAGGAAAACTGGCTCAAGGAATGGGATGCGCGTAACCTCGCGCCAGCTCGCAAAATCGCCTTCGAATGGTCGCAATTTCCCAGCGAACAGACCTTCGAACCGGGCGATTGGACCCAGGGCATGACGACTTTCACATTGCCGCGCGGCAGCCGTTTCAACCTCGAATACCGCTGGACAATAAAAGACCAGCAGCAGAAAAACACCTTGAAAGGAGTGCATTGTGCGCATGACGTTAGCAGCAATTAGCCTGGTTTCACTACTGTTCTCCGGGACTTGTGCCGCCGGGGAAGGCGCATCCCCCCTGATTCCCCTCGGCGAGCGCAAACCCGCCCCCGAACTGAAGCTCGAAGACGTCGACGGCAAGCCGCGCAACCTCGCCGAACTGCGCGGCAAGGTGGTGCTGGTGAACTTCTGGGCCACTTGGTGCCCGCCTTGCCGCCGCGAAATGCCGTCGATGCAGCGCTTGTATCAAAGCCTGCCCAAGGAGCGCTTCGAAATTCTGGCGGTGAACATCGGCGAGGACGATGGCACGGTGTTTGCTTTCACCGGTACGCTGGAACCCTCCCCTACTTTCCCGCTCCTGCTCGACCGCGACAGCGGAGCGCTACGTAAGTGGCCGGTAAAAGGGCTGCCCACCAGTTTCATAATCGACAAGAAAGGCCGCATGGCATTGCGCGCCGTAGGTGGGCGGGATTTCGACAGCCCGTCCGTGACGGCGCAATTGCGAGCATTGATCGATGAAACACGCTAGATTCCTCTGTTGACATGGTCGTAGATGCGAATTTATTTGCACAATCAGGCGCTTGTGTTCGAATAAATTCGCACGGGAAGACAAATGGCTAATTGCTGTGGAAATAAAAGCTGCGAGATAGACGCCATGCGCGATAGTCATGGGCGCGTGTTGTGGATCGTGCTCGCCATTAACGCGGTCATGTTTTTCGTGGAAGGAGCGGCAGGCATCTTCGCCAACTCGACCTCATTGCTGGCGGACGCGCTGGACATGCTGGGCGATGCACTGGTATACGGGTTCAGCCTCTTCGTGCTGGCACGATCGGTACGCTGGCAGGCGGGCGCTGCCTTGGTAAAGGGCGGTTTCATGCTCGCCTTTGGCCTCGGTGTGCTGGGGGAGGCGGCCTACAAGACGTTACACCCCGTCATGCCGGGCATCGAAACGATGGGGATTGTCGGCGGGCTGGCACTCAGCGCCAACCTCGCGTGCTTTTTCCTGCTGTACCGGCACCGCGGCGACAACCTGAACATGAGTTCCACTTGGCTGTGCTCTCGAAATGATTTGATTGCCAACGTCGGCATTTTGCTCGCCGCCGGCAGTTGTTACCTGCTGGCCTCGCGCTGGCCGGACATCATCGTCGGCGCCATCATCGCCGGCATGTTTCTCAGTTCAGCGCTCAGTGTTTTGCGACAATCCTTGCAAGCACTACGTGCGCCCATTTCGCCCGCTCAACCCATGTTATTTAGCGCGAAAAATCAACACAACGGAGCGGACAGGGAACAGATTTGAGTGATGCAGGAACCCGCCGTGCGAGCGAACAAAGCCTGCAAGTGAGGCATCAGCTTGATTGAACCATCATCCTAGAAACCTCCGTTGAACGGGCTGGAGTGTGCAGTTTTCCGGGTGCAGGGCATACCCGACAGCCTAACGGCTCTTGTGCCCAAGCCGTAGGCTGTTGGGTATGGGCACAAGAGGCGCAACGACGCGCAATGGTCATTCCATTGCCTTCTCGTGTAGTTGCAACGCCGCCATGCGCCCGGAAAACCGTGCAATCCAGCCCGTAGCGCTCTCAAGAAACAGCTTTTTAATCATATATATCAACGACATAAATAACAACAACGGCGGAATGAAAGCCATTAAACGAGCGCCAAACAGCAGCCATAACCCCTGTTTCTTGCCAACGCCTTTCGGCCTGCGGACGAATATTTTACTCTCAAGAAACAGCTTTTTTAGTCATATATACTTTGCGCGGCCACGATTTGCGCATTTATCCATCGTCTCGCGGGCGCGGCTTCCGCGTTGCAAATTGCTTGTGTGGAACAGCCACACGGCGCAATTTGCGCAACAATCGCATCCCGCGAGACGCGACTAAATCCGCAAATTTGCACTGTCCGGCATCGCGGGCGTCGATCACGGTGATGTTATACTCCCTGGTGGGTATCTGCTCGGGCAGGATAATACCACCGCCGTATTCGGCAAATTCCAGGCATTCCTCCATGGACTGCGCCGACGCCATGGATGACAAAGAGATATTCCGCCAAATGCATTGTTGCCTGCTAATTCCCGACCTGTTTCCCCAAGACCTGCGCCTTCCGGCGCTGGATGCGCTGCTGGCGCATGGAAATCCCCTGGCGGAGCCGGAGGGGGACATGGAAAGCTGGCTGTGCCGGGCATTCGATGTAGAACGGCAAGCCGACTGGCCGGTTGCGCCGTTTTCCCTGCTGGCGGACGGCGGCGTTCCCGGCAGCGACTACTGGTTGCGCGTCGATCCGGTGTCCGTGCGATTGATGCGCAACCGGCTCGTCCTGTTCGCAGGCAACGATATCGCGCCCGGTGCGGAAGAAGCGTCAGCGTTGTGCGCCGCGCTGACCCGGCATTTCTCCGCCGAAAATCTGCATTTCAGCGCACCCCATCCACGCCGCTGGTATTTGCGCCTGCCTGTTGCGCCCAAGCTGCACACTCATCCGCCGGCACAGGTCAGTGGCCGCGACATCCGGCATTTTATGCCCGGCGGCGCGGACAGCGCGGGCTTTCACAAGCTGCTCAACGAGGCGCAAATGCTGCTCCACGCTCATCCGCTCAATGAAGCCCGCGAAGCGGCTGGGCTGCCGCCGATCAACAGCATTTGGCCGTGGGGCGGCGGCATATTGCCGGATGCCGTCGCCTGTCCTTATGTGCGGGTTTTCGCCGACGATGCGCCGACGCGCGGACTGGCGCTAAAGGCCGGCGCGATTTGCCATGCCCTGCCGCCTGACGCGGATGCCTGCCTGCAAGCGGGAAGCGGCGACCTGCTGGTGGTGCTCGATGCGCTACGTAGCACCGCCCGAGAAGACCAGCTTGCCCGGCTGGAGGCGGACTGGTTTGCGCCGCTGAAGCTCGCGCTACGGCGGGGCGTCATCCGCCGCCTGTCGCTGATCGCACCCGGCGCGTCCGCTATCACCTTGGGACGCCTGGATTTGCTCGTGCCCGCCGGGATAGGGAAATTGTGGCGGCGCTATGCCGGGGGCGGGTCAAAACCCGGCGCATAGCGCCGCTTTCATCAGCTTCCCGCCTCTGGGTTACAATGGCGCTCAACAACTTTGTAATATATTTCGCGTGTACCCGTATGGTGAGAACGCTACGGGCTGGATTGCACGGTTTTCCGGGCGCATGGCGGCGTTGCAACTACAAGAGAAGGGAATGGAATGACCATGCAGCAAAGTTGCGCCTCTTGTGCCCAGGCCGTAAGGCCGTCGGGTATGCCCTGCACCCGGAAAACCGCACACTCCAGCCCGTTCAACGGAGGTTTCTAGGATCATGGCTGGATGGAGCAAGGAAAGCTTAGGCAGTTTCGACATGCAGCGGCTTTTAACGCGCTTGCTGGAAACGGTCGAAATATTTTCCGGTTTTACGCAGTCCGAGCTGACGGACATCCTGGCCGGCAGTGAAAAATGCGTGTTCCAGCCCCGGCAAACCATCATCACCGAGGGCAGCAGCGGAACCTTCATGTATATCATCATCGACGGCGAGGTGGAAATCAGCAAGAAACTCGCGGTCGGCGGCAACAAGCTGCTGGCGCGCTTGGGCGCCGGCGCCTGTTTCGGGGAAATGGCGCTGATAGACAACAATTTGCGCTCCGCGACGGTGAAATCGGTGTCGAGATGCATTATGCTGCGCCTGGGCGAAAGCGAGTTCCGCAAGAATCCGTCAGCCGGCGCCAAACTCTACCGCAATGTCGCCCGCCTGCTGTCGCGCCGTTTGCGCGACACCAATGCGATGATTGCGCTCGCTTTCCTGGAATCAACACCAACACCTGCCGAATCCGACCTATGCCCCGAATTCAACCCCGACATTACCCGCACCGACATTACCAAGCACTGATCGAAGAGGGGCTGCCCCCAGTGCTGGCGCGCATTTACGCGGCGCGGGACATCCAATCGACGCGCCAGCTCGACTACGAATTCAAAGCGCTGTTGCCGTTCACCGCGCTCAAGAACGTGGAAGAAATGGCGCGTCTTCTGGCCGACGCCATCATTGCGAAAAAAAATTTACTGATCGTCGCCGACTACGATTCCGACGGCGCCACCGCCTGCGCCGTGGCCTTGCGCGCGCTGGGCGAATTCGGCGCATCGGTGGATTATGTCGTCCCTAACCGCTTCGAATACGGCTACGGCCTGACTCCCGAAATCGTCGCATTGGCGGCAACCGCCTTCCGCACCAACGAAAAAAAGGGAAGCAACCGTTCGCTTCCCCGCTCCGCCGATATGCAGGGAACCCGCCCCGACATCCTGATTACCGTCGATAACGGCATCGCCAGTGTGGAAGGCGTCGCGGCAGCAAACCGGCTAGGCATGGCGGTGCTGGTCACCGACCACCATTTGCCGGGCGACGCGTTGCCGGATGCCGCCTGCATCGTCAACCCCAACCAGGTCGGCTGCGAATTCCCCAGCAAAAACCTGGCCGGCGTCGGCGTGATTTTCTACGTGATGCTGGCGCTACGCGCCGAACTGCGCCGACGCGGCGCGTTTGGCGACAAACCCGAGCCTAACCTCGCCAAGCTGCTCGATCTGGTGGCGCTCGGCACCGTCGCCGACGTAGTCAAGCTCGACGACAACAACCGGATACTGGTGCATCAAGGCTTAAAGCGTATCCGTGCCGGACGCGCCTGCCCCGGCATCAACGCGCTGCTGCTGGCTGCCAAGCGCGACCCGGCCAAGGCGTCGGCCTACGACCTGGGCTTCGTCGTCGGGCCGCGCCTGAACGCCGCCGGACGGCTGGACGACATGGCGCGGGGCATAACATGCCTGCTGTGCGATAACGAAACGGAAGCGCCGCGCCTGGCGGCGGAATTGGACAGCCTCAACCGCGAACGGCGCGAAATCGAAGCAGACATGCTGGGTAAGGCAGTGCTGAGTGAAAAAACAGTGCTGAGTGCTGAGTGCCGAGTGCTGAGTGGTGATGTGACCAACCCGAAACCCGGCGCTCAGCACTCAGCACTCAGCACTCAGCACTCAGCACTGCCTTACTCAGCACTTTGTTTATACGATCCGACTTGGCACCAGGGCGTGATCGGCATCCTGGCATCGCGCCTGAAGGACAAATTCCACCGCCCGATGATCGCTTTCGCTCCCGGCTTTGATGGCGAATTAAAAGGCTCGGGGCGTTCGATCCGCGGCCTGCATTTGCGCGACGCGCTGGACCTGGTGGCGAAACGCCATCCCGACTTGCTGCAACGCTTCGGCGGCCACGCCGCCGCCTGCGGGCTGACCATCCGGGAGAGCGACCTGGCAGCCTTCAGCGCCGCTTTCGAAGCCGTCGCCCACGTACTGCTTTCCCCCGCAGACCTGGAACACCTGGTCGAAACCGACGGCAACCTCGCCCCCGCCGAAACCACCCTGGAAACCGCATTCCTGCTAAGGCGCGAAGTATGGGGACAAGGCTTTCCCCAACCCGGTTTCAGCGGGGAGTTCAGCGTCGAAAAACAGCGCGTGGTAGGAGAAAAACACCTGCGACTGAAACTGGGCAGCCAGGGAAGAAGCCTGGACGCCATCCTGTTTTCCCACAACGACCCGCTGCCTCCCGCCATCCGCGCCGTATACCGCCTGGACATCAACGACTACAACGGCGCGCAAAGCTTGCAACTCGTGATCGAGCATTGGGAAGGCGTGTAACCTTATACAGCTGCTTCACTGAGTATTGGTTGATGTATTGCGCTTATACTTTTGGTTCCGGCAATTGTCCGGCTTAGGTTAATAGGAGAACCACGATGAAAACCAATCCCGTTGGCTGGTTTGAAATTTATGTGCAGGACATGGAGCGCGCCAAACAGTTTTATGAATCGGTGTTTCAACTCAAGCTGGATAAGCTGAACACCCCGGAATTCGAAATGTGGGCGTTCCCGATGGATACGAATCGCTGGGGGGCGGGCGGTTCTCTGGTCAGGATGCAGGGGGTTCCATCCGGCGGCAATAGTGTGCTGGTTTACTTCAGTTGCGAGGATTGCGCCATTGAGGAAAGCCGGGTGACGGAATCCGGCGGACGCATTGAGCGCAGCAAAATATCCATAGGCGAATACGGCTTTATCTCCCTGGTTTTCGACACGGAAGGAAACAGGATAGGTCTGCATTCGTTGCACTAATCCCGAGCGTGGGGGGCCGATTCTACGGGGTGTTGCTTGTCTTGCCGGCGCTGCTTGTGCTGCCGCTGCCGGCTGTCGCGCTGCCTGCGTTCCTGAAGGTGAAAGCCGCTTACACCCCTTCCGAAGCCTGGCTGCTGGCGCGCGACGGCAGGCCGCTTCAAGCGCTACGGGTGGATCGCCAGGTGCGCCGCCTGGGCTGGACGCCGCTTGCGGAGATTTCCCCGGCGCTGGTGCGCGCGGTGATCGCATCCGAGGACAAGCGTTTCGCGGCGCATGGCGGGGTGGATTGGAAAGCCGCCGGCAGCGCGGCCTGGAACAATCTGCGCGGCAACCGGACGCGCGGCGCAAGTACGCTCACCATGCAACTCGCCGGCCTGCTGGACGAAGACAGCCAACGGCGGGGGCGGCGCAGCCTGTTCGGGAAATTCGGCCAGGCAGCCGCTGCATTACGCCTGGAACGCAACTGGAGCAAGGGGCAGATCGTCGAGGCTTATCTCAACCTGGTTGCCTTTCGCGGCGAATTGCAAGGTGTTGCGGCAATGAGCCGCGAATTGTTCGGCAAATGGCCGGACGGTCTCGACGAGCAGGAAAGCGCGCTGGCCGCAGCCCTTTTGCGCGCGCCCAACGCCGCCCCGGCGCTGGTGGCGAAACGCGCCTGCGCATTGCTGCGCGAGATGGAGCGCAACAGCGCATGTAACGGGCTGGAGGGCGTGGCGTTGCAAGCATTTTCCGACGGTCAGAGACATGACGCCGACAGCCCCGCCCTTGCCCCGCATTTCGCCCGCAAGCTCCTGGCGCGCCCCGGCGAACGGTTAAAATCCAGCATAGACGCCGATCTCCAGGCTTACGCGCGGGATGCGTTGCGCCGCCATTTGGCTGTGCTGGCGCGCCGGAATGTCGAGGACGGCGCGGTGCTGGTTCTCGACAACGCCGGCGGCGAGGTGCTCGCCTGGGTGGGTTCCAGCGGCGATTTGTCGGACGCCGCCGAAGTCGATGGCGTCACCGCGTTGCGCCAGGCCGGCTCCACGCTCAAGCCGTTTCTCTACGCGCTGGCCTTCGAGCGGCGCAACCTCACGCCCGCTTCACTGATCGAGGATGCGCCGCTCACCCTGGAAACCGGCAACGGCCTGTATGCTCCGCAAAACTACGAGCCGGGTTATCGCGGCTGGGTTTCGGCGCGCCGCGCGCTGGCCGAATCGCTCAATGTCCCGGCGGTGAAAACCCTGGTGCGTATTGGTCCCGAGCTGTTCCAGCAACGCCTGCGCCGCGCCGGTTTCGAAAGCCTCACGGAAAGCGGCGATTGGTATGGCTACAGCCTGGCGCTGGGTTCCGCCGACGTGTCGCTGCTGATGCTCGCCAATGCCTACCGCACTCTGGCCAACGGCGGGCGCTGGTCGCCATTGCGCGCCACGCCGGGCGGCGGCGTTGCCCCCCTACCCTGCAAACAGGGCGGCTGCGCCGGGGTGTTCGAGGGCAAGAGCCGTAGCGTTTTTTCCGCCCCCGCCGCGTTTCTGGTTGCCGACATCCTCGCCGACAGGAGTGCGCGCGCCGGAACTTTCGGGCTGGAATCGTGGCTTGCCACGCCCTACTGGAGCGCCGTTAAAACCGGCACCAGCAAGGATATGCGCGATAACTGGTGCGCCGGTTTTTCGCGCCGGGTGACGGTGGCGGTATGGGTGGGCAATGCTTCGGGACAGCCGATGCACGATGTTTCCGGCGTCTCCGGCGCAGCCCCGGTGTGGCGCGAGATTATGGACTGGCTGCACCGCGCAGACCCCGCCGGCGGGCGACCGCCCGTGCTCAGCCTGCCGCCCGCGCCGCCCGCCGGTGTGGTGCAGGCCGACATTCGTTTCCAGCCGCCCAGCGAGCCGCCGCGCCGCGAATGGTTCCCGGTCGGCGCCGAAACCGCCGTGGTGCGCGCCGCGCCGGCGCACGCGCTGGCGCGCATCGCCTACCCCGCCAACGGCGCCGTCATCGCTCTCGACCCGGACATTCCGCCGCAACGCCAACGTCTGCCCCTGCGCCTGAGCGCGCCCGCCGAAAAAGGCTGGCGCTGGCGCATCGACCGGCAGGCGCTGGGATCGGCCAAAAAGCCCGTGCTCTGGCTGCCCCGAACCGGAACCCACCGTCTGGCGCTGGAAGACGGCGCAGGCGGGGAAATCGACGCCGTGCGCTTCGAAGTTAGGGGATTACGAGGACGGTGACTACCGCAGGGTAAATTTGTTCTCAGAAATTCATGATAAAAATCAATGATGGAAAATATTCATGAATCCCAGGCAATCTTAGTGCGACTCTACTCGACTCATGGCAACAACCCATAAAGACAAAACCTTTTTCACCGCAGAGGACGCAGAGGACGCGGAGGAAACCCCTCATGCTTTTCCTCTGCGTCCTCCGCGTCCTCTGCGGTGAATCGGTTTTTCCATGCTGAAAACAAATTTACCCTGGTGACTATCGGGTTGCCGGGAACATCTGGCCGAAATAGGATTTTGCTTGCGCGACATCGTCGCCTATGGCTGCTATCAGTTCGTCCAGGCTGGCGAATTTCAGTTCGTCGCGCAGTTTGTGGAAAAAATCCACGCGCACATGCTGGCCGTAAATCTGGCGGTCGAAATCGAATACATGCACTTCCAGCGTCGGCTTGCCGTCTTGTTTGAGAGTGGGACGAATGCCCAGGCTCGCCGCGCCGCACATGCCGTCCGCGTTCAGGCCGTACAGTTTTACCGCGAAGATGCCGGTCAGCGGCGGCTTGTTGTGCTTAATCTGGACGTTGGCGGTGGGGTAGCCGAGCTTGCGTCCGGCTTTGTCGCCGTGGATCACCCGACCGCTGATGCTGTACGGGCGTCCGAGCAGTTGCGCGGCCAGTTCCAGGTCGCCGCCCGCCAGCGCTTCGCGCACTGCGGTGCTGGAGACGCGCAACTCACCCTCCCTGATGCTGTGCATGTCGCTGACCTCGAAACCGCAACGTCCGCCTGCTTGTTGCAGCATCGCGAGGTTGCCGGCGCGCTTAGCGCCGAAGCGGAAATCGTCGCCGATCAGCACCCATTCGACTTGCAGGCGGTCGCACAGCAATTCCGTGATAAATTGTTCGGCGGGCACATGGGCGAAAGTATGCGTAAAGCGGCAGATATACACGCGCTCCACGCCGTATTGCTCGAACAGTTCGAGTTTTTCGCGCAAACTGGTGAGGCGCGCCGGGGCGGCATAGGGCATGAAAAATTCGCGCGGGTGCGGCTCGAAGGTCATCACGCAAGCCGGCAGGCCGCGTTCGGCGGCAGCTTTTTCCAGGCGTTCGAGCATGGCCTGGTGGCCGAGATGAATGCCGTCGAAATTGCCTATGGTCAGCGCGACCGGTGTCGCGCTGGGAGGAATGCCGCGAAATATCTGCATGAGGGGTTCAAAAGAATAGGATTTTACCGCATATTCATGCGTTCCGTAGGCTGCTGAGGTTCGTACCTCAAGGTAAATTTGTTCTCGCCCAGAAAAAAATTATTCACCACAGAGACGCTTCAGACGCCGAGAAATCAATGAAAAGGGTGAAACCATTCAATTCTACAACCCGTTGTTTTTCCTCAGCGCCTCTGCGTCTCTGCGTCTCTGCGGTGAATGGTTTTTTCCCAGGCGGAGAACAAATTTACCCTGGTTCGTGCCTCACCACCCGCCTACGCGGATTTATTCCGCCGCACGTTTGATGTAATCCCTGGGACGCAAACCAAGCAACCACAATGCGGCGAAATAGCAGCCTGCGCCGGCTACCACCACCCAACCCAGATGCCAGGCGCGCGCCAGGATGCTGCCGTGCAGCCAGGTTTCCTGCCGGTCGGCGGCGAACCATAGCACTACCGCCATCACAGTCACCGCGACGGACAGCTTGAAGAGGAAAATTCCCCAGCCGGGCTGCGGGCGGTAGATGCCTTGACGGCGCAGTTGGTAAAGCAGCAGAGCGGCGTTGAGGCAGGCGCCCAGGCCGATGGACAGCGCCAACCCGGCATGGCGTAGCTGCCAAATGAAGGCGAGGTTCATCAATTGGGTGGCGAGCAACGTAACGAGGGCGATTTTCACCGGGGTTTTGATATTCTGGCGCGCATAGAAGCCCGGTGCCAGCACCTTGACCATAATCAGCCCGAGCAGGCCGAGGCTGTAGGCGACCAGCGCCTGTTGCGTCATCAGCAGGTCATGAACGGTGAATTTACCGTATAAAAACAGCGTAGCAATCAACGGCACGGCGAGCAGCGCCAACGCGACCGCAGCGGGCAAGGCAAGCAGCAAGGTGAGGCGCAGCCCCCAGTCGAGCAACTCGGAATAGCGTTCGGGCGAATCGTCGGCATAGTGCTTGGCGAGCGAGGGCAGCAGGATAGTGCCCAGCGCCACGCCCAACATGCCGGTGGGGAATTCCATCAAACGGTCGGCGTAATACAGCCAGGATACGCTGCCGGTGACCAGGAACGAGGCGAAGATAGTATTGATCAACAAGCTGATCTGGCTGATCGACACGCCGAATAGCGCCGGCCCCATGAGCTTTAACACCCGCCGTGCGCCTTCGTCGCGGAAATTGAGGCGCAAGCGCGGAACCAGTCCGAGTTTTGCCAGATACGGCAACTGGAAGGCCAGTTGCAACACGCCGCCGAGCATCACCGCGACGCCCAGCGCCAGCACCGGCGGGTTGAAATAGGGCGTGAGCCACAACGCGCAGACGATAAATGAGAGATTGAGCAGCACCGGAGTGAAAGCCGGCACGTTGAACTTGCTATAGGTGTTAAGGATGCCGCCCGCCAGCGACACCAGCGAAATCAGCAGGATATACGGGAAAGTCAGGCGCAATAACTGAACGGTGACATCGAATTTGTGCGGCGCGGCCAGGAACCCCGGCGCACTGACGTAAACCAGTACAGGCGCGGCCAGCACGCCGAGCAACGTAACGATCACCAGCGCCAGCAGCAACAGGCTGGCGACATGGTCGATCAGATTGCGGGTGTCGTCATAGCCGCGCCGCGTCTTGTATTCCGCGAGTATTGGGACGAAAGCCTGGGAAAACGCGCCTTCCGCAAACAGACGGCGCAGCAGATTGGGCAGCTTGAAGGCGACGAAAAATGCGTCGGTGTAGATACCCGCGCCAAAAATACGGGCAATCACGGTGTCGCGCACAAAACCAAGGATACGGGAAAGCAGCGTCATCCCGCTGATGGTGACCAGCGCTTTCAGCAAATTCATGACAGTAGAAAAAGCATGGGGTGTTTGTCCTGGAAACCTCGGCGACCGCTTACCAAGATTATGCCTTGCGCGGGGGAAATTGTCCGGATTGGATTGTTCCCAGCGGGATGCAATGCATACCCGACAGCCTAACGGCTTGGGCACAAGAGGCGCAAATTGCGCCGCGTGGTTATTCTCACGCAAGCAATTTGCAACGCGAAAGTCGCGCCCGCTGGGGGCAATCCAACCGGACAATTTCCCCCGCGCAAGGCATATGTATACTTCGCACGGCCATAATTTGCGGATTTAGCCGCGTCTCGCGGGATGCGATACAAGGCGCAAATTGCGCCATGTAGCCATTCTACACAAGCAATTTGCTTAGAACCACAATGCGACATGTCTTGGCAAGCGGTCAACTGAGCTTTCCAGGGTAAATTTGTTCTCAGAAAAAATGTAGGGTGGATAAGCGTGAGCCGCATCCACCTTTCTTGCGCCGGCACGGTGGATGCGCTGCGCTTATCCACCCTACGACTACGACCTTCATGATTGTTGGCCATCATTGATTTTCATCATGAATTTCCGAGAACAAATTTACCCTGCTGAGCTTTCCAGGATAATGCGGATTGGCTGGTCTGTCTGTACAATGTCTGGCTTGGCGGTTTTGGCGTGTTTTTTGCTAGTGTATGCACTACCAAGCTAGCGTCATAAAGTTTTGCAGCGGAAGCTTCGAAGCATACTTACGAAGCGCACCATGCTATATACTAACTCGCTATACTCCTGGTTCTCGCGCACGGATGCTCACCAAAACTTACGACGCGCCTATGCAGGCGCTCTTGAAAATACGCAACCATCTGCTACTGGAAGATTAAATTCGGTTAGAATGGAAACCCGCTATGACTATAATCTCCGTCTTTAACCAGAAAGGTGGGGTCGGCAAAACCACCACCGCCCTTAATCTCGCTGCCGCGTTAATACGCCGCGAGCGTAAGCCTTACGGCATCGATCTCGATCCGCAGGCGCAGTTGAGCGGCATCACCGGCATTACTGCGGACTCAAGCGACGACACCATATTCAGCGTATTCCAGCGCAACCGCCCGCTACGCGAACTGGCGCGCGAATCCACCAGCGGCATCTACGTCATCCCATCGCACATCGAACTATCCAAGGTCGATACGCTCTATGGCAAGGGCTACAACGTCGTCAACCGGATCAATGCCAGCCTGCAAGCGGAAAAATTGGGAACCGGGGAAACTCCCGTCGTGATCGACTGCTGCCCCCTGATCGGGGTGCTCTCGCTCAATGCGATTTTTGCCTGCGATTGCCTGATCGTGCCGATTTCGGCGGACTATCTATCCACCAAGGGCGCCATCCAGATCGAAAAAACGCTGGGCGCGCTGGAACAAGTGCTGAAACGCCGAGTCAAGCGCCGCTACCTGATGACCCGCTTCGACGCGCGGCGGCGCATGGCGTGGGATGTGCTGCGCATGGTCGAGGAGAAATTCGGCGAGGAAGTATGCCGCACGCGCATCGCGGAAAATGTCAGCCTGGCGGAAAGCCCGGCATTCAATAAAAACGTTTTCGAACACGCCCCCAACAGCCGCGGCGCACTCGACTACGACGCGCTGCTCGACGAACTGCTGACCGACGGGTTTATCGAATAACCCGGCGCTTGGCGGACGGGACGCGGATGCTGCTAATAAATAAGGCGACCACCTCCTTGACCCTCCCAAAGGCCGCAGCCAGCCATCGTCAGCGCTTTACGCCTCACGATTGAGATATGCCTTGCGCAAGGCATAAATCGGTAAAATTGTGGCGAGGCAAGGTATAAGTATTTTATTTCCATCAAAATGCGCATAGCATGCGCATTGGAGGTGTCTTTATGTTAACCGCTGCCCGTCAAACACTGCACAAACGTCCGGTCAATTTGCTGCTGAACGAAGAAAACGTGCAACAAGCCCGAAATTTCACCAACAACCTTTCCGCAACAGTGGATTCGCTACTGGCCGATTATGTAGCTAAGCAAAACGAAGCCGTGCTCTCCAAACAAAAACGGGGAGACGCAGTTGCTGAAGCGTGGAACCGGTTTTACGCAACCCACGGCTCGTTCGCCGACGATTATTCGACGCTATGAGCCAGTTCGATGTTTATCGAAATACGGGGAAAAACCGGTCGAACATACCCTACGAGGTAGTGGTACAATCGTCCTGCTTCGAAAAGGCGCGGCGACGGGTTGTCGTGCCCTTGGTGTCGTGGAACGAACTCAGCAAGGCAACAACGCTGCCTTCCTCGGCAATCAACCCGGTTTTCGTCGTCGAAGGCGTCAAGGTGGTGTTGAATCCGCTGGAAATAGTCTCGATCCCAACAGAATCTTTAGGGATGAAAGCCGATTCCCTGGCGGACAAAAGTGATGCCATCATTGCAGCCCTGGATGAATTGTTTTCACGCGTCTGGCGCTAAACCCCTCACCCCTGGCCTCTACCAACAGGGTAAATTTGTTCTCAGAAATTCATGATGGAAATCAAGGGTGGAAAACATTCATGAATCCCGGGCAATCTTAGTGCAACTCTACTCGACTCATGGCAACAACCCATAAAGACAAAACCTTTTTCACCGCAGAGGACGCGGAGGACGCAGAGGAAACCCCTCATGCTTTTCCTTTGCGTCCTCTGCGGTGAATAGGTTTTTTCCATACTGAGAACAAATTTACCCTGGCCTCTACGAAGTTAGCGATTGCAAACCCAGCCGACTATCGGTATGATTGCGCGTTTTTAGCCTTTCACAAAGAATTCTAAGGAGCTTCACATGGCAAATAGCGCACAAGCTAGAAAGCGTGCAAGACAATCGGAAACGCAACGTCAGCGCAACACCAGTCAACGTTCGGAATTCCGCACTGCGGTAAAGAAGGTGCTCAAGGCTGTCGAAGCCGGCGACAAGAGCGCCGCGCAAGCGGTTTATCAGGAATCGGTCAGCGTCATCGACAGCATCGCCGACAAGAACATTGTTCACAAGAACAAGGCTGCGCGCCACAAGAGCCGCCTGAGCGCCGCGATCAAAGCGCTGGCCTGAACCCGGAACACCGGCCTGCCCCGTCCGGGACAGGCGCGAAAAAAGCGCAACCGAATAGACTATGTCGGTTGCGCTTTTTTTTCAGGCGACGTTGCTTTCGATTACCCGAAGCTCGTTGTCTTTGGCGAATGCCAATAAGAAGCGAAACGCACGCGGTTCAAGCGCTTCCAGTTGCTTATCCACCACCACGCAACGCACGCCGTCGATAGTGATCGGATGCACGTAGGGCGAATAATTCAGGCGATGGTCTACGCCCAATACGGAAAACACGCCGGACAACCGTTCGGCCCAATCGCTGGGGCGAAATGGCTTCCCGGATGCGGTTAGCCCCTGGATGACAATATGTTGGAATGTGTCAGTCATAAATACGCAGTATGATACCAAATTTGGCGCAAAACAAAACCCCTATTTTCATCGTTGCTCCCGTAATAAATTTTTCTCTTGCATGAAGCACCGGAAATGTATAAATATAGCACTTTGGCTACAATCCCGATGCATAGAGATGTGCAAGGCATGGATATTTGCGGGATTTTCGCATGGGAATCCAAAGGTACACGGCGGCGCCTGCCGCCGTGTGTGTTTTTAGCCGTTTGAATTTGAAAATATAGCGGAAAAAATGTCACATTTGATGAACACTTATGCTCGGCAAGCAGTCGCGTTCGAACGCGGCGCAGGCGTCTGGCTGTGGGACACTCAGGGTAAGCGTTATCTCGATGCGGTGGCGGGCGTCGCCGTCAACAGCCTGGGACATGCCCACCCCAGAGTCGCCCAGGCGATTTGCGCGCAGGCCGGGAAGCTGATCCACACTTCCAACCTGTATCAGGTTGTCCTCCAGGAAAAACTGGCCGACAAGCTGGCGCAATTGTCCGGCATGGACAAGGTGTTTTTCTGCAACTCCGGCGCCGAAGCCAATGAGGCGGCCATCAAGCTGGCGCGCCTGCATGGCCACAACAAGGGTATAGACAACCCAACCATCATCGTGATGGAGAAGAGCTTCCACGGGCGCACCATGGCGACGCTGACCGCCACCGGCAGCCGCAAGGTGCAGGCCGGTTTCGAGCCGCTGGTGAGCGGCTTCGTGCGCGTGCCCTACAACGACGTGAATTCGGTCGCGCAAATCGCCCAGCACAACCGCAACGTCGTCGCCGTGCTGGTCGAACCGGCGCAGGGCGAAGGCGGTGTGAACATTCCGCCGCTCACCTATCTGCGGGAATTGCGCGAGCTGTGCGACCGGAACGGCTGGCTGCTGATGCTGGACGAAGTGCAGACCGGCATAGGCCGCGCCGGCGCGTGGTTCGCCCATCAGCTATCGGGCATTGCACCGGACGTGATGGCGCTGGCAAAAGGTCTGGCGGCGGGGATGCCGATAGGCGCTTGTCTGGCGAAAGGCGCGGCGGCGGAAGTGTTCAAGCCGGGCAACCACGGTTCGACTTTCGGCGGCAATCCGCTGGCTTGCGCCGCCGCGCTGGAAACCTTGGCGGTGATTGAGGAGCAAAATCTGTGCGCCCATGTCGTGCAAATGGGCGCTTTCATCCGCGACGGGCTGGCTGAGAAGTTGGCCGATGTCAAAGGCGTCGTCCAGGTGCGCAGCCTGGGGCTGCTAATCGGCGCGGAACTCGACAGGCCGTGCGGCGATCTGGTCAAAATCGCGCTGGCGGAAGGATTGCTGATTAACGTCACCGCCGACAACGTGGTGCGTCTGTTGCCGCCGCTAATCATTGACCGGGATGAAGCAGGCCAACTGGTCGAGGCGTTAAGCCGCCTGATCCGGGAATTTCTCGGAGCCATATCCAGCACTGGCGCAACTTAAGCTGCGGAGGGCTTATGCAACTCAAGCATTTTTTGCAATTCAAGGACCTGACGCGCGACGAGCTGGAATACCTGTTCGAACGCACGCGCCGGATCAAATCGCAATTCAAGGCCTACCAGAAATACTGGCCGTTGGAAGACCGCACCCTGGTGATGATCTTCGAAAAAGCCAGCACCCGCACCCGCCTTTCGTTCGAGGCCGGCATGCAGCAACTGGGGGGGGCTGCGATTTACCTCAACACCCGCGACACCCAGTTGGGGCGCGGCGAGCCGGTGGAAGACGCCGCCGAAGTGATTTCGCGCATGAGCGATCTGGTGATGATACGTACCTTCGAGCAGGACATTATTGAGCGTTTCGCCAGCCGCTCGCGCGTGCCGGTGATCAACGGCCTGACCAACGAATACCATCCCTGCCAGATACTGGCCGACATCTACACCTACATTGAGCATCGCGGCGCGATCAAGGGCAAGACCGTGGCGTGGATAGGCGACTCCAACAACGTTTGCAACACCTGGCTGCAAGCGGCGGAAGTGCTGGATTTCAACGTCCATGTCTCGACCCCGCCCGGCTACGAAGTCGAGCCGGAGCGCGCCGGCCTGTATGGCACCGATCATTACGAAGAATTCTCCGACCCGATGGATGCCTGCCGGGATGCCGACCTGGTCACCACCGACGTGTGGACCAGCATGGGTTTCGAAGCGGAAAACGAAGAGCGCAAACGCGTCTTCGCCGACTGGCGGGTGGATGCCGAAATGATGCGCGTCGCCCGCCCGGACGCCTTGTTCATGCACTGCCTGCCCGCCCACCGCGGCGAGGAAGTGGCGGCGGAAGTGATCGACGGCGCGCAAAGCGTGGTGTGGGACGAAGCGGAAAACCGGCTACATGTGCAAAAGGCGCTGATGGAATATCTGTTGCTGGGACGTATCGACAATTGACCACGCAACAGCAATCGACAAGGAAATGACCATGCGCCAACCCACCCGCTTATTCGTCACACTTGCCCTCCTCTTGGCAGGAGCCGCGAACGCCGAAACAGCCATGCCGCCGATGACACATCAACAGCCCATGCCCGGCATGGCCATGTCCGGCGCGGACAACCGCCAACTGGTCAAAGCCTCGCCGGAAACCATAGCCATGCTGCGCGACGACATGCGCCAGATGATGGCGGCCTATGCCGAGATATTCGGCCAACTCGCCGACGGCAATTACGAGGGCGCTGCCAACACTCTGGATGCGAAACTCGGCATGGCGGCGATGCAAACCCATCCCGGCATGATGCAGGCGGCTCAGGAACTGCCCGTAAACATGCGCATGATGGGCATGACAATGCACGGCAACGCCAACGCGCTGGCAAACAGCCTCAGAAACAACAACCCGCCGCCCGCCGCCGTTTTCGCCGGAATGCAGCGTATTTCCGCCAGTTGCACAGCTTGTCACATGTCTTTTAGAGTGCGCTGAAAACCTATATGCTGCTGTTGGGAAAAATCAACTAAGTGAGGCGTAAGGAGTAAGGAGTGAGGAGTAAACCCCTCTGCTCCTCACTCCTCACTCCTCACTCCTCACTGGAGTTTTATAAATGAGCAACATCAACAAAGTCGTCCTCGCCTATTCCGGCGGGCTGGATACCTCGGTCATCCTTAAATGGCTGCAAGACACCTACCACTGCGAAGTCACCACCTTCACCGCCGACATCGGCCAGGGTGAAGAGCTTGAACCGGCGCGCCTGAAGGCGCTGCAATTCGGCATCAAGCCGGAGCATATCTTCATCGACGACCTGCGCGAGGAATTTGTGCGCGATTTCGTCTTCCCGATGTTCCGCGCCAACACCGTTTACGAAGGCGAATATCTGCTCGGCACCAGCATTGCCCGCCCGCTGATCGCCAAGCGCCTGATCGAAATCGCCGCTCAGGTCGGCGCCGATTCCATTTCCCACGGCGCGACCGGCAAGGGCAACGATCAGGTGCGCTTCGAACTGGGCGCTTATGCCCTCAACCCGGACATCAAGATCATCGCGCCATGGCGCGAATGGGACCTGACCAGCCGCGAAAAACTGCTGGCCTATGCCGAAACGCACGGCATCCCCGTCGAAATGAAACACAAGCAGGGCGGCAGCCCCTACAGCATGGACGCCAACCTCTTGCACATCTCCTACGAAGGCCGCCTGCTGGAAGACCCGGCGCACGAAGCCGAAGAAGACATGTGGCGCTGGACGGTGTCGCCGGAAAACGCACCCGACCAGGCCGAATACATCGACCTGGAATACACCCAGGGCGACATCGTCGCAATCAACGGCGAGAAAATGACGGCGGCACAAGTGCTGACCGAACTCAACCGCCTCGGCGGCAAACACGGCGTGGGACGCCTGGATCTGGTGGAAAACCGCTACGTCGGGATGAAATCGCGCGGCTGCTACGAGACCCCCGGCGGCGGCATCATGCTCAAAGCCCACCGTGCCATCGAATCGCTCACCCTGGACCGCGAAGTCGCGCATTTGAAGGACGACCTGATGCCGCGCTACGCCAGCCTGATCTACAACGGCTACTGGTGGTCGCCCGAGCGTCGCGCGCTGCAAGTGCTAATCGACCACACCCAAGCCCACGTCAACGGCTGGGTGCGCCTGAAGCTCTATAAAGGCAACGTAATCGTCGCCGGACGCGATTCCAAAACCGATTCGCTGTTCGACCCGACCATCGCCACCTTTGAGGACGACGAGGGCGCGTATGACCAAGCGGACGCGGGCGGCTTCATCAAGCTCAACGCACTGAGGATGCGGATTGCGGCAAAGCTCCAGAACCGAAAATAGGGGAAGGCGTGGATATTAACGCATCCATCATTGACCAACGGTTATCCGGGGTTCAGGATGAAATCCGCGAACAAGCGCAAAGTGAGTTAGGCATTAATGATGCGGTGCGTTTGAAATCCCTGGCCTTTGTCTACCTTTGCGTCGAAACTATGCTTGATCTGGATAGGGATGAAGCGTTTGACTGCCTGACTGAAGGTGGCGGCGACTTTGGCGTGGACGCCATGCATCTGGCAGAAGAAATTGACGGGGAATTCGCCGTCACCCTATTCCAAAGTAAATACAAAGCAAAACTGGAAGGCAATTCTAATTTTGAAGAGAACGGCATCAAGGCGTTAATTGACGCGATCCGTCATGTTTTCGATCCGTCCGCAGAATTGGGCAAAATCAATGAACGCTTGAAAGCCAAGGTTGAATCCGCGCGCTCCATGATCCGCGATGGATTTATTCCGCGTGTACGCGCGATTGCCTGCAACAACGGCATCAAATGGAATGCTGCTGCACAGGAAGCGATAAATCGGGCCGAATTCGGTGATCAGGTTACATGGGAACATGTCAACCATGATGTGCTGATCAGCATTCTTCAGCGAATCAAGCCAGTGGACGAAACGCTACGCCTGGCAGGCAAGGCAATTGTCGAAGATATGAATTTCAGTAGAGTCTGCATAGGCCGCATCCCGGTTGCTGAAATCGCGGAACTAATGAAAAGGCATGGCGAGAAACTGCTGGAACGCAATATCCGCCGCTACCTGGGTTTGCACGGCAACCGCGTGAACGAGGGCATACGCGCCACGCTACAATCGAACGATCCAGCCAATTTTTACTTTTTCAATAACGGGTTGACGCTTGTTTGCAACGACTTCTCGTACAACGCGCTACAAGGCAGCGACTACCAAGTCAAGGTTGAGAATCTGCAAATCGTTAACGGCGGACAAACCTGCATGACGATCTTCAAGGCGCTTGAAGAAATGCAGGCGGGCGGCCAATCCCTCCCGGATAGCGCTTATGTTCTGGTAAGAATATACAAGCTGCCGAAAGACAACGAAGATATTGTCCTGCAAATCACTCATGCCACCAACAGCCAGAATCCCGTAGACTTGAAAGACCTTCGGTCGAATGACGAGAAACAGCAACGGCTGGAAAACAGCATTCAACAGCTAGGTTTCACCTATCGCCGCAAACGCGTGGATGGCGCGGTAAAACCCACCGACATCACCTCCGGGGTGGCCGCCGAAGCCATTCTTGCGGTATGGCGCGCAGCCCCTCACCAAGCAAAATTTTTAACCCGCGAGCATTTCGGCAAACTGTACGGCAATATCTTTACAGACACGCTCAACGGCGCGCAAACCGTTGCAGCAGTGTTACTATATCGTATTACTGAAAATCATCGCCGACGTCCGCTGGAAAATGACCCGCCGTTTGTGCGTTATGCTTCCTGTTTTATCGCAATGCAGATGGGGCGACGGTTGCTTGAAGATTTGAACGTGCCGCTCAATGATTTGGATCACCGTAATTTTTCCGAAGCCAAAGCACTGATCGAGCGGCAAGGAGAAGACTATTTCACCGTAGCGGTCCATGACGTGGGGCAAGCCTTGCGCGGACTATACGGCGGGCAGGAAATATCGCTACAGCAGCTCTCGGCCACATTCAGGCGCGGGGATTTAATCAGCCGCTTGACGTCTATCCCCAGCGGTTCCTGCGACTTATGCCTTGCGCGGGAGAAATTGTCAAGTTGAATCGCCCCCTACAACTTATGCTACGATGCGGCAAATCAACTTCCAGTCGCATAACGTGAAATGACCTCGACGAATCCCGATCTCCAAGCATTGCTCGACACTTTAGCCGCCTCCGCGAACGACGAAGAGGCGGCTATTGCCGACAACTACCGCTTCGAGGAACGAGTCGGCGCGCAACGCCAACAGGATTACGAAACCGGCCTCGGGTCGCCCGCCGATTATGATGACTGGCTTGGCTGCCACAATGGCGATCACGTCGCCAACCTCATCAAAGCAGGCGGAAGCCAGTTTGTTCCCGAGACCTTTCTGGCGGTTAACAGCACGCTGCAACTATCGGCCATCGCCCCCGGCGAGGACTTGATCCGCCTTGAAGACCTGCGCTATCCCTTGAGCAAAAGCACCGCTGAACTTACCTCAGTGCAGCTTGCCGACCTGCTCGCCCGGCGCGACCAGCCGGAAGCTGCCGCCACCTTGCGCACCTTTGTCGATGAATGGAACAAGGCGCGCGACAATTGGCCGATGTTCGGCGCGTTTCTCGGCGATGTGCAAGAAGATGCGGAACCCGACGACTGGCCGCATCGCCTGCGCGACCGGCTGGGTCTGGAGCATTATCAGGGCAGCGCCACCAAGCGCATCCCCGTCGCGCTGATGCGCTACCCCGCAAAACTGGTGCTGGATAGCGCCAAGGGCGACGAGCGAATCGCCGCCGCATTCGCCTTGCCCACTGCGCTGGACGGCGAACTCAACCGCGTCTATTTTCCTGCTCCATCCGGCCATCCCTACGGTGCCACGCTCAATCTCGCCGAGCCTTGGCAGCCGAAATTGAGCGCCGAAATCCTCAACTTGCGCATCGACTATCAACCCAAGCACCTGTGGAAAATCGGCGAAATCGTGCGCCCTGTTGCCTACCGCAACCTGCGTGCCCAGCGCGACCAGCATTTGGCGCTGTTGCGCCGGGAAACCGGTGACACGGCCTACGGCCAATTGATGGCAGGACGGTCATGAGCGAATTCGACCGTCTCCCCCGCCATCCCTGGCTCGACAAGCTGCTTGCCAACCCGCAATTGGCCGTGGCCGACCTGCTTTCCGGGCGCGCCAACAAGTCGCCTTATGCCCGCCTGCGCAATGCCGAATTCCTGTACCAGATATTGCAGAACCGCGAAGGCCTGGATGCCGAATACGATGCGCTCGAAACCGCGCTGATCGGCTGGCTGGATGCGCGCCGCAACGAAAACTGGGCTGCCCGCACCAGGCGCGGCATGGCCGCCTATATCGGCGCGCTGATCGAGGCGCTCAGCGCCATCCAGATGCTTAGTCTTAAACGTGTCGCCTACCAGTTGAGCGAGCAGCACAACACCTATTTGCGCTGGCTGGAACCCCTACGCCTCGGCACAGCCAGCGATCCGGCGCTGGAACTGTGGCGCTGCCACGCGCTGCTGCCGCAGGACAGCCACTACCTGCCTTACTGGATGCGCTTTTGCGTCGAAGCTGGCGACGCCCGCCCGGTCACTTATCTCACTGTCGCGCTGCAAGGCTTGCGCGAACTGCCCACCGGACAGGCCAACGACAATCTGCGCTATGCGCTACGCGGCTTGGCGCAACGCTACCTCGCTCGCCAAAACACAAGCGAAGCTAAAAACGAGTTCAAGCAATACCACGCCACCTTGCACTACAGTTACCCGCGCGCGCCGGAAACCTGGCGTACTGTCTGGGATGCAGCCTTGGAAGGCATAGCTCGCGCCGACACCATACGCGCGCTCTTGGACGGCAAGACTGACACCAAGCCGCGCAAGCCGGACACGAAGAAAACCGCCGCTCCGTGCCTCGATCCCAGCCGCTTCCATGCGGAATCCCAGGCGCTGGCAAACGAACTCAAATCCGGCAAGGCCGTAACCGCACTGTGGCCGCGCATAGAAAAACTGTTCAACGAAACTGTTGCGTATTGCCGCCACAGCGGCGATAGCTATCACTTCGTGCGTTCGCTGTGCCGTGTCGGCGATACGGCGCTTAAGCGCACCCGCACCCCGGAAGCCACCGCGCGAGCACTGCTCGCCTGGCTGCCGGAAGCGCTGGAATGGGAGCGCGACAACCCCCATGTATGGATGCTGTGGGCGCACTGCCTGGACAAGATCGGCGTCTGGGACCATTGCGAATGGGTGTATTGGGAAATGCGCCGCTATTTCCCCGACGACGAGCACTGCCGCACCGAACTCGCCCGCCTGCTGATGCGCCAGGGGCGCGAGGCCGAAGCGGTGGGGCTGCTGCGCGAAGCTGCGGAGCGTTTCCCCGACCACGAACCCAGCAGGATCGAACTCGCCCGCCTGCTGATGCGCCAGGGTACACAGCATTACCCCGAAGCCGAAAAATGGCTGCGCGAGGTTGCCGAGCGCGATCCCGACGACGAACCCAGCCGGGTCATTTTGGCTCATCTGATGATGGCAAAAGGCGAAGAACACTACCCCGCAGCCGAAAAATGGCTGCGCGAAATCACAGAGCGTCATCCCGATAATGCACACAGCCGCGTCATCTTGGCGCGCCTGCTCAATCTGCGTGGCGACAAGTCTGCCGCTATCGACTTATTGGCGGAATTGAGCGCAGAGAATTCGACGGATAAATTTGCTGAAACTGGCTTTCAATCTCAGCACTCCGACAAGGATATGCCCCAAATCTGCGGGGAAAAAAACAAAGTGAGCAGTATCCCCATTCTATCTTACTCTGCCGCCGTGTCGCCCATCGCTAGTCCCGATGCGCCGATTCAGGCAACAGCACATAGAGTGCATTATGAAACGTGCGATGTCACCCAACCACTGTACCGAGTCACCACTCCAGCCCGCCCCGACGCGCTGACCCAGGCTGCCGCGCAAGCCGCCCGCGCCGCTTTCCGCTTGAATCTACAAGACGCCGGTGGCCGCGCCGAACTGGAAACCCTGCTGGATGCCGACCCCGACGACCAGCTTGCTGCGTTTTACCTCGCCTGGGTGGACAGCCTGCCGCAAGGCTATGCGATTCCGCCGGAAGCCTATGCGCTGACCATGGCCGGCGCATGGCGCGCGCCCGCTGCCGCCGATTGGGAGGAGCTAGTGCAGCGTTTCCCGCTACAACGCCACCTCACTTGGGCGCTACGCTGGCTGGCATGTTTACGCGACGGCGCGCCGTTACTGGATGGCGACTGGCAGCCTCTCGATAAATTCGCCCAGGCTGACGCACCTCATCCCGCGCCCGGCGAGGCCATCGTCGCGCGTCTGGTGCGCGAGTGGGGACGCGTCGGCATCGGTCAGCCTGCCGCCGCGCTGGACGCCCGCGCCCAGGAACTCATTGCGCTCAACATCAACCGCAACCTCGACCCCATCGCGTTTGCCACACACTGAAATTTACAGGAGTAAGCCATGTCCCAATTCGACAACGTTTCCGTCATCAAAAAAGCCAACATCTATTTCGACGGCAAGTGCGTTTCCCACACCGTACTGTTCGCCGACGGCGCCAAAAAAACCCTGGGGGTGATTTTCCCCAGCACGCTTACCTTTAACACCGGCCTGCCGGAAGTGATGGAACTTAACGCCGGGGTATGCAAAATCAGGCTGGCCGGCGGCAGCGACTGGAAGACTTACCGGGCAGGCGAAAAATTCAGCGTGCCGGGCAATAGCAGCTTCGATATCGAAACCGTGGAAACGCTGGACTACGTTTGCCATTTCGTCACCGAATCCACTTGCTGCGCGGGGTAATGAACCTAAATTCCTTAGTTGACCGCTAGCTATAAAATGTAGGGTTTGGGTTCTAACAATTTTGTCATGATATTTGTGTTCACCCGTTTGGTGAGAACGCTACGGGCTGGATTGCACGGTTTTCCGGGCGCATGGCGGCGTTGCAACTCCTCAGAATGGAACAACCATTCTTCGTCGTTGCGCCTTGCCCTGCACCCGGAAAACCGCA
>JBAYVP010000013.1:0-34881 GCA_041674485.1 Sulfuricellaceae bacterium
CGGAAAACCGTGCAATCCAGCTCGTAGCGCTCTTACCAAACGGGTGAACGTGAAATTCATGATAAAGTTGTTTAGAGTCCGCATGTTACACATCTTGGCAAGCGGTCAACTGAGCTTTCTAGGTTAAACCTTGTCGTCCTGCCGATAATCTCTGTCCGAGACTCTACCCAGCCACTCCCAATAGTGAATAGGGCTGACCCCGTCTCCAGGCCGTTTAACCGCGAGGTTGTTCCTGGTAAATAATTCACCTTTGCGAATATCATGTGCAATCATCAGGCTTTTCCGCGCCACTGACCTGTTTTTCAGTTCCGACACCGCCGGTTGTTTAACCGAAGACCCCAGCGCCATTTCGACTTCGCGGATAGACCGCACCATTTGTTTCAATTCTTCAGGCTCAAGAGAGGCTTTATGGTCCGGGCCTGAAAGATTTCGATCCAAGGTGAAATGTTTCTCAATTATCTTGGCACCCAAAGCAACGGCGGCAATCGGGATCGCGATTCCCGGAGTATGGTCGGAATAGCCGACAGGCAGGCCGAAAGCTTGTCGCAACGTTACCATGGCGCGCAGGTTGACATCGGCGAAAGAGGTAGGATATTCGGTTGTACAGTGCAGCACGGCCACCCTGCTTTGTAACGCACTGCGCCCCATTGCGGAACCGTAAGCATTTTCAAAAGCGGCTATGGCCGGGGGAATGTCCTGCCCGCTAAAACCAAAAGCCAGAACCCCCAAAGCAGTTTCCACTTCTCCAAGCATACTCATGCCGGTGGAAAGAATAACCCGTTTTGCACAGTGCGCAATTTCAAGTAAGAAAGGCGCATTGGTAATCTCACCCGATGGTATCTTGATGGTAGTCAGCCCAAGGCTATCTACCAGAAATGCTAAACTGGCAGAATCAAACGGGGTGGAAAGAAACTCGATGCCTAAGCATCTCGCATGATCAATCAGCGCCACATGATCACTTTCCGAAAGCTCAAGCTTGCGAATCATATCTAGTTGGCTTTCTTCGACGCCCGTGGTTCGTTGCTGGTACTCGGCTTTTGGCGCATGGCGGCTGACCACCTGCTCGGCTTTGAAAGTCTGGAACTTCACTGCGTCAGCGCCCGCCTCAGCAGCCGCATCGATCATTTGCTTGGCCACATCGAGAGAGCCATTGTGGTTGACGCCCGCTTCGGCGATGATAAATATACGTTCCGTCATTTGATGATTTCCCGCAACAACATAAACGATTCGGCTGCCAGGCAACCACATGCTGCGCCACGCACCTGCGCAAGCGCCCGCAATGCCTCTGCACTGCGCGGGAAGGGGAACTCACCCATCTCGCTCTCATACAGCCGTGCAATTTCGATCTTTTGATTGATGTATGGCGTAATGTCCACAAAACTATTCGGAACGAATTTTGCCCCTTCCGGATTAAGGCCGAAATCCGTTTCCGACAGCGTTTCGTAACAAAGCGCCCGCCGGATTGACGGATAGCGAAACCACTTAGTGCAGGACACTACAGCATCGAACACAGCCGCATGGTCGGTATGGATGTCGCCCCGAAAGGGAAGATAGACGACAGTCGGCGAGATTTCTTTAATCACCCGACCAATTGCATCGACCAAATTCCCCTTGGCCAACGTATCAAGTCTTGCTGGAGGAAGCTCAAGGTTGTGAACCTTTGAGAAAATATAAGACGCGGCAACTTTTTGAATTTCCGCCTGCCGCCGGTTGACCGCCTCTTGAGAAAACCCATGCTCGGTGCGCATGTCAGTCACAATCAGCCAGTGGACTTCATCACCTTCCGCTGTATGGCGAAGAAGAGTGCCGCCACAACCGAAAGTTTCATCATCGGGGTGGGGGGCAACGACAATAACTATCTTCTTCATTTAGTATGTTATGTCCTTAATCAATAGGTTTTCATCAATCGGGATGGTAGCTAGAATCCCCACGATTTTTCTGGATGAATTTCCATCGCCATATGGGTTTTTGCACTGATCTATATGCTTTCGATACTCCAAATCAAAAATTGCTTGTCGGACAGCCGACTGGATAGCGTCAATACTATGCGGGACAAATTCAACATTTTCGGCATGCAGGCGTCCCTTTTGCCGGTTGCCAACATTGATCGCCGGCAACTTAAGCAACGGCGCCTCCAAGATAGCCGCGCTGGAATTTCCGAGCATACAACTCGCCCTACGCATCAGGTTGACAAATTCGATACGGGGAATATTCTTGGCGGTATAAAGATGCGGCAGATGTTCATACTCACGAACCGCCCGAATAATCTGCTGACCGCCTGCATCAGAATTCGGGTAACTCAGTACAGTTTTTATTCCCAGCAATTTGACCGCTTCGAGAGTCTGTTTCATCTGCCAATAAGCCTGATCAATTTCGCTTGAAATCACATGCTGAATCAACAGAATCAGCGGCTCACCGTCCTCAATGGAAAAACCTAGCCTCTCCGAAAGTTCCTTAGCCGAAAGCCGGGGTGCCTCCAGCAATCGATCAAGTCCCGGGTTACCGGTATTGTGAACTCGAAACGACTGTTCTCCCAACCGAATCACTCGCTCGTAGCTTTCCTGGCTGGTTACGAAATGCAGATGCGCAAGCTTGGTGACTGCATGTCGTACTTGGTCATCCACATTACCGACTACACGGTCACCGCCAGCGACATGTGCTACCGGGACATTCATATAGGCACCTGCCAAGGCGGTAGTCATGGCTTCTTCGCGGTCTCCCAGCACAAGCAGGAAATCAGGGCGGACGCGTGAAATCGTCTGAACCAGCCCCTGAAGTTGAATGGACAGCCCCTTGACTCTGGAAGAGGCTTGGTCGCCATTGATCAAACTTTCAATTTCATCTGCAATAGTAAAGCCATCGGCGCGGATTTCCTTGATTGTGTAGCCATACGCGTCTGCCAGATGCGCGCCGGTAACGGCGATTTCCAATTCCAGTGCTGAATGGTTAGCAATCGCCCGGAACACCGAGGACATAATGTCATACTCAGAACGAATACCTGTTATGCCGAGAATTTTCCGTTTATTCATATTATTCACTATCGTCCCAAACCA
Organism: Sulfuricellaceae bacterium; assembly: GCA_041674485.1. Lineage (GTDB taxonomy): Bacteria > Pseudomonadota > Gammaproteobacteria > Burkholderiales > Sulfuricellaceae > JAGXQV01. The sequence goes on from JBAYVP010000013.1 coordinate 3,054, forward strand.
ACCTCAATACTGAACGTTAAACATATTTTTGACGGAAACAAACTGAAAGCCGGACGCCTTGGCAAACAAGCTGTCCACTTTCCTGTCGCCGAAATAGACCGTATTGGCACCCTCCCATTCTCCAGTGCCAAGAACCCCAATCTTGCCCAGTGACTCTATAGAAGGCTTTTCATAGTTTTTTCCAGCGCACCCTGAAATGACTATGTTCTCCAGGTTGAACCATTGCTCTAGACTAAGCGCCTTGAATTTGGCCTGCTGGAGAGCGCAAGAGCCATCCGTCACAAGAAATAGCTTGAAACGGCTAACCATAAAGTCCAGTAGAATCAAGGTACGCGGACTCAAGGACAGGACAGGTTGGAAATTTCTAAACAGGGAAAGACATTCATCGGTTATACTTTTCGTAACGCCTTCGTCCATGCCTGAATTCTGAAGTGCTTCAGAAAAAATCCGGTTGTAGGAGCTGCCCTTTTCGAGCCAACGCTGCAACAATTTTTCATATGTTCCCATTTCGTCGGCTCCGGTTGCGGAGGCTATTATTTGAGATATTGGCCGATAAACCTGCGATATGAAGTCAAATTCATCATAGAGAACCCCATCAAGATCAAACCCGGCAAACCTGATTTTTTCCCAGTTAATTTGTGGGAACAAAGAGTTCAGCATAGTACCTCATCATCTGCAGTCCATATTTGACAGGCTTGGGCTGCACAATCTTATCGGACAATAGGCAGTCACACAGCAAGGATATCCAGTTCTCTGTAGCGGCGAATCCGAGCGCCATGCCGCCAGCGATCCGAGGATTCACTTCAATCACACTTACTTCGTTCGCCCCGCTACTGAAGCACTGCACGTTAATCGGACCGATAAAACCGGCAGCTTTGCACAGTCTGGTCACCATCTCGATAATTTCTTTGTGATATACAACCACACCTTGCGTCGACTTCCCGTCCCTGACGGAGATTCTCTTACGTGGCACGATGTATAAAGGGTTCGATTTACCGTCACAAAAAACATCGACCGTATACTCTTCTCCCTCGGCAATTTCTTGTGACAACAACCCATCCATTGCTATCGGCTTGCCTGGAATGTAGACACCTTGCCCGCCATGCCCATAGCGTGGCTTAACCAAAGGAAAGTCTTGGACAAGACTGGTGCGGGGGGTAGGGATACTATTTTCAATCAGGAATTGAAAGGTCAGCCATTTATCCACGAATGTCTTAATAACATCTGGCTCTGAGATGGCTACGGTGATTCCCAATTTAGAAAAATGGTGTTTGCGCTCAGCCCACCCAAGCAGCGTTTCATCAAATGATGGAATAACGAAGTCAACTTTGCTCTCCACCAGGATTTGCGAGATTTTCTGCCACAGGTGAGGATCGTTTTTTGATGGCATCAACACAAAGTCATCCGCCAAGTAACGTCCGACGCAGTGACTATCGATATCCGATGCCACGGAAATATGCCCAGCCTCCTGAATAGCTTTTATCAGATAGCCAATTACCAAGCTGCCGGATGCTTCAGTAAGAATTCTCAAAGTCATGAAACGCAGTTTATCCAGGAAACCTCAGTTGAACGGGCCGGAGTATGCGGTTTTCCGGATGCAGGGCATACCCGACAGCCGCTTGGGTGCAAGAGGCGCAACGACATCGCCTTCCCGATAAGTTGCAACACCGCCATGCGCACGGAAAACCGTGCAATCCAGATCAAAGCCTCACCATATGGGTGAACGCGAAATGCATGATAAGGCTGTTTAGAGCCATCATGTTGTATATCCTGGCAAGCGGTCATACGGAAGTTTTCAGGTTTATATCACGATATAAGAAATGTTCGGATCAAACGAAAACCGGTTGATTGTTTTCGTGCCTATAGCGAACTGTTCCAGTGCTGCCAGTGTTTCACCCGGCCACCAAGGATTGTTAAGTTCGTCAAAAGCCAAGATGGCGCCTTTGGGCATACGAGGAAGAAAATGATCAAGAGCTACCTTGGTCGGCTCATACAGATCAAAATCCAAAAAAAGCAGGCTGACTAAAAGATAGGGGTGTTCCTCGATAAAGGATGGGATAGTTTTCAGAGCATCTCCCTTGATTAGGAAAATTTTTTCGAACTGGTTGAGGAAACGGTTTTCGTTAAATTCCTTAATAAGCTCACTCAATTCCGTATAAACGTCATAGGAGGGCGCAAGGCCACCAATCTTGGTTTGTTCATTTACCACCTGACTCACGTCCTTGCCATTGACAGATGGGAATCCCTCAAATGTATCGAAACCAAAAATGCGCCGATCCAAAGCATAGGGTTCTAAAGCAGCCGACAGTTTAGCCCAAGCCATCAATCCTCCACCATGATGAACCCCGCATTCAACGATACAACCCTTGATATTCATTTGCATCTGAAATAACTCATATCTGGCTATAAATCTGGACATGCTCTGCCGCCGAACATATTTTTCGAAATTATCCAATTTCGTCTGGATAGGCACATTGTATTCGTTAAATATCTGTGTCATTTCATTTGTTCTTCAAAACCAAGTGCCATCTTGAAATGAATATACCATTATGGACATTTTCATTTCTTATCAATTTACATTCAACGATGTCAAAATAATCAGAGATCAGGGCAACAAGTTTGGAATAATTAAAATACGATTGGATAGTCCCTGTTTCATGTTCAGTAGTAACAATTTCTTCCTCAGCAAATTCCCGTGCATGGCTGGAATCGTCACCCGAGACCAGATCACAATAGAATAATCCGCCTTTTTTCATCACGCGCGCAACTTCTGCACAGGCTTGTTTCGCAACATCGAAATGCATACTATCCAGTACGCCATGGCTTAGCGCAAAATCGAAAAAGCCTTCATCCCATGGAAGATGGCGAACATCTCCCTGAACAATTACTTTTTTTTGCTCCCGCAAGCCTTTCTCGTCCGTCCATTGGAGTGCAACATTTATTGCTTCTTGCGACAAGTCAATGCCATAAGCACTGAGTCCTAATTCGTGACAAAAAATCACATGCCTGCCAATACCACACCCAAAATCAAGTATTTTTGCTGATGATGCGTCTGCGGCAACATCACGGAACTCGTGCAACCCAATTCTTTTCCTGATGTATTTCGAGACAAACCGAATTACTTCCTCATGCGGATAAAAAACAAAATTATCCTTTTTTTTATATGAATCATCCCACTCGCTTTGCTGAACACTCACTACCGTCTCCTTTTAATCAGTTCAGGGATGCTTGTAGAAGTCGTTGCAACGACCACACAATGGGTACAACTTGAAATTCCTCTGATCAATTTGTTTTCGAAGTTCGACATATTCCGCTGAAAAAAATATGTCGTTAAAATTAAAGCCCTTGGCATTTGCGTTACCTACCGGCATTGTTCCCTTGGCATCAATGCAACATGGAACCACATCCCCATTCCATAAGAGCATGTAGTATTTATAAATATGCCTACATGTATTCGGCTTTTCTTGATCAGAAATCCAGTTGGTGTTCCTGAGATATCGATTCCAATTTTCAACAACAAAATTCGCACCTATATAATCTTTAAATAGATGATCCAATAGCTCTTCATCACTTTCCTCTTTAATGCTAACTTGCTCAGCCCAGTTTTTTATTTTCCGTATATAAATACACCAATTATCTTTTTTTATTTTTTTTGAAAAATACTCGTATGCCTTGATATATTCGTCTGCTCCCTTGATCGAATCGTACAAAAAATTTATTTGCAACATTGGACTATACTCAGAATCATTGGCGATATTTATATACCCATCCAAATAACTTAATATTTTGTCCAGTTTGGCCTGTTTAACAGCTAAATACTGTTTAGGATCGACATAATCAATTGACACGTTTATTTTATTGACATTCTTCAGCAATACCGAGTTGCTCAGTTTTTCGTTCCGAAATAGACACCCATTCGTAACCACTGAAATTCGCCTAAAATGCCCATTCAGAATTTGAATCGCTTCCTCAAACCTCGGATGCAGCGAAGGCTCACCGATACCACATACCGCAATACTTATATCCTGGCTTAACTCCTCCGTCATTTTTTCAATAAGATTGAGCGCTATATCGCCTTTAGCTCTAAAATCAGGAAGTGGATTGGGGCAAAACGAGCATTTCTCATTGCACTTTGCGGTTAATTCCAGGTTTATTGCGCTAAGTTTTGGGCCATCTATATCTGACCAGGAAATGGGCAAAACATTATCCATATTAGCCTCTTCGTGGATATCCCATCGTCATGATTGCCGGAATCCCCTAAAAGAGGCATCTCTTTCCATATAAAGTCGACGCGCGGTTTCGATAGCCTTGATCCGGGCATGATCGTAATAGGCATTCAGTAATGTCACATTTGCCTCGTACAATGCTTCGTGAAATTCACTATCCGTCATATCCGTAAAGTTTACAGCCAGCAGATCTGAATTCACATGCTTGTTTTCATAGAAGTCCTCACAGTCTTTTAGCAACCCTTTTTGAATTGCATAATCATAAAGCGGTGATCCTGGGTAAGGGGTTACCGGACGAATGGTTCGCATTTGTGCGTGATCATCATATTTAAGCAGGAATTCAACTCCCAGCTGCAAGGATTCACGGGTCTCGCCAATATTGCCGAATATTATATTATATCCGGGGCTGATACCGCTATCCAGCGTATTTTGGATACCTTCGTGAATCATCTTGAGCGTCAGCCCTTTCTTCATTGTAAAAAGCGCCTTCTGATCCATGGATTCAATACCATAATTGATAAATACGCAACCGGCGTCTTTCATCAATTTCAGAATTTTCGGCTTTGCATAATTCAGGCGCCCATTACAATCCCATTTTATTTTCAGCCCGGATTTGAGAAAGCCTTCGCATATTTCCACAGTGCGCTCCTCTGAGCTCATCGTAAGTTCGTCTGTAAATGCAATGTAGGAAACATTGTAGTCCTGGATCAGAATTCGAATTTCTTCCAGGATATTTTCTATGGAACGCGCCCTAAAACCTTTGTCCATGCGGTAGCAGAAGTTGCATTTGAATGTACAACCACGCCCTGACTGCACCGCCCCGCAACGTTCGCTATTTTTAATATGCGGCATTCGCATCATCGTATAGTGATCCATGGGAAACAAGTCCCATGCCGGAAAAGAAATTCCATCAAGATTGCGGATCAGATCACGCGGCGATGTTCGTGCGCAATTACCATTATCATTATAGGCGATCCCCGCCACCGACGCCATGGTTCGTTTATTTTCCAGTGCTTCTAAAATCTCCAGAGCGGTTTGCTCCCCTTCGCCAATCACGATCACATCGGCCTGTGTTTTTTTCATGAAATATTCTGGTTCGGGGGCGGGGCCATGACCTCCCAATATATAAAAGGGTCGATGCTTGGCACGGTTGATTGCTTCGGAAATTTTCAACAATTTCCGATATTGGTAATATCCCCCTATAACACTTACCCCAACAACGTCAAATATCTCCGTATCCAACAGGCTTTGCAAATGGCTTTCCGGCCAGTGATAAACATCTTGACTGTATACCGTCACATCATGCCCCGCATTGCGCCAGACCGTCGCAATGTAGGCCAATCCTTGTGGAAACCACGAAACAAATGAATCGTTATCGTAAACAACAAGCAAAATACGCAATTTTGGACGCTCCTTATGTTTTAACTGCGAGATTCAATTCGGTGCATTACCAAACCAGCGCTACTAGGCAAATTTATCAGGCTGGCGGATAACTGCTCGGCCACGGAAAGCGGAGCATGGGGGCACTCGCCGAACATGGGCAAAGTATGCAATAACGTCCACGCCGGACGGCACTGATAGCCTGCATCATTGGCTGCGGCAAGCAATTGATTGCGAAGAATCATGTCTGGATAGTTCAGTCGAACGGCATTGAGCCAGTAATTGCTGTGACTGTCTGCGGATTCACTCACGAAACACATTCCGTCCATCGCGGAAAATATCGTCCGATACCATGCAGCCAATTCGCGTTTGCGTGCCAGAAAGTCCGGTAAACACTCCAACTGAGCACATCCCAAAGCAGCATTTAGGTTAGGTAGGCGATAGTTCCAAGCCACCTCGTCATGAAAAAACTCCCAACGATGGGGACGTTTAGCGGTGGTAGTCAGATGCTTGGCGTGGCGTGCAAGCTCCGAATTATTCGTAAGAATCGCCCCGCCACCGCCGGTTGTAATGATCTTGTTGCCATTAAAACTGAGCACGCCCATTTTTCCGAAGGTGCCGGTATGTTGCCCCTGATAGAAACTGCCGAGAGATTCCGCAGCATCTTCGATCACCGGTAAACCGTAACGCCCAGCCAAGTCGAGTAACGGGGCAAGCGCGACAGGATGTCCAAAAACGTGCATGGGTACGATGGCGGCGATGCGCCGACCCGTTTCACGATTGCGCAGCCCATTGGCCGCAGGTTCCGCGATCCGCGCAAGATGAACATCCAGCGCGACTGGATCGATTCCAAGCGTGTCCGGTGCGCTATCGACGAAATGCGGAATCGCGCTGCAATGGGCAACAGCATTGGCTGTAGCAACAAAGGATAACGCGGGGACAATAACTTCGTCATTGGGCTGGACGCCCGCAAGCTTGAGCGCGACATGCAGTGCAGCAGTGCCGTTGACCACCACGACAGCATGGCGTGCGCCAGTATATTCAGCCAGCCGCAGTTCGAATTCATCCACATATTTCCCGACCGAAGACACCCATCCCGTATTGAGGCACTCTTTAACGTAAGCCCATTCGTTGCCGGAGAACTCAGGTTCATGAAGAGGAATCCCCGCGCTTGGCTTGCCTAATACTTGGCTCAAGCCAGAAAGGAAGCATTCAACAAAAGGTTGCGAATTCTCAGCCATTTTTGGTATTGTTGCGCTCCGCACGACATATCCCGCCAAACCCAATAACGATTCTAGAAACTCGGATCATCACTGCGAACAACCTAACTGTCCTGACCGACAAGCTCAAGCAATCTCTGCCTTATTACACTATGGGCTGGATGGTCAAAATCATACGACATAGCATCCATCATCGCGGCGCTCGCTACGGCTTGATATGTACCAATATCCGTGTGCAAAAGGTCAGCCACCCTATCCCGGAACGCTTCATATGAAGGCTCGCTTAAACGCCAATATCCATCTTGCTCGGTTGGTATCCAATACTCTTCATTAAATGGATTAACAAACAAAACTTTTCGACCAGCGCCAAACGCTTCAGAAAGCAAAGTCGAATTTAGACCGATACTGAGGTTTGATGCATCGACAGCCCTGTAGCTGGAGAAGGAAAGGCGATCAGATTCCTGAAAAACGCACATGCCTTGAAAATGACTATTATAAAAATCGCGTTCTGCAGGGTCGTTTTGACGCAAGGCAACGCACACATTCACGCTTTGTTCATGGGCAAAGCGTGCAACAAACTCCGTCACGAGGCTAATCGCCTCGTTAAGCCTCTCAAACCCCTTGGGCACAGCATGAATATCTGAAAGATGGCTACACCACTGTGATACGAGGCAAATATCGTAAATAGCTGCTTCCCGCACCTGAGATTCCGGGTGAGCACTAAAAAAATACCCCCCTACCAGCGAACCACATGCAATATAGCGCCTGATGTCATGCCCATAACGCTCGAAAAGCCTTTTCACTTGCGGTCCAAAGCAATAATATTCATCAATATGGTATATGGATTCCGGGCTTGGACGCGAATCACGTGCGCACCATACATATCTGCCGCCATTCTGAATTGCAAGGAAAGAAATTCCCTTGCAATGTTCGCATACCACATGAAACAATCCGGAATTGTCAACAAAGGTAATTACCGCCTTCGGATTCATGTCCTTGATTTGTCTCGCAATAAGAATGCCCCTGCATTTTCTGATAAACGATCGAGCCGCATTCACCGATAAGAAAATACGCAGAATACGCCCCCTATAAAGTCTTATGCCTTGGTAGACAGAGCGGATTACGTCGATCCATTTGTACTCCACATCCGTCAACGGATTAAAAACCGCATAATCAATACCGGAAAGTACCAGTTTTTTGAGGTAACTCTCTCCCTCCGGATGAAAAAGGAGAATTTTCGGATTGGAATGGCCAATGCGCTCGATCTGTTGATTCATTGGTCCAACCACTTTACCAATTCGAAAACTTCTGCATATTTCACACCGATTCTTTGTCCGGCGCTTTCTGCCTCCCTGTGAAAAAAATCAATCCACTTGGCGCCGGTTCTGCCCATTTCCGATTCGTGTGCGAGAATCGCTTCTTCCTTGATATTCCAGTAATCTGTGATATCCACATAGAAGTTACCGCGAAAATCCTGTGTCGAGTGATACCAATTGCTGCGATACATCAGAAGCCTGGGTACATGCCTGCAACTATGGAGCGAAGCGCGAGCCACCGCCTGGTGATCATGATGTATATCGCCGACCCAATGCGTATAGACCGTGTCGATGCGCTTTGACTCGACGATGCGCAGTATCTGGATATTAAGCGTATCTACAAATTCCACTTCGAGCGTCTTAAATTCGCCGCAAATCATTTCCTGAGCGCCGAGAATGCGCATGGCTGCCTCTGCTTCCTTGCGAGCAGTTTCGCTTTCACGCACCGTTTGATTGTACTGGTTGGTAAAGCCCGATACTGTTGCGACGAAGGCATACACATTGTCGCCATTGGCGGCATGTTTAGCCAAGGCGCCGCCACACCCCAATTCCAAATCGTCGAAATGGGCGCCGATAGCCAAAATATTCATGCCGCGCTCCTAAGCACTTGCCTGGCTCCAGAAACCCCACAATTGAATAGCAGGTCCAGAGAACTCAGATTGGGAATAAATTCGCCAAACAACTGCGGATAAATCGGGTGCGTGAAGTTCTGCCACACCACTTTGATTCCGGCATCGTTGAATCGATGCGTTTCCAGGTAATCCCGCGCCCCAACCCCGGAAAGATAGTGTGTTGCCCCGGCTTTCTGCAATAGATCAATCAGAAGCTCGTTTTTTGCCCCCTGAGGGGACTGTTCGCTTGACAACATCGTGGGAATCCTTACATCCAGCAAATCCATGAGCATTTCTATGGAGAGCAAATTGAATTCCATCAAAAAGGAAACGGATTGATTATACAGATTCCGCAAATGTGGGATGATCTCCTCATAAAAAGGTGCGTTGCGGTAATTCGCTTCCAAAATCCGCAGGTGATCAGTTCGCCAGTTTACGCTTTTTGATAATTCAACCCGGTTAATCGGCGTGTCCCGTGGTGTTTTCTTAACGCTCAACGTCAGCCACTGCGCTCCCTTGGGGGTCTTGATCTTGTCCCGATGCGTCCAGGCGCGCGAGGTTCCATTCACAAACTGAACATGATCCAGCACCAGATAAAGATCGGCATGGAGAAATCGGTGAAAAAAACCAATATAGGGAGCGAAATCCGGTTGATGAATAACCACCGTTTTTTTCATGTTCATCAAAGATACTCAGTAATAGCTTCGACTACACGGTGCATACCTTCAAGCCCAACATGGTTCATTCCCGCGCGGCTCATGGCTTCAATAGGCAACGGCATAGAAAAAACTTCCGACTGGAGTTCGCTGTGATGTCCGGCAAAAACTGCGCCGCCCAGGCGGGACAAAACCTTGCCGACAGCCACCTCAAAATACTCGTTGGCAATCACGATACACGGCAACCCGGATGCATTGGCTTCGAAAGGTGTAATCCCCCCGCCTGTAATCGCCAGATCATGATGGAAAAATTCGGCAATCAGGGAAGGAACCCCCTGTTTCAGTATAAATGTGGGCGTCATCACTTCGGCCAAGTCGTTGTGGTGGGCAAACCCCGGCCCCACCACTACCGTAGCCCCGAGGCCTAGTCCGGCCAGCATTCGAACGACTTTGACCGTCACTCCGTAGGTATCGCTGCCTCCAAGAGTAACCAATAGGGAGTCCCTCCGTGAACGCAGACGTTGATATTGGGCTATTTCCGGATTGAGGATCAGGTAGTCAACCCCCTGCAACACCCTTTTCCCAGGCAATGAAGCTGCCTCATCGAAAACCAGGGCTGCCACATTGAGGTCGGCAAATGCGGCGCCTTCTCCACGATCATCGAACGTCACCAACGCAAGTCCCATGGCTTTGATGCATTCTCCATGGCGACGCCCGGTGTTCAGGCGATCATTAATCCAGAGGCGGATGCCGTGGCGGGCAACGATGCCTTCTTCCCAACCTGATGCCGTATCTTCCAGCGGCGCCAGCTCAAACCGGTGACCATGTTCAGCAATCAGGCCATGTGCGGGCTTATGATCATTGATTACGAACAGCAATGAAATATTCCGCGCCGCCAGCGCCTGAGCCAAATTCAGGGCACGATAAAGATGCCCCATCCCGCGCGCATGGGAGCTTTCTACACAGAGCGCAAGCAAAGTAAAATCGCCTCCTCCGTGGTCAGCCATGCACCCTTGGCTTTTTCGGCTAAATGGCAGGCGCGCTCATAATCCGCCGGAGTATCCACCGTCAAACTAAGGTTTGGCGCTTTCTTTCGGGCTGGTACAGCAAGCCGCCCAATGCGGAACAGATCGGGGTTTTCCTGAACGTATTCGTTCACATGCTCCCGATGATTGGGCGCATGGCCCGCCAGATGGCTTTCCAGCAGCGCCGAAAAGGTAAAAATTTCGGCGCCAACCCCGATGGGCAATTCGCCAAAAGCGTGGGTATAATCGTAGCCTTCAACCAAGTGTAGCGCAATCAATCGGTCGAGTTCTTCGATGTCGGTGAAAGGGTTGTCGGCAGTCAAACGAAGCACATGGTCAAACCGGTTGGCCTGGGCGCACGACACATAGCGATCCAACACATCCAATTCGCTGCCCCGGAAACAATTCACCCGCCCCTTGCAGTGTGCGGCCACAATATCGTCACCCGGCTCTGTTGACGTGGCAACCACGACCTCGACCGGAGTCTGCAAATCCCGTAAGCGCCCGATGACATGATCCAGCAATACGCGCCCCGCTATGGGGCGAAGCACCTTGCCCGGCAGGCGGGACGAACCCATCCTTGCCTGAATGACTACCCCTATCGTCACGCCATATCTTCCCAGCACAACACGGCATCCTGCTCCATATCCCGCATCAAGCTGCGTCCAAGAACTTGTTCCATGAATTTGGGTTGAATACCGTAGCCCGGACGTTTGATGGCTACATCATCGACAGTCAGGCGTTGCCCGGACTGGATGGAACGAGCCAGAACCAAGCTCTTGCGGTTGTTTCTGCGGGTGATTTTTTCGCTATCCGCCGGGCGTTTGACACCCGTTCCCCGCATAATTTCAAAAGTACGGACTGCATCCACCAGCCATTTCATCTCAGCCGGGTCTGCCGACAACATATGGTCCGGCCCCTCTGCATTCTTGTCGTAGGTAAAATGTCGCTCAATGACGCGCGCCCCCATGGCCACTGCACACAAACAGGCCACTGGGGATAAGGTGTGATCGGAGTAACCGACATCAAATTGCGGAAACTCAGTCATCAGCGTCTGCATGGCGCGTAAATTGACGTTTTCCGGATGGGTTGGGTAGCTCGTGATGGCATGCAGGAGAATCAGCTTGTCGTTTCCCTCGGCAAGGATGGCGTTGACCGATTCCTTCACCTCTTCCAGAGTACACATGCCTGTCGAGAGAATAATCGGCTTGCCGGTTCGCGCCACATAGCGCAGGAAAGGAAGGTTCACGGCATCATCCGAGCCAATCTTATGCACACCGACACCCAGCGACTCCAACATGTCCACATCGCTTTCATGTGACGGACTGGAAAACCAATCCAATCCATTTTCTTCGGCATATCCAAAAACTTTACGGTGAAGATCACAATCAATCTGGTATTTTTGAAACAACTCGAACTGGGAGACTTTGCCGGTATTCTCCATGTCGAATATCGCAGCTTTACTAGCTACTGTTTCGGCGCGATAGGTTTGTATTTTGACCGCATCGGCGCCACAATCCGCAGCCGCATCAATAAGTCGCCGAGCTTGCTCAAAAGTCGTGAAATTGCCGCCGATCTCAGCAATGATATATGCACGATGATGCCTATAATTGTTGAACATTGCTAGATGCATTCCAATACGTAACAATGAAAGGCCGGCTCATGTTCCTCGCTAAGATCAGCATCCATAAGAATGATCGGCTCCAGAAATTGCCGTAGTGTTCTCACCCAATCTTCTTTGATGCTCGACAGCAGGTCTTTGTCCAGCCCTTTAGCCATGCGAAGCAACACAGGAAACAAGGGTCTCATGCCAATATCCCATAATTGTATAACTGTCTTGGACAAATGTTGCCGATGGGATATGATTTTTAATCCAGCATTGGAAAACATGTTTTCCCAGTCCGCAGAGCTTCTGGCTTGGCGAATGTTGTCATTAAATCTCCCTCTATCTAATTTCTCCAAAAAAGCCCATCTAGCATCGCCCGTCTGTACATAAAGCGTATTAAAGAAACTGTATTGCGGAAGCGTAATGTTGGGCAGCATGAAGCATGCCCTGCCTTCGGGCTTAAGTACTCGACTAATTTCTTTCAGAGTTTTCGACGGATCATCCAACCAATAAAGAATATTCGAGAAAATACTATAAAAGCTTTCATCAGAAAAAGGCAACGCAGCATTTGCATCCCCTTGTTGTAAAGACTTATAAAGACCAAGCTTGGAAGCCTTCTTTAATAAATTATCTTTATGATCAAAGCCACAATCTATTTGGTAATCAGCAGCGTGAACGACTATTGGACTAAGTAATTCATCAAAGGCGTCGAACACATCGACATTTTCAAAAAACTTATCTAATCCGGACATAACTTGGAATGCGTCAAATACGCTATCGAAACGTCCGCCGCCCCTTATGAACGAAAAAATCCCATCGCCACACCCCAAATCAAGAGAAGGGGATCGGAATTGAAAATCCGCCATTGTCCGAATGTCAAGCTCTCGCCATAGGGCGGTTTCCGGGCGTAGCCAGAAGACATTGAGCAATGCGTCTAAAGAATCAGATTTTCTCATCGGCTTATTGTCCATCATACGATTCAAACAGCATCTACCCTTTGCTCGCTTTCTCCAACTGCCAACGTAACGCCACCAGATCATCGTAAAGTCCGCGATTTTCTTCGAAATTATGTTCGCATTGTTCAATCTGGTGCGTATATTTGGCTGGAAGCGACGCGTAGAGCATGAACACGCGTCTTAGGTTGAGGATATCTTTGGCCGAGATTTGCGGCATTTGCAATATTGATCCTTCAGTAAAGGAAATCTGCGGCTCATTGCCAGAAATGAAGCCCTCCCGAATACACACATCACGCAACTCTTGCCCTGGCAACGGCTGGAAGATGCTGACAATTGCCACTGTTGGCCTAATATCACGGCAAAGTTCGATGGTCTCGAAAATTTCTTCGCGGGTTTCGTAGGGAAAACCGATCATAAAGAATGCCGAAGTGCGGATATTGCGTTCATTGAGCATAGCAAACGCCTGACGAATACGTTCCTTGCGGGTGCGACGGTTACAAACATCGAAAAGAATCCGCTCCGATCCAGATTCTACCCCCATACTCACCTGCCAAAACGGCGCGCCCATGGCATCCAGAAGATCAAGTTTTTCTGGGGTAATCGTCTCGGGACGCGTCTGCACGATGAAGGGAAGGCGAATGAACTCTGCATATTTGCTAGAGAACTCCTGCAGCCACTTAATGGGGTGGCCGAGGAAACACTCATCCATCAGATAGAATAGCTCGATATCGCGATCGTCCATCACCTTAAGCATACCAGCTATAACCGAGTCGACAGGACGCTGGCGTACGAATTTGCCAAGCCCCGCATAGGCATTCTTCAGTGCAGTGTTGCCGCAATAGGTACAGCTATACGCGCACCCGCGGGCAACCTCGAATGCAAAGCGCCGATATGTTCGTCCGTCGAAGGGATAAATAAAATACTCATTGGAAAAAATGGAATAATCTTGATCCGTTACCCAAAGCTTATCGGGTGCAATGAGATTGCGACGACCATTATTTTTGGCAGTTTGCGTCTGACGGTCGATGCTAATGGTTCCAACGATATCGGATATGGCCATTCCACTTTCGATGTTTGCCAGAAGCTCGGCAAATACCTCCTCGCCTTCCCCCATGCAGATGATGTCAAAGAACCCATCTTTCACAATATCCGATGAGCAAATAATAGCATGGAGCCCGCCGATAATCGTTACCGTCTCGGTCAGCAGTGTGATGTCGTGCCAGAACTGCGACAGGAATTCGTAATCGATTGTCATGCAGGAAACAGCAACGATGTCCGGTTTTACGTCGTTAATCAGAGCCTGCAGGTCGGCGATCAGTTGTTCAGCGGGTAAAACTTCCCTTGGGGCGCTATCGGTGATCGGCTTGAACTCTGCAGAGGAGGACCGGCTTTGGCCATTACGGAATACTTCATAATGATAGGCATCGAAAAAATAAGATATCCAGCCACGGCTATGGGCAATGCCCGACAATATGGGTATTGCCCCAGGGATGACCGGTATCGAGGTCGTATTAGGATAAATAAAAAGAACAGACTTTTGCATATCAATCTCAATAACGGCCATAATTATTGCCCGTGACCAAACTCATTTCCCAATCAACTGAGTCCGATAGACGTAATTCCTAACAATAAATGCACGGTTGCCAATCATGGCCTCCTCATCCTTAGTCAGGCGCGGTAGGTAACAACGTCGACACACTGAGCTTTCCATAAAACCCCGTAGACGTTTTTGCGCCTCGCGAACTTGTTGCATCCTTTCACCATGCCAGATTCCATGGACGGTATTGGTATTCAGATCGCCGATCACCTCCCGGTTTTCCTCATCATTCGAGCATTTCATCACCCGGCCATCTGCCCCGATTACTAAACGCTGGTACTGTTGGGGACAGGTGAAATTTTCCAGATACTCGATGTAAGTGTCATTCCCCAGGTAGTCGATAAGAGGATTAAAAGCCACTAAGTCACTAATCGGTTCAAACGTATCATAGTAGACCTGGATATCTTTCTGGATGGCCGGCCAAATGCCTTGCACCTTGATAACGGGCCTGCCCCAGCCCCGCTCTTGCTTGATCTGTTTGATGGCCTTGAGCTTGTTTACCATCTCATCGAATTTCAATGGCTTACGAATATTCTCATAGGTCGCGCCTACCCCGTCGATGGAAATGGTAATCCAGTCGATACCCGCCTCGGCGATCTGCTCAAAATATGCCGGGGTCAATTTCCCTCCATGGGTAAGAGCGGAAACTTCCTTGATATCTCGCTCCTTGGCATAGCGAATACACTCAACAAACTTTTTGTGGAGAGTTGCCTCTCCACGCAAGCTTAGGCGAATAGCAGGCACCTTGCCGCCTATTTCGTCAATGATCTTTGTATAAAGTTCCCAATCCATTCGGGTAGCATTCACTTCACGTTTGAACTCATCCGTGATGGTGTAGCACATCGGGCAATGCAGGTTGCACAGTGACGAGAGTTCAATATCAACCAGCAACGGATAATCTGAAATGATCTGCTCTGTAGCAAACCGGCTCCAATTACTCCGATATTCGGCATATTCATCTTCCCAGCCTGCGCCCCGGCAAGCTTCGAATCTGGCCTCCCGCTCCGGCGTATCCATGGAGTAGTTGCCTTTGTTAATGGGTACATAGCGGTTGGCCACTATTTCACTCCACATTTAATAATCGGTTAATTCCACTCAGAAAACTCAGCTGAGGCGCCCATCCCAAAACACGCTTGGCAAGGGTAATGTCCGCCCGCACATCGGGAATTTCCTGAGGCCGCTCCGTAGCCTCGGAAACGACCGGCAAATCCGTTCCCGCAGCAGCCTGAATGCAACCGATAATCTCTTCCACCGACAAGGATTTTCCAGAGCCGATATTGACAAGGTTGAATCCTTGCGTAACCGACAAGGCTTTGACGATGGCGTCCACCACGTCATCCAGATACACGAAATCACGGCGGGGTTTAAGATCCATCACCCGTATTTCTTTGCCTTCCTTAACCTGCCTGATAATGGACGGGATGAGAAATTCCGGTCGCTGCCCCGGGCCATATACATTGAATATCCGCAGGACAGTCACCGAGACCCCTTGGAAACGGCTGGCAAACTCGCACAATTGCTCAGCCATGCGTTTGGAAAGCGCATAAGGATTATTGGGCATAATGGGATGAGTCTCGGCAATCGGCAACTCAGATGGTATGCCGTAAACGTAGGCGCTGACGTAAACCAATCTTGCGCCCTGTCGGCGGCAATAGGCAAGCGCTTGTTCCGTGCCCAGTACATTGGTGCGAATAAAGCTCGCCCCATCCGACCAACTGTCCGGCACGTAGCTCCTCCCGGCGAGGTGAACGACCGCAGCCACCTTGGGTAGCGATTCCCAGGTTGCCGCTTCAGCTACATCGCCATCCAGGCTTCCCAACGGGATGGCCTTGACCCCCATGTGCAGAAGTCGCTGTACCAAGGCTTTACCAATAAAACCGGTTGCTCCGGTAACGATCACATCAGTCATGAACCTAGAAACCGGGCGCGCATAGCCTCGAATCCGTCGATGGCTTTAGCATAGTCGTCGGGGCGTCCAATATCAAGCCAGTAGCCATCGAAAGGCCGAACCGCCACCGCCTTACCCAATGCCAAGAGTTCCAGCATGAGATTGTCGAACCCATAAGGGATGCCTTCTGGAATGTGCTTCAGGATGGCGGAGTTAGCCATATAAATCCCCATGCTTACCTCGTAATCCACCCCAGGTTTTTCCCGGAAACCGGTAAGCCAACCTGTTCCATTCGTGTCCAGCACGCCATAGTCGATAAGGTGCCGTCGGCGCATGGAAGAGATGGTGAAGATGTCGCCGGATTGGACATGGTTATCATGGAAGGCGGCATAATCCAGATCCGTCAGCACATCCCCATTCATGACAAGAAAATTTTCCGGCAAGTCGGGGATTAACTTTAAGGGACCCATGGTGCCGAGGGGTCTATCCTCCAAGGAATAATCAATTCGGATTCCCCATTGGGCGCCATCCCGGAAAAATGCCTTGATGATCTCCGCTTGGTGGTTGACCGCCAAGGTGATATGGTCAAAACCTCGTTGCACGAGTTGCCGGATAATCACTTCCAGTATGGGGGATTCCCCTATTGGCATTAGCGGTTTGGGTAGTACGACAGTGTAGGGGCGTAAACGCGTCCCCCTTCCGCCCGCCAGAATGACCGCACGTTTAGACATTGTAAATATCAACTTTGTATTGCTTGAGATTATCGGGGTTGGTGAACCATTCGATGGTTTTTTCCAAACCTTCCCGCAAGGTTGTGTGCGGCTTAAAGCCAGTCAGTCGCTCAATTTTTGCATTTTCCGCCCACAGCCTTTCCACTTCGCTTTTTTCGGGGCGCAAGCGGACTTGGTCGGTTTCTATTTCAATTTCAGTCCCCATGATTTCAGCGATTAACTTGACGGTGTCGCCGATGGAAATTTCATGGTTGCTGCCGGAGTTGACCACTTCGCCAACGGTTTTGTCGCTTTCGGCAACAGCGATAAAGCCTTCCACGGTATCCATCACGTAATTGAAATCCCGCGTGGGATGGAGGGCGCCCAACCGGATTTTCCGACGCCCGGCGGCAATCTGGGTAATAACCGTGGGGATGACCGCACGGGCAGACTGGCGTGGCCCATAGGTGTTAAAAGGTCGGATAATGGCTACGGGCGTGGCAAACGAGCAATAAAAAGACATGGCAAGCTGGTCGGCGGCAATCTTGGTGGCGGAATAAGGAGATTGCCCCTGCAAGGGGTGTTCTTCGGTAATGGGCACAAAGCGGGCCGTACCGTAAACCTCGCTCGTCGAGGTATGGATCAGCTTACGCACCCCCAATTCCCGTGCGGCTTGGAGAATATTCAGCGTCCCCTTGATGTTGGTATCCACATAGGTGTCGGGCGAGTGATAAGAATACGGTATAGCAATCAGAGCAGCCAGATGCATAACGGTGTCACACCCTTGCATAGCTTGGCGCACGCCGTGGGGGTCTCGAATATCCCCCGCAAAGACATCCAGATTATCCCGCAGCGCCTTTGGCGCATGATCCAGCCACCCCCAGGAATTGAAAGAATTGTAGTGGACGAAAGCACGCACCGAATGCCCCCGCCGAACCAATTCTTCCGTAAGGTGTGAACCAATAAACCCATCGGCCCCGGTAACTAAGATTTTCATTGAATATTTCGGTTCCATGTGAAAGACAACATTTCAAGCAGCACGGCTGTTAAACGCCCACCACATCGATAAAGGCACTGCAAACAGATCGGCAGCAAACGGCACGACTTCGCGGCCACTGTATAGTACGATGCCGCGTTGAAAAAACTGCGGTTCGGTTTCCTTCAAGTGGCGCAGGCCGTTGAAATCTTTGCTTCCTACGCTATGACTGGCCTTGACCTCAATCCCCGTCAGCTTGCCCAGCCGGTTTTCCAGAATGAAATCGACTTCGATATTGGATTGCGTGCGGTAGTGCCAGAGGGTCAGTTGCCTTTCCGAGAAGGCGAGATGTTTGAGCAATTCGCTTAGCACAAAGGTTTCTATCAAGCTGCCGGGCAAACCCGCCTCAAGGGTCAATCGTTCCGCTGACAGTTCGACCAAGTGAGCCAACATTCCACTATCCGGCAAGAATACTTTGGGGGCTTTGACCAAACGTTTGCCTAAATTACGCTCCCACGCCGGTAAGCGATACACCAAAAACAGGGTTTCCAACAGACTGAAATAGCGCTTGAGCGTCGTTTGCGGTAATCCACTAGACCGGGAGATTTCGGCAAAGTTCAACAGGCTCGCACTGCGGGTAGACAGCAGTTTGATTAAATTCGGAATTTCAGTCAGCTGCTCAACATGGGCCAAATCACGCACATCACGTTGCATAATAGCTTGCAGGTAACTGTTAAACCATGCTGCCCGGCGTCGTGGCGAATTACGGCTAACTACTTCCGGGTATCCGCCACACAACAGCTTTTCAATCAGTTGGGCGCGGTCGCATGGAGATATCGTCAATGCATTCATTGACCCGTCAAATAGCCAGTCGACGAGATTAACAGTCGGCACACCAGCTATTTCAGCATTCGACAACGGCCAAAGCGATAATATTTCCATGCGCCCCGCAAGCGAATCGGCGATGCCGGGCAACAACAACACATTAGCCGAACCCGTCAGCAAGAATCGACCGGAGACGCGATCACGATCTACAGACGCTTTAATGGCAAGGAAAAGCTCGGGCACCCGCGGCACCTCATCCAGCGTGACGGAGGAGCCATTGAAACCCGCAATAAATCCATCGGGGTCGCCCTTGGCGGCAGCCAACGTGACGTGATCGTCCAGCGTTAAATAGCGACGGCCATTTTCGGCGGACAGCGATTGGGTCAGCGTACTTTTGCCGGTCTGACGCGCACCATTCAGCAATACAACCGGCGTGTCTGCAAGTGCTTCATTGAGTAACGGAAGAATATGTCTCGTATACATGCCCGGATTATATCAGATGATAATCATCCGCTGCGTGGACGATTTACAGCCAACAAATCCAAATCAGCATTGTACCGATAAACATGTATCAATATGTTTTATAGCATAAAAATCAAATACCCTTCTGGCAATCCCTTCGTGCAGTTCAACAGATTAGCTCTACGTGACCCGTAGTGGGTAATGCGCTATATCGTGGGTGCAACAGTCTCTCTTCCCTTGAAGCTATACCTTACGCGACCACAATTTGTGGATTTAGCCGCGTCTAGGAGCCTGTCGGACTTAAAGGAATCGGCTGCAAAATGACCTAGTCGGTGCATATTTTCCCGCTTTTCAAACCAATATGAATAACTATTGGCTTGAAAAGCGGGAAAATCTGCCCTCGACCAGCTCATTTTTCGCTTCGATTCTTTAAGTCCGACAGGCTCCTAGCGGGATACGATGCATACCCGACAGCCTGACGGCTCTTGTACCCAAGCCGTAGGCTGTCGGGTATGGGCACAAGAGGCTTTTGTCAACCTGATGTGCCGGACATGCTCGTCAGCATCGTTTCCGGGGCGCCTTCTTCCACCACCCGCCCCAGTTCCAACCGGTATAGCCGGTCGCAATGCTCAACGGTGGAGAGGCGATGGGCGACGATAAGGATGGTCTTGCGTCCCTGCAGGGCGCGCACCGCTTGCATCACATCGCGTTCGGTAGCCGTATCGAGCGAACTGGTGGCCTCATCCAGCACCAGCACGACCGGGTCATGATAGAGCGCGCGGGCGATGCCGATGCGCTGGCGCTGGCCGCCGGAAAGCCGAATACCGCGCTCGCCTACGAGCGTATCAAGCTTCTTTGGCAGAGAATGCACAAAATCTTCCAGCTGTGCGGCACGGATGGCACGCCATACTGCGACCTCGTCAATCTGTGCATTGGGCAAACCAAAAGCCACATTGCGGGTCAAGGTGTCGTCGGTTAGAAAAATCGACTGCGGCACATAGCCAATCTGATCCTGCCAATTACGCAGGGACTGCTGAATATCTTCGCCGTCCAACCGCACTTCGCCGCTATCGGGCGTGAGCAGGCCAAGCATGATATCGACCAAGGTGCTTTTGCCGGAACCGCTGCTACCGATAAAGCCCACGGATTCGCCATGACGAATGGTGAGTGAAATTTCGTTGAGTGCCGCCTTGGCAGCACAAGGGTAGGCATAAGTGACTTTATTCAGTTCCAACTTCGCACGAAAAGGCACAGCGGGAGCACTTACGCTAGCCGCTTCCGGCGGGGCAAGCTTGAATTCAGCATACAATGTATCGATCATCGACAGGCCATAGCGCAATGACTGTAGCGCGCTCAGTATCCGATTAACTGAGGGCATAAGGCGAAATGCCGCAGCGGCAAACAGCCCCAGCGTCGGCAATATAGCTTCCAACGCACTGCCCTGCGCCAGCATACTGACTACCAGTATGGCAAGGCCACTGACGGCAAGCAACTCCAGCCACAGACGCGGCAGTTGTTGCAGGGTGGCCAGCAACTGCCCAACATGAGCGCCATAAGCATTATGCACACGGAATTGCTCCAGAAAATCAGCCTCCCTTCCGAGCAGCTTCACGTCTTTAGCTCCGCCCAATCCCTGCTGCAGGTGCTGAATACGCAAACCCTCATGATGTTGGCGCACCTCGCCCCAGCGGGTGATGCGTCGACGGGTGAGGCGATGAAACCCCCAGGCGGCAATACCCAGCACCGACACGACAATCAATGCCCCCAAGGGTTCGACCACAAGGAGTAAAGTGCATAGGCCGAGGAGCACCAGGGATTCAGTAAGCAGGTTCATGGCTTGGGTGGTGGCGCCCGTGAACATGCCCACTTCGCTTGTGACATTAAGCATCAATTGCGCCGAATTGCGCTGCAAGTGAAAAGTGTAGGGCTGACGCAGATAAGTGGTAAATAGGCGCTGTGAAAGACGTACCTGCACCCCGGAGGCAAACCTTGCCTGCCTCCAGACGAGGTAGGCAAGAAATAGCGCTTTGACAAAATACACACCGACCAGCACCAACATGCCATAGATAACGAGGGTATGCTGACCGGGATTGCCCAGGGATTGAAGAATGGGTTGTAGCGTTGGGTGTTTGCCCGCAAAATCAGGCTGCGTCAGCAGCGCAAGCGCCGGAATGACAAGCCCCACGCCCAGCGTTTCCAACAACATCCCGATGAACATTAAGCACAGCAGCACTATCGCGTTGCTGTGCTCGGCATCGCCAAGAAGCTCCCATATTTTGCGGGGCGTTGAAGGGGGTGATACAGCTATTTTCATAGAAAGTGCGTCAGATTCTTTATAGATGAGGCATTTGCAAACATTTCATCATCCCACCAAAGCACGTCAACCCTCACCCCTTCTACTCACTGTAACCAGTCCCGGTTATTGCGCAGGAACGCGGCGCCGAAGCGGGCACGTATCTCGCCATGGAGAGGCTTTCCCTGATAGGCATCTACCGCGTCAGTTGGAAATATCTCCCAGAAACGCTTTTGTAGAGCTTCGTCGTCTTCGTGGGGTTGCCAAGTGCCATTCAGACGCTCGACCATTTCAATGACCACATCGCGGATTTCTTCAGGTGTGTTTTCAATGAGGTCGATACTATTGGACGCATAATCGGGACAAGATAATATTTCCCGAAGTGTCAGTATCTTTTCTTGCTCACGAAAAACATGTTTTTTCGTTATGGTAATGAATCTCGCACTAGAAGTCGTCATGTATCTCAATGGAATCAGGTTAACGTAAACAATAGGCCGCCTTAGTATTTCGGCTATTGAATCCCATCCCGTACCAGTTGAAATACAGAATGCGCATTTCGCACCCAGATAAATATCCATAAACTCACTACGCATTCCATTGATAGCATAGTCAATGACCATTGGATGAGTGGATTTCATGGCCTCGCGAACCTTTGCCCCCATCCGGATTACAAAATAGCCACGTTCAGCCAGCTCTTCGACTGCCAACACATAATTCTGAATATTGCTATCGCGGCAGTTGTGGTAGCCCCAATCGCCTTTTATGTGAGCCTCCAAATAAACAGAGTCTCGAACATTCAAACAGACAAAGACAGCCTCGGATGGTATTCCCATCGCCCGCAGACCTGCCTCGCCACGCGCCTTTTCTTCAGCGGTAAATTGCAGATGCGGCGGAAATTGGTCCAACAGATTGTGGACATCCCGATCACCTTGCGTATTGTTGCCTATCTCATAAACCGCGCTCCCTGGGATCAGTAGATTGATCCGACGGATAGGCGCCATGATCCAAGCAGGCCAGACGCGGAGGACCCGTTTCCACATGGTTGCCAGATGCTGATTGCTGATTGGCTTTTCGGCCATATAGAAAATATCCACATAGCGCTGCTTGGGCACGTTAATACCCGCGTCACGCTCGCAGAGGTATACCTCGGTATTGGAAGCAAAGTGACCAAAGCGATTACTAACCATACTGCCAAGCCGGACTAATAACCAGGGCTTGACCAGCCGGATTAATACTACTGCCGGTACAGCAAGAACATACAAAGGCAATTTGAGCAAAATCGCCAAGGCCCTTTTCATCTTTCTAAACAGTACAGACCCGTCTGCTGTAACTGGGCTATTTGCCATCAGATATCCTTTTTGGCTGAATTTACAATGACGAAAACACGGTTATGCTTCATTGAGCTACGGCTGATTCAAGTCTGACGATCGCTAGCCAAATACCTTGGGTGCCGATACAACCTGTAAATATTGGCACGCTGCATAAGATGTCCGAGACCGCTAATATTTCGGCCAAATTGAGACAACAGGGCATTGATTTCATCAAGCTGATCCTGCCCACGCCAGAACTCAACCATGACGCCGTTACTCTTGTAGCGCGACATCGGATCAACGGAAAAATGTTCTTCCATTAACCTTACAAAGTCAAAATCAAATCTCTTCGAGAAACTTGCTTCGCTAAAAAGGCTGCCCCTGCAAGCGAGTATGTATTCTTCCAGGTTTTTCAAATAAAGATCAACCATAGGATCCAGCCCGTCTTGCTCTGCCAACGCCTGTCGAGCCACTCCAAAAATTGCCTTACTACAGTCCCCCATATGCTCAATTAATGCCTTCGCCCTAAAGTAAAGCATTTGGTTTTTTCCAAGTTCTCCAGAAACATAGCGTTCGATTGCGGAGGGCTGTAATAAAAATGCCTCAATATCCTCTTTACTGTCGAAAAAGTTTTCATTCTCGCTATTTTCGAAATCAACCAATAGTCCCCCAATCACTTGCTGATCGCGCAATCCAAACGATAGAAGCCGGCTTATAATCAGGGAGCGTTTAATGCCTCTATCATTCAAATAATCAAATAATTCAACGAATATTCTTCCGTTACTAAATATTTCCGTGAACAACCCTAATTTTCTGCAGTACAAATAATCCTTGTGTGGCATGGTTGAATTTGAAACAACAATCTCATGGAACTCAGCGGCGTGAAATGTTTCTCCATAAAACGTATAGGCGCCATAGCATCTTGGCAGGACACGCCACTTGGTTTGATACCCGTAATCCGCTCTCGCTTGTGCAGACGCCCCCTCTGTAGCGTCGAGCAAGATGAACTGGTAAGACCTCACCTCGTTAATTCCCGCATCCAGCAGATCGAATAGCGATTTCGCATATGCCTCTTTGCTATCTCCCGGGAGGCAAAGGATAATTTCGGAGAAGCTGTTTCCGCCAAACTGCGCTGACTTTTTTGCCAGCTCAACCAGCTCATTTAGCGGTAAATTCTTCCTCTTTATTTTTGACAAAACCAAAGCATCAGTAGACTGGACAGATGCCCCCATCAGGAAAGTGTTACCCAATAACTCCACGATTTTCGAGATATATCCCTTATTGTTCTTTGCGGCAGTTATGTCGATAGTTGTTGGCCAGTTACGCTCTTTACTCAGTTTTTTGATATGTTTTGCAATATCGTAGTCTTCCTTATATATCCCAAAATTCAAATCTGTGATGGTCAAGCATGGAACATTTGACCGTTCTGCCAAATAATCAAGTTCATGCTCATATACGGTTCGTAGGAATCTCGATATCTTGGTGTAGTAACGACCGCCATCATGGCAATAGGTGCATGAATACGGACACCCCCGATTCGTCTGGATCATGGGTATAAAATCAGCCTCAATAAATTTGTCAAACAAGCCCATCAATATCGGAGACGGGATTTCAGACAAATCTGAAATCCTGGGCGAAATATCATTGCAGAAAAAATTCCCCTTTTTCAAAAAATGAACGCCTGGAAGTTGGCTGCGCGATGAAGTTAACAAATCCAAATCAAATTTCACCTCCATTAGCGCACCTAACAAATTGGCAAAGGAAACCTCACCTTCACCGACTATATAGAAATCTATGCTGGGAAAACTTTTAAGAAATTCTTCTTGCTTGGAACGCTCATCAGCATAATTTGGACCGCCAAATACAATAATTACATTGGGAGAATGCGCTTTTATTTTTGTGGCAACTTGGTAGCTTAGGTTAAGGTTCCAGGAATAATTTGAAAAGCATGCCACTTGCACTTCTTTTTTTGTTAGGTAGACTGAAAGATCATTAGGGTATTTAAATAAATCTATGTTAATAGAATCACCAAAGCATTTTTTTGCATAGCCCGCAACATAGCCAATCCCTAAAGGGAAATAGTTTGTGTCTACCGTAATCCCGGTATGTGTTAGATCGGAGAAGGCTATATTAATCGCCGTCATTGTTTATCCTTTACCACGAATAGCCCCATCAAACTTGTTGTTATTGGTTTTTTATGATTGCGCATTAAATATTTGAATCAAGAATCAATCGAGACGGATCATTAAGCAAAAAAGTCTTTAATGCACTGGGTAATGTAGGCTACATCTTCGTCGCTCAGATGCTCGTGACTGGGAATACAAAGTATCTGCTTGACCAGTCGTTCAGCTGTTGGAATTTTGATGTCGAACCGGCCTCTATAGGCTGTATGGTAGGGTATCAACAAGGAATGTTGGATTTTCGTTTCCACACCGCAGGAGGCCAAGTAATCCTTCAGATCATCTCGCTTGTCAGTGACAATGGTATAAGAATAAAAGGCGTGGTAGCTACCATCATTGAGAGGGCAGGTGACTATCTCCTTGAGGTTTTTAAAGTAGTAAGCGGCAATTTGGTGAAGTCGCTCCATTTTTTTGGTAAAGTGACGCAAGCCCACTATCATCATCGCAGCCTGAATTGTGTCTATCCGACCATTCAGGCTGGGTATATGACAATCCTCCCGGTTGACTGTCCCCGCGTATCGTAGAGAGCGCATTTTTTCCTGAAGGATGGGATCATCGGTAACAACAACTCCGGCCTCTCCATAAGCACATAACCCTTTCATTGGGTTCATGCTGAAACAACTCAGCTTGCCAAAAGAACCTGCCACGCCTTCATCGCAATAAGCGCCAAAAGCTTGAGCTGCATCCTCAATCACCGGAATACCATGTCTTTCAGCAATTGCGAGAATCTTGTCCATCTTGCATAACCGCCCAGTAAAATGCACCGGCACAATAGCTTTGGTGTACTTGGTGATCGCCGCTTCAATTAAATCCGGATTGATGTTCAAATCATCAGCCACATCAACGAAGACAGGGGTTGCACCATTTACGACAATAGCATTAGCCGTGGCGACCCACGACATGGGAGTAGTTATGACCTCATCACCGGCACCGATATTCATGGCTTTGATAGCAAAAAAAAGTGCATCTGTCCCGGAATTCATCCCAACACAATATTGGCGCTGGCAATATTTTGCAATTAACTGCTCAAATTCCTCGACCTCAGTGCCAAGTATGAAAATGCCATGCGTTAATACTCGATCCACCGCAGCCAACAATTCGGCTTTAAACTGCGGATCAGAAACACTTAAATTGCGGTAACGAATTTTATACATTTGGTTTCGGACTGCTCAGTTTGCGAGATGCAAGTCTCGCATTATTTCTCAATGTCCAACCAGACCGTTTCATGATCGGCAAAAGGACCGCTTGCCACTTCCAGAAAGATCGAGTATTGGGATATTGTTTGGATTGATCTGAAAATATTCGCCCTTAGCCGAACAAAACGACCACTGAAACTGTCATTACTGTTTACCCGAATCGTCCGGTTGCAGGTGCCTGTGTCATCGTGAAGTGATATATCCACCACGCCATCGAGCATGTGATACGACAATGATTTCTTATCCTGCTTCAATGGACCCACAAGGACAGGACGGGTGTGCATCATCAACATTTCATGTATTTCTTCATCATCGTTTTCATGCAGACAAACCCGGAACACAGGCACCCCTCGGTAAAGTGCCAGTTCTTTCATAAGAAAAATACTCTGCATGTTCAATGCTACAGGTGTCTCACAGGCATAATAAACACGCTCATTTTTCTTGCGTAGTTTGCCTTGCTTTAATAGGGCGAGTTCCAGGCGCACATCTACGGAAGCGTCTATTTTTGACGCGATGCGCAAGAGATGTGACATATTCTCGTAGACCAATGAACTCAGTGGCAAATCTACAAGTTTATCCAGGGAGAACCAACCAAACCCCTGCCCCTCCTTTAAGGGTAAATCCTCATTTTCAGCCGTAAATCTGACCATAAAGCCTATATTAAGAATACCCTCGGGGCATCGATCCCAGCGGAATAACTCTTTCTCTATCTGCCCGACCTTACAGCAGAGTTTTTCCTGAAGTTCGCGCTCAAGCGCCGCCGCCAATGCTTCTCCTTCTTCAACCTTTCCACCAAAAAACCCCCAACGATTAGGCTCCCCAATGCCTGCCACATCGTCACGCTGCTGCAAGAGAAATAACCCATCCTTATTGTATATTATTGATTTGATTGCGGTTGGCTGTAACATTTCAGTTGTTTTCTTGGAATTGGCTAATAGTGTCTGATTAAATTCAGCCAGACATGAGTTAAGACTAACCGCGAACTTTGAAGACAAGATGATAAGTGCGATCTGTGCGGCAATCCGTCGGCAAGTTACTCATGTCGTAAAATCTTGTCTGCCCCTTGATCTTCGGGATATGGGGTATTTCAACCACGAGTTCATAACCGACTGCCGCAAACGCTGCCAGCATGTCGGCTCGGTTATAGAACCGAAATGGGTGCTTGTGGCCATAGTAGTCTTGCACAGTGACGAAAGTACGTTCGCTGCCTATCATGGCATCTGAAATTGCAATGTATTTTGGGCTTTTTTCTTTGATCATCGACAGCAGATTGCCAAGATCGTCAACATATTGCAGTACGCTGCCGAAATGCACAAAATCGTAATGCGCATCAAGATTACTGACTTGATCACGAAAAATTCGGCTGGCTTCATCATCACTGAAATGGCGTCGCCCAATCGCGCAAATCTCCTCATCATCGAGGCTGTGATAAGTAAGCCCTTCAAAAGATACAAGAGAATGCTTTAACGTCAGGTAGCTGATACCAGGCCCCCCCCCAAAGTCTAAGACAGATAGAGTCCCCCTCTCCATCAGCAAGCCCGCAACGAACGGCGCAAAAACATAGTCATTAACTGGCGCCAACTCTGCAATAGCGGCAAGCAGCCGCTCATTTGCCTTTTCCAGATAAACTTTTGAATTGAAAAATTGGGTCGATCCTCCAGCCTCGTCGAAGCTATTATATACACCATCAAAAATCTGGTAAGGCACTATTCAGCACTCCTCAAAAAATCTCATTTCTGTTGACTTCACCTTAGATGTAAGATGCGCTACCGAAGGAAGCGCATCGTTCGCGCCAGAGTGACGAGACGCGGCAGATGTGCCAGATGTGCCCCGTTCCTCGGCATATCCTATGATCGGGGCTTAATTTTACGTTCTGGATGAACACCCGCGCTAATACAGGTCACGTAATCTCGAAATGCTGAGGTTCACAGAGCTGCACCAGCAGCCTACAGTACTGCTAATTGCTTACTCAGGCTTGACCAACGAGATGTATTGCTGCCCCCGGCCAAACGCTGCACCAAATGCGCCCGCTTGAGCAATATCAGAAGGGGTAGGCATACCTTTTGCGAATAAGTTGAGAAATTGAACCAGGGCTGCCCGAGATAAATCCATATCACAGTTTTCTGTGAGAGCCAAAATTTGCCGAACTGGCTCAAGTTCCTGCAATATGGCCTGATGAGACAGTTCAGGAGGGTTCAAGGGAGCTTTTCCCGCAACAGTCTCCGCGAATTGCCGACAAAGATCATGCAGGAGAAAATTGTGCTTTGCTTCGGATCGCCCCACTTCACGGTAATGCAGCAGGCATTGCCATTGGTTGTAAAATGATTCGAGGTATGCTTGATTGTATATTTTTGGCTCAGGGGATAACTCTTTATACCAACCGAAATTAGTCAAAAAGTTGGGCGACATCCCATATAGCCAAAATTCACCCCCAAAAATTTCCATGCATTTGGCGAAAGAAAATTCATTTTGGAGTGATTCTGAAGTACCCGTTGGATTCAACAAAACATCTTGAACCCAATCGCTTGTGGGTCTTGACCTCCCTTTCAACGACCCCAGATGCGAAGAGAACACCTCCGTTAGCATTTCCGTAATTTGCACAAAGTCTATTGCGCTAGGTGTCGCCGACCTCGCTTGCGCTACCAATATGCGCGAAATATATTGCCTTAGGGTCTCAAAAAATAGAGATATTGCATCAGAGCAAGTCAAAACCAATATGCCCCCCGGCCTCAGGAATTTTGCCAGACTGAGAACAAATTGCTCTTGATTTTCAAGTCCCTGTATCAATCCTTCACAGAGAATTACGTCATAGCTTCGCTGCTCCCGATACTCATCCAGACGACAGTTAAAAAATTGAACTGCTGTATTCCCGATGTTTGATTTCTCAAACACACTAACCATCTTATTAAAGCCCGTTGTGTTTGGTTCAACAAGATCATAACTTCTAGCTCCGAAAGAAGCTGTAACAATTGAGTTAAATCCTGAGCCTGGAGCCACCTCAAGAATATCGCGCCCTTTGAATAGCAGGGGAGGAAGTCCCAGAGTGCGGTACAAGCCCGTGCGCCGACTAAAGTGTAAATACAAGTCGCTGATGTCTTGAGAAACTGGTGATATTTTGTGCTGCTCGTAAAATTTTAGAAGCTCATTCATACAACCCTTTCGCTGCGATCTCAATTGCAATTCTATGGACGTATGCGCTACTCAAAGTAAATAAACTCGTAATCTCCGCTATAGCCAAATTGCGAGTACAACCATACCCACTCCAATTCATCAAACAATGACTCGGCAGTAAGCGCCCAGCACTCCAAGTTAAACATTTCCTGCTCGTTCCGGTAACTTTCAACCATTACGTAGGCGTGTTGACCAACGCGTTCAATTTCCGTAAGCGCCGCCTTCAGGTCGAACAGGCGCAGATTGTGCAGCGTGCCCAGCGAAAGCACGAGGTCGAATTCTTTATCTGAAAACGGATAGATGGACTGCGCCTGATGCAAAAACAGATGCGGCTTGACCAGCTCTGTGGCCTGGCTAATGCCATAATCCGATATGTCAAAGCCGCACACTTTTAGCGCCGGCTCAAGCAGCAGCAACTCATGCAGCAGGAAACCCTTGCCACAGCCTACGTCAAGCACCTTAGAGCCGGGGCCCAGATTGTAGGTGCGGATTAGCGCCTCGGCGACAGGCTTCCAGCGACCGGGCATATACCGGTAGCCACCATAGCCAAAGCGGCGGTCGCCATCCCAATAATCCACCCCATACTGCTTGGCGACTTTCATGCACGCCACCTTGTCGTCCTGCATGCGCGACAGGTAATCGCGCTTGGTTTGCCGGTGCAGTGGTGTTACGAAATTTTGAAGTTCCCCCATTTTGCCCTGCCTCATTTCCATACTCATTGTGCTGCCTCGCGTAAGGTCTGCTCAAGCTCGTGACGCAGAGCTTCACGGTCGGCAGGTAGAGCAGGGCGTTTGACTCTTATTTTGTTTTCAGTGAGGACGACAAAGCAGCCGCCCCAATCGGCGATCTCGGCGGCAACGGCGTTGATGGCATCCAGTAGGGCAAGAGCTCCCGGTTCCCGCAAACGGACAAGTAACACACCAGCGTGTGTGCCGGGCGCGAATTGGCGGATGTCGGAGAAATCCAGGTCTTGGGTGATGAGGAAGCGGCCTTCTGCGCCGGCTGCACGCCAGATTTCTGCGTCCGGTCTTCCACTCAATTGCTCCTCGGGCACGGTATCGACATTGTAACCGTGCCTTTGTAGAACGGCCACCAATCTCGCGGGCAGATTTTCGTCAAGTTTTATTTTCATGCCAACACTGGGGTTGCTGGCAAAGGGAGGTCTTCTTCGGCAGATACCGCAGCAAAGGCAACAACGGCACGCACTGCATCGCGGCTAAGGGTGGGAAAATCCAGCAAGAGCTCCTCCGTGGCCATTCCTTCCGCCATGCTTGCCAAGATGGTTCGCACTGTTATTCGTGTCCCCGTGATAACAGGCTCACCGCCGCAGATCACAGGATCGCGAGTAATGTAAGGCTTGAAATTCATGGCCATGGAATTTCTCCATTTAGTTTGCGACAGGTTCTGCTAACCCATCGAACAGATTGAGCTTGGGCTGTGTCAACAGCAGCCCTTTCCAGGTTTTTCCGTAATTGGCTACGCAAAGCTAATCGCGCCGCGCACCGGATGTAATGTTGAGCAACCGCAGCATCTGTTCGCGCGCAAATAGCGTCGCTCCCACAATCGGTTTAGAGAAAGCAACTGAACCAGTGCTGTGGAAGTTTAAACATCCCCGAATTGAATAAAACGTTTCTCATCATGGCAACAATTCGGTCAATTCCGGGTAATCCTTGAAAAGGCTGTCAAGCGTATAGTGCCGCTTGCAACCATTCATTCATCGGCAAGGGAAGTATTAGTCTATTACGCTTGACCAGATAGGCAACTTCCCAACATGATACTGCTGATATGGTAACTTGATCGCTGTTATCGATCATTCTGGAAATGGCTACGGGCAATGGGTCTGTGTCGGGTTCGATCCAGCGAATCCAGATATGGGTATCCAGAAGAATCACTTCAGCACATCCCAATCTTCTTCCGGCACAACAGGAGACATGATGTTTCCGATGATTCGTGTGCCTTTGAGTTTGGGAGATGGCCTGCGTCGAACCTCCGCTACCCTATCCTCACTAGACATCACCTCTTCTTCAAACGGCATGACGATGACCTCCACCCTCTTAGCTTTAAAAGATGTCGGCAACCGAAGCGTCAGGATGTTGTTCTCTAATGAGTGTGATCAACTATCTTGATGGGAAAAGCTGTGTTTTTGATCAAAATTCGTGATGCTTAGGGGTGTTTCCCCATCACGCAACTTGACCAAATAATATTTCAACGGATCAAATGGTTA